>NZ_JBOHDN010000348.1:0-10418 GCF_050699375.1 Nocardioides sp. | reverse complement strand
GTTGGCACCAGCGTGCCAACTCGACCTGCAGAAGTGACGCTTCGGCCTGCAGAGGTGACCTCTCGCGGGGTTATTCGACGCGGGCCACCATGGGCAGCCGGCTGCGGGTGGTGACCGCGACGATCAGGGCGATCAGGAGGGGGAGGCCGACGACGACGATCCCGACCAGGCTCCACGGGATCACGAGGTAGTGGGAGGCCACGTCGTCGCGCGCCGGCCACCCCTCGGCGGTGAGCGGATAGCTGACCGCGATGCCGGGGACGAACCCGATGATCGCGCCGGGGATCGCTCCGAGGAGCGCGATGACGATGGCGTACGCAGCAGCGACCCCCCGTCGCGTACGCGTCCTGGCTCCGACGGCCGACAGAGTCGCCAGGTCGGGACGGGCGTCGTTGAGCGCCAGATGCGTCGCGGTCAGGGCACCACCGATCATCAGCACCGCACCCAGCGTGACCAGGAGCAACCACACGATCACCGTGGTGTCGTCCTCCTCGAACCCGCGCTCGACGTCGATCGCCGAGGAGATCTCGCCAGCGGCCAGCGCCTCGTCGAGATCAGTCTCCGCAGCGGCACTGATCCCGGCATCCTCGACGTAGAGACCCACGACCTGCGGATCTGCGCCGAGCCGCTTCGCCGTCGCGGCCGACACGACCGCATAGGAGGGCGCGACCCGATCACCGACGTCGACGTACGTCGCCGGCGACTCGAACGCGATCCGCTCGTGCTCCTGCTCGTCCTCCTCGGAGAACTCCGTGACCACCAGGCGCGCGGACCGAGAGGAGACCAGCTCGTCGTCGGTGGTGAACACGACGACTCCGGAGGAGCGCAGCGTCTTCTCAGCGGCGGCGACATCGAGCTCGGTGAGCGACCGGGTCACTGCCGGCGGGAGCTGCCCGTCGGCGCCGGCGACGATGAGATCGCCGAACCCGCTGCCGGTGTCCAGCGGGACCTCGCCACGATCGGCGGTCTCGACGGAGAAGTATCCGCTGTCCTCGCCGAACACCGCACCGGACATAGCACTGACCGTCGAGCCAGGAACCGCCTTCTCGACCTGCGCCCTGATGGTCTCCCACCGCGCTGCCGCCTCTGCCTCGCCGTCCTCGGCATCGGCGCGCCGCGGCTGAACCGTGGCGTCGCCGATGGCGAAGACAGGCTGATAGCTCGCCTGGTTCTGCTCCTGGTCGCTGCCGAGTGCGATCCCGAGGGTGACCACACCGACCACGGTCACCGCGATGGCTCCGGCGGCCGGCACCGTCCGGGTGCGGTGCCGATCGGCGTCGCGCGTGGCGAAGCGGATCACCAGCGGCATCCGGGCGCTGAGCCGAGCGGCCAACGAGACCAGGACCGGCAGGATGAACAGCAGCCCGGTGACGCAGAGCAGTACGCCGAGGGCGATCGGGACGCCGCTGAACGCGTTCCGGGTGCCGAAGGCAGCCGAGGCGACACCGGCAGCGAGCAGCACGACCCCGATGACCGGCGAGCGCCGCGAAGGCCGAGTCTCGGAGCGACGGCCCGACAGGACGCCGACGACGTTCTGGCGCGATGCGATCCAGGCCGGCACGACCGCCGCGCAGATCGCGGCGGCGAACCCGATGCAGGCAACCGCCAGGATCTGCAGCCACGGCACCTCGAACGGCCCGAACCACCGCGAGACCTGGTCCTGCGCGAGCGGCTGGAGCAGCCGGCCGAGCCCGATCCCGAGGACCGCGCCCGCGACGGCGGCCACGGCACCGATGACGATCGCCATCCCGAGCACGACGCGCCGGGACTGACGAGCGGTCCCGCCGGAGGCGGCGATCAGGGCGAGGTCACGAGCCTGTCGCCTGGCCGCCACCGCGAACGCCGGGCCGGCCAGGAGCACCACCTCGAGCAGCACCATCACCACGATCAGCACGACGATCACGGCGTCCGCGGGATCCGGGGCCTCCATCCGTGGGCGGAGCTCCCGGTCTGCCGCCAGCGCCGCGGTCGAGGGGTTCTGGACGACCGAGCGCGAGAGCACGAAGGCGCCCTTGGTGTTCAGCTCCTCCACGTCGGCCCAGGTCATCGCCCCGCCCCCGACGAGCCACGACGGGGTGTTGAAGGAGGCGGCGTCCGGCAGATCCTGGCCGGCCAGGAAGGGATCGTTGCGTACGGTCGTGGATTCGACGATCCCGACGACCTTGCGGACCTCGTCCGAGCTCCCGTCGGGAATCCGCAGCTCCTCACCGATGCCCGGTCCCCGGTCGGAAAGAACGGAGTTGACCACGACCTCATCCGTGCTCTTCGGGAGCCGGCCGTCCGTCAGCCGAGTCAGCCCGGCGGCGAGCGGATCGTCCAGATCGACCCGGAGTCCGGTGACCCAGGTGGCACCCTTGTCGGTGCGTACGTCGAGTCCGTACTCATCAGCCTCGAGCACCGGCCGGTCTCCGACGGCGGCCCGAAGACCGGCCTCGTTCAGCGGCTCCCCGCCGGGCTCGGGCTCGAGCCATTCGGCGGCGTTCTCGGGGTCGATCCCCTGTCGGACGGCCCCCGGGCTCTGGGCCTCGACACGTGCCGCGGCCTCGGTCCCGAGCCGGCGGTCGAGTCCCTCGGCCGTGTTGACGTCGTAGGTCTTGTACGTCACCGCGACCGCGGTCACTCCCGCCACCGGCAGCGCGATCATCGCGATGACGAGCAGGCTGCGCCACTTGGCTCGTCGAGCCTCGCGCTGCCCGATCCGGAGGGCGAGCCGCCAGCTGGAGAGACGCCCCGTCATGCGTCGACCTCGTCCTCGAGAGCCAGACCCGGCGTCTCGCCCGACTCGTCGACGACGAGACCGTCGCGCACGTAGACCACGCGGTCGGCCCAGCTGGCGTAGCGCGGCTCGTGGGTGACGAGCACACCGGCGGCGCCCGCGTCACAACGCGCGCGGATCAGCTTGAGGATGTCCTCGCCGGTCTCGGTGTCGAGCGCGCCGGTCGGCTCGTCAGCCAGGATCAGCCGGCGGTCACCGACGACGGCGCGAGCGATCGCGATCCGCTGCCGCTGACCGCCGGAGAGCTCGTCGGGGAACCGGTCGGCGAAGCCGCCCAGCCCGACCTCATCGAGCGCGACCTTCGCCGCGGTCCGGGCCTGACGGAGCCCGGCGCCGTCGAGCTCCAGCGGCAGGGCGACGTTCTCGGCCGCGGTGAGCGCCGGGATCAGGTTGAACTCCTGGAAGACATAGCCGATCGACGTACGCCGCAGCCGAGCCCGGCCGCTGACCCCGGCCTCGCCGAGGTCCTGGCCGTCCACCGCGACAGCGCCCGAGGTCGGCGAGTCGAGGCCGCCGGCGATGGTCAGCAACGACGACTTCCCGGAGCCGCTCGGCCCCATGATGGCGACCAGCTCACCTGCGTACGCCTCGAGGCTGACGCCCCGCAGGGCGTGGACCTCGGCGGCGCCGGTGCCGTGGACGCGGCTCACGTCGGTGAGCCGGAGGACGGGTTCACTCATGCCGCCGCCTCCGTTGCGCGAGTCAAAGAATACGGACGCGGTGGCCTGAGGCTTATTGGCGTTCGCTGGCGCTCACTCATCGGTGGACTCCTTGGTTCGTGTGGTTGCGGGAATGGCCGGCGTGGCATGGACACGGCGGTTCAGCCGCTCGCGCGCATCGGCGAGCCAGCGGTCGCCGTCGTGACTCATCCGCCGCAGGTCGCGGGCGAAGGTGTCGTTCATCGCGCCCCTCCTTCGGCGGGGTCGGATGTGGTGCTCTGCGCCGCCGCCCGGCGGAGCCGGGACTCGCAGTGGTCGAGCCAGCGGATCTCGGCCTCGGCGGCGAAGACGAGTCGGTCGAGGACCAGCCCGGCGGCGAGATCCTCGGCAGCGCCGGAGCGTGCCTGACGGCGATAGCCCTGCAGCGCCCGCATGGTCGCGCTGCGCTGCTGCTGGACGACCTTCCCGACGTCCACGCTCGGCACCGCGACCGCCACCGCGAGCTTGATCGCGAGCTCGTCGCGCTGTGCCTGGGCACGCTCCACCGGGGTGTCGAACCACCCCTTGACCTCGACCTTTCCGGCCTCGGTCAGCTGGTAGAGGGACCGTCCCTCCGCGTCGGTCCCTCCTGCCTCGACGAGACCGTCCCGCTCCAGCCGGGACAAGGTCGTATAGACCTGCCCGACGTTCAGCGGCCAGCTCGCACCCGTGCGCTCCTCGAACTCGGCGCGCAGCTCATAGCCATAGCGCGGCGCGTCCTCGAGCAGCGCCAGCAACGCGTGCTTCACGGACATCCAGCCACCTCCTTCGTCTGCATACCGAGTATGTATATACCCGGTATGTATCCGAACGCAAGGCGACGTCGCCGGCTCGGCTGCCGGCGCCACTCCGTCGAGGTCAGCCGTCGAGGTCGGGATGCTCGGGGCGCAGCAGCAGGTCGACCTCATCGATGGTCACCCCGGTCACGACGCCGCCGGCGAGACCACCGAGCCGGATGCCGTCGATGGCAACCGCGAGGCCGTCGTACGTGTCGAGCAGCCGGTCCGCGGACAGGACGTGGATCGCATCGGCGACCTTGCGTTCCAGCGCGGAGTGGAGGACGCCACGCGGGTCGACGTAAGCAGTGCCGACCCGGGGCGGGTCGACGGCGACAGAGACGGTCGCGAGGACACGTACGTCCTGGCCGTCGCCGGCCTGAGCGCGGACCACGATCGCGATCTCGGTCTCCCCGGTCGGCCACTCGAGGACCTCGTGGAAGCCCGGGACCGCCAGCGTCATCGAGTCCGAGGCGATCCGAACGATCCGCCGGTGCCTGGTCACCACCAGACATTCACCGCGCCGCGCCCGCCGCAGCAGCGAGGCCACCACAAGAGCGACCGCGACCACTGCGATCACCAGAACCGTCACCATCTCCCTCATGGCTCAAGTCTTCTGGGCTCGCGCGCGTTTCCGAATGGGTGCTTGCACCCATTCGGCACCAGCCCGGCAGACGACGAACCGGCACGGTTCCTTCACAGGATCCGTGCCGGTTCACCTCATGCCGTGAGCCGGACGGGGCTGGTCAGACGGGGAGGGCCTCACCCTTCGCCGCGAGGTCGCGGAGGTACTGCGTCGGGCGGAACCGGTCGCCGTACGTCTTGGCCAGCTCGTCGGCCCGGGCCAGGAACGCCTCGATGCCGATCGAGCCGTCAGCGGCCTCGTAGCCGGTGATGAACTGAGCCGCACCACCGGTCTGCGGCGGGAAGCCGATACCGAAGATGGAGCCGATGTTGGCGTGCGCGGCGGAGGTGATGACCCCCTCCTCGAAGCACTTCGCGGTCTCCAGCGCCTCGATGAAGAGCATCCGCTCCTCGGCGTCACGCAGCGGGATCTGCTTGTCGGCGACCGGGAACACGTCCCCGAGGTCCGACCAGATCGAGCCGCGCTTCCCGTCGACGTAGTCGTAGAACCCGGCACCCTTGAGCTTGCCGGAACGACCCACCTCGATGAGCTTGCCGAGCACCTTCTCGGTGACGGTCGGCTCCTCGACGCCGGTGGCCTCCCGCGTCGTACGAGCGATCTTGACCATGAGCTCGTGGTTGAGCTCGTCGGCGATCTGCAGCGGCCCGACCGGGAACCCGGCCTGGGTCGCGGCGCGCTCGAGCGAGTAGGGAGCGAGACCCTCGGCGAGCAGCTCCAGACCCTCCTGGATCTGGGTGCCGATGACGCGGGAGGTGTAGAACCCGCGGCTGTCGTTGACCACGATCGGGGTCTTCTTGATCTGCTGGACGAGGTCGTACGCCTTCGCCAGCGCCACATCGCTCGTCTCGGCACCCTTGATGATCTCGACCAGCGGCATCTTGTCGACCGGGCTGAAGAAGTGCAGACCGATGAAGTCGGCGGGGCGGTCGATGCCCTTGGCGAGCTCGCTGATCGGCAGCGTCGAGGTATTGGAGCAGAGCACCGCGTCCTCGTTGACGTACGGGGCGATCTCGCTGAAGACCTTCTGCTTCAGCGAGACGTCCTCGAAGACCGCCTCGACGACGACGTCGACCCCGGCGAAGTCCTCCGGGGCGGCCGTCGCGGTGATCCGGTCGAGGATCTCGTCGGCCTTCGCACTCGTCAGCTTGCCGCGCGAGACCGCCTTCTCGTTGAGCTTGGCGGTGTAGGCCTTCCCACGCTCGGCCGACTCGATGGCGACGTCCTTGAGGACGACCTCCGCGCCCGCCCGGGCGAAGGAGTACGCGATGCCAGCACCCATCATCCCGGCACCGAGCACACCGACCTTGGTGGCCTGGAACTTCTCCACGCCGTCGGGACGCAGCGTGCCGGCGCCGATGGCGCCGAGATCGAAGAAGAACGCCTGGATCATGTTCTTCGACTGCTGGCCGGTGACCAGCGAGACGAAGTAGCGCGACTCGATCCGGGTGGCGGTGTCGAAGTCGACCATCGCACCCTCGACCGCGGCCGACAGGATCGCCTTCGGCGCGCGCATGTCGGACTGCTTGAGCTGCTTGCGCAGGATCGGCGGGAACGCCGGCAGGAAGCCCGCGAGCGCCGGCGAGGTCGGCTTGCCACCGGGCATCTTGTAGCCGGGCTTGTCCCACGGCTGGGCGATCTCGTCGGGGTTGGCCTTGATCCACGCCTTGGCGGCGGGGACGAGCTCGTCGGGGGAGGAGACGAGCTCGTCGACCAGTCCCTTCTCCTTCGCGGCCGCCGGCTTGAACTTGGTGCCCTGGCCCAGGACGTCCATCAGCCCGGTCATGATGCCCAGGAGACGTACGACGCGGGTGACGCCGCCACCGCCCGGGAGCAGCCCGAGGGAGACCTCGGGAAGGCCGATGTCGTAGCGGGCGTCCAGCGCGATCCGGTGCTGGGCGGTCAGCGCGATCTCCAGCCCGCCACCGAGGGCAGCGCCGTTGATCGCGGCCACGACCGGCTTCGGGAAGGTCTCCAGCTTGCGGAGGGTCGCCTTGATCGACTCGACCTCCTCGAAGACCTGGGCGCCGTTGTCGGGGCGCACCTGCATCATGTTCTTGAGGTCACCGCCGGCGAAGAAGGTCTTCTTCGCGGAGGCGATCACGACGCCGGTGACGCTCTTCTCATCGGCGGCCGCCTCGGCGTACAGCTTCTCGACGGCCTCCGCCATCGAGGTCTTGTACAGCTCGTTCATGGTGTTGGCCGACTGGTTCGGGTCGTCCAGGGTCAGGGTGACGATGCCGTCGGCATCGCGGTCGTACTTAACGGCAGACTCAGTCATCTCTTCGCAAACCTCTCTCAGACCAGCTCGACGATCGTGGCGATGCCCATGCCGCCACCGACGCACAGCGTGGCCAGACCACGCTGCTTGCCCTGGCGCTCGAGCTCGTCGACCAGGGTGCCGAGGATGATGGCGCCGGTCGCGCCCAGCGGGTGACCCATGGCGATCGCGCCGCCGTTGACGTTGGTCACCGAGTCGTCGATGCCCATGTCCTTCATGAACCGCATCGCGACCGCGGCGAACGCCTCGTTGATCTCGAAGAGGTCGATGTCCTCGACGCTCAGGCCGGCCTTGGCCAGCGCCTTGCGGGAGGCCGGGGCCGGGCCGGTGAGCATGATCGTCGGGTCGGCGCCGGAGACGGCGGCCGACACGATCCGGGCACGCGGGGTGAGGCCGTTGGCCTTGCCGGCCGCCTCGGAGCCGATCAGCATCAGCGCGGAGCCGTCGACGATGCCGGAGGAGTTGCCGGCGTGGTGGACGTGGTCGATCTTCTCGACCCAGTGGTACTTGGCCAGCGCGACGTCGTCGAAGCCGGCCTCCTGACCCTGCTGGACGAAGGACGGCTTGAGGCCGGCCAGCGTCTCGGCGGTGGTGCCGGGGCGGATCAGCTCGTCGTGGTCGAGCACGGTCAGACCGGTCTGGTCGACGACCGGGATGACGGCGTCCTTGAAGTAGCCGTTCTCCCAGGCGGCGGCCGCACGGGCGTGGGACTGCGCGGCGAACTTGTCGACGTCCTCGCGGCTGAAGCCTTCGAGGGTCGCGATCAGGTCGGCGCCGATGCCCTGCGGCACGAAGCCGGTCCTGAGCGCGGTGTCGGGGTCCTGTGCCCAGGCACCGCCGTCGCTGCCCATCGGCGCCTTGCTCATGGACTCGACGCCACCGGCGAGGATGAGGTCCTCGAACCCGCCGCGTACGCGGGAGGCGGCCTGGTTCACCGCCTCGAGCCCGGAGGCGCAGAAGCGGTTGAGCTGCACGCCGGCGGTCGTCTCGGGAAGACCCGCCTTGATCGCGGCGGTCTTGGCGATGTCACCGCCCTGCTCGCCGACCGGCGTGACGACACCGAGCACGACGTCGTCGATCGTCTCGGTGACGAGGTTGGGGTTGCGCTTGCGCGCCTCCTCGATCAGGCCGACCACCAGGTCGATCGGCTTGACCTCGTGGAGCGCTCCGGTCTTCTTACCCTTCCCGCGCGGCGTGCGCAGGTGGTCATAGATGAATGCTTCAGCCATGCGCCGATTGTGACACTAAAACTGTCACAGTCAACCCCCATCGGTGGTCGAGCTTGTCGAGCGCCGTATCGAGCCTGTCGAGATGACCTGTTCACGAGAGGTTTCGGGAGATGGTCCGGTTCACCGCGTCCTGGAAGCTCACCACGATCGCCTCGGTGGTCAGCTGACGCAGCCGAGGGAGCACCTCCTCGAGACGCTCGGCCTCCTCGGCGCTGTGATGGGTACGCCGGAAAGGGTCGACCACCTGGTCGCGCAGGATCGTGTTGAGGTCGGCGGCGAGGTCGGCCATGTGCCGCGAGGTCGCCGCGTACGCCGCCGCCAGGGCGTCCCGGGGCAGCCCCAGCTCGATCAGCTCGCGCCCGATCCTGGCCTGGATGTCCTCGGTCGGTTCGGTGGCCCACGAGGTGATCATCGCGCGCTGCATCGCGAGGTCCTCGCGGGTTATGTCGGCAGGCAGCCGGCCGAGATAGCGCTCGATCGCCTGCAGCGTGAACCCGTGCTCCTGCAGCGAGGTGACCAGGTCCAGCCGGGCTCGGTGGTCAGGGCCGTAGTAGGCGACCCGGCCCCGCCGGATCGGCGGTGGGATCAGGCCCAGGCTGGCGTAGTAGCGCGTCGTACGCACGGACAACCCGGTGACGGTCGAGAGCTCGTCGATCGTCAGCAGTTCCTCGGTCGTCTCCGTCATAGCCAGCGACCGTAGACCAAACGGTTGCGACTTCGCCAGTGTTACTGTCACAGTTGCTCAGTCGCCGCCCCGACAATGCGGCCTGCGTCACACCCATGGGGCACGATTGGACCGACCGTCGACGAAGGAGTGCCATGCCCGAGAAGCCCACGATCTATGAAGCAGAGCACGAGGACTTCCGCGCCACCGCGAAGGCCTTCTTCGAGAAGGAGGTCGTGCCCTTCCACGACGAGTGGGAGAAGGCCGGCATCGTCCCGCGCGAGCTGTGGAAGAAGGCCGGCGACACCGGACTGCTCTGCTTCGACGTCGAGGAGGAGTACGGCGGCCCCGGCATCAAGGACTTCCGGTTCAACTCGGTCCTCCACGAGGAGATGGCGAAGATCGGCGCCAGCGGGCCCGGCTTCTTCGTCCACACCGACATCATCGTCCCCTACATCTCGCACCTCGGCACGCCCGAGCAGAAGGCCAGGTGGCTGCCGGGCTGCGTCTCGGGCGACATCATCACCGCCGTCGCGATGACCGAGCCGGGCGCGGGTTCGGACCTCCAGGGCGTACGCACCACCGCGGTCGACAAGGGCGACCACTACCTCCTCAACGGCTCGAAGACGTTCATCTCCAACGGCATCAACGCCGATCTCGTCATCGTGGTCGCCAAGACCAACCCCGAGGCCGGGGCGCACGGCATCTCGCTGCTCGTGGTCGAGCGCGGCATGGAGGGCTTCGAGCGCGGCCGCAACCTCGACAAGGTCGGCATGCACGCGCAGGACACCGCCGAGCTCTCCTTCACCGACGTGGTCGTACCCAAGGAGAACCTCCTCGGCGAGGAGGGCTCCGGCTTCGTCTCGCTGATGACCCTGCTGCCGCAGGAGCGCATCTCGGTCGCCTCCATCGCGGTCGCCGCTGTCGAGCAGGTCCTCGAGCTCTCCCTCGACTACGCCCGCACCCGCGAGGCCTTCGGTCGCCCCATCGGCCGCTTCCAGAACACCGCGTTCACCCTCGCCGAGATGGCCACCGAGGCCTACCTCGCCCGCCTGTTCCTCAACGACGCCGTCACCCAGCTCAACGCCGGCACCGCCGACACCGTCCTGGCGAGCATGGCGAAGTGGTGGACCACCGAGCTGCAGAAGAAGTTCGTCGACCAGGGCGTCCAGATCCACGGCGGCTACGGCTACATGATGGAGTACCCGATCGCCAAGGCCTTCGTCGACAGCCGCATCCAGACCATCTACGGCGGAACGACAGAAGTCCAAAAGCTGATCATCAGCCGCCACCTAGGCCTCTAAGCCTCCGCGGTGTGCTGCCAGGAGTGCGCTCTACCGCACCTCTGGCA
>NZ_JBOHDN010000347.1:0-11832 GCF_050699375.1 Nocardioides sp. | reverse complement strand
GTTGCAGGTGACGGGTGGACCGGCGTTCGGCGCCGACGTGGCCTCCGCCTTCGACGGAGCGGACTTCACGCTGCTGCTGGTGACGATCCTGATCGTGGCGCTCCTGCTGATCATCACCTATCGCTCGCCGGTGCTCTGGCTGGTCCCGCTCATCGTGGTCGCCCTCGCCGACGGACTCGCCGGGCGGGTCACCGCAGCGGCGGGCGCGCTGTGGAGCTTCGAGTTCGATGCCGGCATCGTCAGCGTGCTCGTCTTCGGCGCGGGCACGAACTACGCCCTCCTGCTGATCTCCCGATACCGGGAGGAGCTGCAGGCGAGCGACGACGACCGGCTGGCACTGAGCCGGGCCTGGCGCAAGACGGTCCCGGCGGTGCTCGCCTCGAACGTGACCGTGGTGCTCGCCCTGCTGACCCTGGCCTTCGCCACGATCCCGATGACGCGCGGGCTCGGGGTACCTGCGGCGATCGGCCTGTTGATCGCGCTCCTCGCGGTGCTGTTCGTACTGCCGCCGTTCCTGGCCGTGTGTGGCCGGAGGCTGTTCTGGCCGTTCATCCCGCGCCCCGGTGGCGCGCGTACGCAGGGCGGGACGTGGCGTGCGGTCGCGTCCCGGGTCGCCAAGCGACCGATGATGAGCCTGCTCGGCGGGCTCGCGCTGCTCGCGGTGATGGCCACCGGCCTGTTCGGCACCTCGGTCGGGCTCGACCAGGTCGAGAAGTTCCGGGTGCAGTCCGAGTCGGCCGCCGGTCTGGAGACGCTCGCGGCGCACTTCCCGGCGGGTGAGGCCCAGCCGATCTACGTCATCGCCGACAGTGCCGCGGCCGATGAGGTGGTCTCGGAAGCAAGCCAGGTCGAGGGAGTGGTGCGCGCTCACCCCGCCGGAACCACCGAGGACGGATCCGCGACGAAGATCATGGTGACCAGCGACTACTCGCCAGGCACCGAGCGGAGCCTGGAACAGATCACCGAGCTGCGCGAGGCCGTCGGCCCGATCACGGGCGCGGACGCTCTGGTCGGGGGCGCGGTCGCGACCGAGCTGGACGCGCGCGACGGGAACGAGCACGACCTGCTGCTCGTCGCACCGCTGGTGCTGGCGGTGAGCTTCCTCGTGCTCCTCCTCCTGCTGCGCTCGCTGGTCGCGCCGGTGCTGCTGCTCCTGGTGAACCTCACCAGCGCGATCGCCGCGATCGGGGCCGGGGCCTGGTTGAGCCGTACGTTGTTCGACCAGCCCGCGCTCGACCTGCAGGTGCCGATCCTGGCCTTCTTGTTCCTGGTCGCGCTCGGGATCGACTACACGATCTTCCTCGTCCACCGGGCGCGCGCAGAGGCCGCGGAGCTCGGTACGAAGGCAGGCATGGTCGAGGCGGTCACCCACACCGGGAGCGTCATCACCAGCGCCGGCATCGTGCTCGCCGCCGTGTTCGCGGCACTCGGCGTGCTGCCGCTCGTCGTTCTCGGGCAGCTGGGCCTGATCGTCGGTGTCGGTGTGCTCGTCGACACGCTGGTGGTGCGTACGGTGATCGTGCCGGCGATCTTCAGCCTGGTCGGCGACCGTATCTGGTGGCCCGGGAGGCTGAGGGGAGCCGATGAGAGCTGAGAAGATGAGTGTTGTGCACATACCGCTGAGGAGCACCGGACCCTCGGGTCCGGCTCCCGCCGCGGCGACGGCGCGGGCGATGGAGATCGGCCAGCACGTGATCGCCGTCGTACTGACCGCGATCGGGGTCAGCCGGGCGATCGGCGACGGCGTCGCCCTGCCCGTCGCGATCGTCGCGGGCGTCGCGATCCTCGGTTGGCACACCGGCGGCGCGATCGTGCCGCCCAGGACGACCTCGCGCCGTCTCCTGGTGTGGTGGCTGATCGGCTTCGCCGCGATCTGGATCGCCGCCGTCGCCGTCTCGGCCGAGTTCGTCTGGCTCGCGTTCCTGCTGTGGCTGCTCGCCGGGCATCTGCTGCCGCTGCGCTGGGGGCTGGTGTTCTCCGCCTCGATCCTCGTGGTCGTGATCATCGCCCCGATCCTGCACGCAGGCGAGACCAGCTACGCCGACGTCCTCGGCCCGCTCATCGGGGGCATCTTCGCGTTCGGCATCTCCCGCGGCTACCTGCAGCTGCTCCGCGACGCCGCCGAACGAGAGCGGCTGGTCACCTCCCTGACCACGGCACAGCAGGAGATGGCGGAGCTCCAGGACGAGCTCGCGCTCGCGCAGCGGCACTCCGGAGCGATCGCCGAACGAACCCGGATCTCCCGGGACATCCACGACACCATCGCGCAGGCGCTCTCCTCGATCCGGCTCCTCGCCCACGCCGGGAACAGCCGCACCGACGACGAGGAGTCGTCGCGCACCTTCGCCCAGATCGAGGGGCTCGCGGGCGACAGTCTTGCCGACGTACGCCGGATCGTCGCCGCCCTCGCCCCCGCCGAGCTCGAGGACGACGCCCTCGCCTCAGCGCTCCGGCGCATGCTCGACCGGGCACACGAGGAGGCCGGGCTGGCCGTCGACCTCCGCGTCGACGACACGCTCCCGCTCCTGGGCACCGAGGTCGAGGTCGCCCTGCTGCGTACGGCACAGTCGGCGCTGTCCAACGTCCGCCTCCACGCCGGAGCGTCTCGGGTCGTCATCTCCCTGATCGACGGCCAGGACTCGGTGCGGATGGACATCAGCGATGACGGCGCCGGATTCGACGTCGCCGCCTGGGAGCAGAATGCCGGGATCGGATCATCCAGCTATGGCCTGCGGTTCATGCGAGCGCGACTGCGAGAGCTCGGAGGCGGCCTCGACGTCGAGAGCACGCCCGGAGAGGGCACCGCGGTCTCCGCGCATCTGCAGATCCACATCGACCCGAGCCGGCCCACGGCGACAGCGCCCGAGACGGGGGAGAAGCCATGACGACCGTGCTCCTGGTCGATGACCACCCGGTCGTACGCAGCGGCCTGCGCGCCGTGCTCGAGGCCGGCGACACGGTGCGCGTCGTCGGCGAGGCCGCCACCGGCGAGGAGGCGGTCACCCTCGCCGCCCACCTTCATCCCGACGTCGTCCTCTGCGACCTGCGCCTCGGCACCGGGATGGACGGGATCCGGACCACGAGCGCGCTCCGCGGGCTCGACCCGCCACCGGCCGTACTCATCCTGACCACCTTCGACCGCGACGCCGAGATCCTCGGTGCGATCGAGGCCGGCGCGGCCGGATACCTCCTCAAGGAGGTCGATCCCGAGGTCATCGTCGAGGGCATCCGCCGCGCCGCCGCCGGCGACACGGTCCTCGCCCCCGACCTCGCCGCGCGGGTGCTCAAAGGCATGCGCAGCCCACTCCCGCGGCTCACCGGTCGCGAGATCGAGGTGCTGCGCCTGCTTGCGCGGGGCTCCACGAACAAGGAGATCGCCCGCACCCTCTTCGTCACCGAGGCCACCGTGAAGAGCCACCTCGTGCACATCTTCACCAAGCTCGGCGTCGACAGCCGCTCTCGCGCCATCCATGTCGCTCAGGAGACCGGCCTGATCTGACCATTTGCCGAGTCGGCTCAAACTGACGCCAAACCCTGCCGAGTCGGCCCGTTCCAACGAGCCGACTCGGCCCGGTTTTCGGTTAGGACGGGCCGACTCGGCGAGGGTTTTGGTCAGGGGGCGATGAGGCCGGACTGGTAGGCCCACACGGCGGCGTGCAGGCGGGACTTGACGCCGAGCTTGGGCATCATCCGGGCCAGGTGGGACTTGACGGTGGAGACCTCGAGTACGAGGGCCTGGGCGATCTCCTCGTTCGACATGCCCTCGGCGAGGTGGAGGAGGATGTCGAGCTCTCGGGCGGTGAGGAGCTCGCTGGCACGAGCCGCGGTGACCGGCTGCGTACGTCTGCGGGTGACGACCTCGCGCAGGACCCGCCGGGTCAGGGAGGTGTCGAGGGTGCCGTGGCCGGCCGCGACCGAGCGCACCGCAGCGACGATGGCGTCGGGGTCGGCGTCCTTGAGGAGGAAGCCGGAGGCCCCGGCCTCGAGGGCGCCGAAGACGTAGTCGTCGATATCGAAGGTGGTCAGGACGAGCACCGGGATCGGGTCGGCGACGTCCGGTCCGCACAGCTCGCGGGTGGCGCTGATGCCGTCGCGACCGGGCATCCGGATGTCCATGCAGACCATGTCGGGACGCAGGGTGAGCGCCTGCTCGACCGCGCTGCCGCCGTCCTCGGCGACCGCCACGACCTCGATGTCGGGCTCGGTCTGGAGGAGCGTACGCAGCCCGGCACGTACCAGCGGCTGGTCGTCGGCGACCACGACCCTGATCATCCGGCCACCTCCTCGACCGCGGCCGCGGGGATCCGTAGCCGGGTCTGCCAGCCGCCTTCGGGCGTCGGACCGGCCTCGAGGGTCGAGTCGGTCAGATCGGCGCGCTCCCGCATGCCCACCAGCCCCAGCCCGCGCCGGGCCGGGCGAGACGCAACCGGGACGGACGTCGGTGGCGGTCCGTTGCGCACCGTCACCACCACCGCGGCCGGGTCCCGCGAGTCCAGGACCACCTCGCACCGGGATCCGGGCGCGTGCCGCACCGCGTTCGCGAGGCACTCCTGCACGGTTCGGTAGGCCGAGAGCTGGGCCAGCGGGCCGACGCCCTCGTCGGCGACGGCGGCCTCACCGAGGGTCTCGAGCTCGACCTGGAGCCCGGTCCGGCGTGCCTCAGCGACGAGCTCCGGCAGGTGGGAGAGGCGCTCCTGCCCACCGGTGCCCTCTGCCTGCCCCGGGCTCCGCAGGAGCGTCACCAGCCCACGCAGCTCACGCAGCATCGCCGTGCTCTGGGTGCGGACCTGGCGCACGGACTCCTTCGCTCCGGCCGGGTCGGTGTCGATCTGCCGCTCGACCGCGCCGGTCATCACCGCGATGCCGGTCAGATGGTGGGCGGCGATGTCGTGGAGCTCGCGAGCCATCGCCGTACGCTCCTCGGCGATCGCCGCGGCCACATGAGCCGACTGCTCCCGGTCGACGGCGAGCGCGAGGTCGGTGCGTGCCTCCCGTGCGTCGCGCCGGGCACGCACCGTCGCGGCCAGCAGGGCAGGTGCGGCGATCACGCCAACGCCCTGGACGAGCCCGGCGAGGACCGCGGTGCCGGCTCCGAGACCGATGTCGATCTGGCTGATGAACCCGCCGAGCGCGACCAGCAGCCCGGCGCCGGCCAGCGAACCGGCCAGCGGGCCAGCCAGTCGGCCCTGACCCGGCAGACCTGCCGTAGTCACCGCCGACCACACGCCCACCAGCACCGCCGCCGAGGACAGGCTGGTGGCGTCGCCCGCGCCGCCGGCGGCCAGCGCGACCGCGCCGGCGGCGACGACCAGCAGCACGGTCAGCGGTCGCTCGCGCCGCCACACCAGCGCGACGGCCTGCACGGTCAGCACCGCCAGGCAGAACCACCAGCCCAGGCCACCCAGTGCGGGCATCCCGGCGACCTCGGCGTCGGCGGCGTCCAGGCTGGGGGAGACCACCAGCATCGCCGTCGCCACCACCCAGGCCACCAGGGGCGCGATCAGCTTCTGCGGCATCCGGATCGTCACTTCGCGCTTCACGCCATCATCCTTTCCGCAACCGAACCCGGTTACCAGCATCTTTCGATGCAAGTGCGGCGGTTCGGTCTTTTGCCCGGCGCGAGCGGGTCGGTCCCGTTCCTAGGTTGAGGTCCGCCCGGAAACGCCGGACCGAAAGGAACAGATCATGACCATGACACCCCCGACCGCAGTCTCGGTGGTCGAGCCGGAGAGAGGCCTTCACGCCTTCGTACGCCGCCACGAGCTCACCACGTTCTTCGTGCTCGCGCTCGCCGCGAGCTGGCTGGCCTGGACTCCCTATGTGCTCTCCAACAGCGGCCTCGGGGTGTGGGACCTCACCTTCCCGGGCGGCGTCCTCGGCGGCCAGGTCCTCGGGATGCTGCCCGGCGCCTACCTCGGCCCGATCGGCAGCGCCGTGCTCGTCACCGCGATCTCCGGTGGACGTGCCGGCCTGCGGGACTGGGCCAGGCGGCTGTGGCGCTGGCGGGCGAGCTGGCGCTGGTACGCCGGGATCCTGCTCGGCGCGCCGGCGGCGATGATCGTCGCGACCCAGATCACCGGCGGTCAGATGGCGCAGCCGTCGCAGACGTGGCTGATCGTGCTGGCGGCGTACGTCCCCGGGCTCGTCCTGCAGATGATCACCACCGGTCTCGCCGAGGAGCCGGGCTGGCGCGACTTCGCCCTGCCGCGCCTGCAGCGCAAGGTCGGACCGCTCGGCTCCGCCTTCGTGCTCGGGCCGATCTGGGCGCTGTGGCACATGCCGCTCTTCCTCACCGAGTGGGGTGGCTGGCCGGACGCACCCTGGTATCGACCGATCGTCTTCGCCGGGTTCTGCCTCACCTTCGGGGTGATCATGACCTGGGTCTTCAACCGCACCGGCCAGAGCCTGCCGTTGGCGATGCTGCTGCACACCAGCGTCAACAACTACGCCTCGGTCGCCTCGAGCCAGCTCTTCCCGGGCGTCGGCCACGACCAGTTCCAGCTCGCGCTGCTCGTCGCCGGGTCCATCGGCGCGCTCATCACCATCGTCGCTACACGGGGGCGGCTCGGCTATCCGCGACCGGCTCCGGTGTCGGTGCCGCTGGAGAGTCCTCTTCCACGCTGAGCAGGGTGCGAAGCCGGGTCAGCACCAGGGCCGTCGTGAGCGTTCCGCCGACGACGACGAGCGCCCACAGGTGGCCGAGCCCGCTGCCGATCAGGGACCCGGCGATCGCCGGCCCGAGGATCTGGCCGAGGGTCAGGGTGAGGCCGAGGCAGGCGTTGTAGCGGCCCCGGAGGTGGTCGGGAGCGATGGTGTTCGCCAGCCCGGTCACGACCGGGGCCCACAGCGTCTCGCCGAGGCCGAAGACCGCCAGGCCGACCACGATGGCCGCCACGGCGCCGGCGACGGGCAGCAGGTCCGCCGTCGCCAGCACGGTCCAGGCCAGCGACCAGATCAGGACGGCGCAGGTCAGCGCGGTCGTACGCCGCCACCTCGACGTGAGCCGAAGCAGGGCCACCTGCCCGCAGACGATCACGGCGGCGTTCGCCGCGAAGGCCCAGCCGAGGGCGGTCGCGGGAACCCCGGCGACATCCACGGCGTACGCCGTCGCGCCGGCCTCCAGCTGCCCGTAGCCGAAGGTCACCGCGAGCACGCCACACCCGAAGAGCGCGACCGCACGACGGTCCCGCAGCACCTCACCCCAGTTCCCACCTGCCTCATCGGCCGCCTCGCTCTTGCCGCTCCGGCGCGGAGAGCGGACCAGGAGCGCCAGCACCGCGGCGTAGGCCAGATATGCGAGCGCGTCGCACAGGTAGAGCACCTGGAAGGTCTCAGGACGATTCACGTCGACGAGGAACGCGCTGACCAGGCCGCCCACGCCGATGCCCACGTTCAGGCCCAGGAAGGCGAAGCCGTACGCGCGCTCGCGGCCGTGGGGCGGGACCATCCCGGCCAGCAGCGTCGTCGTCCCGGGCCAGAGGGGAGAGGCGCCGACGACCACGCCGGCCAGGACCGCCATCACCGGGACGAGCCCGCTGACGAAGCCGAGCGAGCCGATGGACACGGCCTCCAGAGCCAACGCGCCGAGCAGCACCGGGCGCGGGCCGAACCGGTCGAGGAGCGCTCCGATCCCGGGAGCGGCGGCCAGCCCGACCAGGCCCATCCACGCGAACATCCAGCCCGCGGTGGAAGACCCGAGATCCCGCACCTGGGCCAGGTAGACGTAGAGGAACGGCAGGGTCAGGCCGTTGCCGAGGGAGGCGAAGGCGAAGCCGGCGAGCACGCGTCGGGCCTGGGTCGGCGAGTGGGGCACGGGTGTGATCGTCCTCTCTCTGAGCCGCCTGTCTGGCGGGGGAGTGTTTAGGGTAGCCTCACTTAGGTTCGCCTAACCTAATCCCCCCGTGTCGAAGGAGACCAGTGAGCGCACCGCACCTGGAGCATCTGTTCCACCCCGACAATGCTCGTGAGTACACCAGCGGCATCACCGAGGCAATCAGGATGCTCGTCGACCAGCTCGCCAGGCTCGACGGCCCGAACACCGGAATCTCGCCCGAGCTGGCCGCCAAGCCGGTTGCCGAGGTCGACCTGGACAACCCGCTGCTGGACGGCACCGCCGCCCTCGCCGAGGTCAGCCGGCTGTGGCTCGATGACGCCGTCTGGTTCCACGACCCGTCCTATGCGGCCCACCTGAACTGCCCCGTCGTCATTCCCTCCCTCGTCGGAGAGCTGCTGATCGCGGCCGTCAACACCTCGATGGACACCTTCGACCAGTCGGCGGGTGGCACGTTCATGGAGCGTCATCTCATCGACTGGACCGCCGCTCGTGCGGGCTATCCCGAGCCGACCCGGGACGGCATCTTCACCAGCGGCGGCAGCCAGTCCAACCTGCAGGCGCTGCTGCTGGCCCGTGGCGAGGCGGAGCGCCGCGGCGTACCTCTGGACCGGCTGCGCTTCCTCACCTCCGCGGACAGCCACTTCTCCATCGCCAAGTCCGCGCGCCTGCTCGGCATGGGCGACGCGGCCGCGATCGCGGTCCCGACCGACGCCGCGCACCGGATGGACGTGGTCGCGCTGCGGGAGGCGCTCGACGACTGCGTCGTCGACGGGCTGGTTCCAGCGGCCGTCGTGGCCACCGCCGGCACCACCGACTTCGGCGTGATCGACCCGCTCGAGGCGATCGCCGACGCCTGCCGGGACTTCAACGTCTGGTTCCACGTCGACGCGGCGTACGGCGGCGGGCTGCTGGCCTCGCCGAAGTATCGCCACCTGCTCGACGGCATCGAGAGGTCCGACTCGATCACGATCGACTACCACAAGACCTGGTTCCAGCCGGTCTCCTCCAGCGCCCTCCTCGTCAGGGACCTGGCGACGATGCAGCACGCCTCCTGGTACGCCGACTACCTCAACCCCCGGGAGTCGGAGACCCCCAACCAGGTCGACAAGTCCCTGCAGACCACCCGCCGCTTCGACGCCCTCAAGCTGTGGCTGACGCTGCGCACGATGGGGCCCGACCAGATCGGTGCCTACCTCGAGACGGTGATCGATCTGGCGCGCGAGGTCTACGACATCCTCAGCGTCCAGCCGGACATCGAGGTCGTCACGCCCTCACAGCTCTCCACCGTCGTCTTCCGCTACCTCGACCCGCATCTGGGCGAGGCCGACCTCGACGAGGACGCCCTCGGCGACCTCAACCGCCGCATCCGCGCCGAGATGTGGAACAGCGGTCGCGGCGTCGTCGCCGCGACCAAGGTCGACGGCCGTCAGTTCCTCAAGCTCACCCTGCTCAACCCCATGGCCTCGCTCCAGGACGTACTCGACATCATCGAGCAGGTCCGCACGCTGGGCCGTTCCATGGGCCGTGCCGTCCAGGAGGTCGCCCGATGACCGTGCCCAAGACTCCCGCAAAGCCCGCGACGGTGTTCACGGACACAGACACAGCCACATCGACAGGCACAGCCACCGACGGATCAGCCCACGTCCACGACCTGATCGGGATCGGGCTCGGCCCGTTCAACCTCGGTCTGGCCGCGCTCGCCGACCCGATCGACGAGCTCGACTGCCTCTTCCTCGAGGCCCGGGACCGGTTCGACTGGCATCCGGGGATGCTCCTCGACGACGCCACCCTGCAGGTGCCGTTCATGGCCGACCTGGTGACGATGGCCGACCCGACCTCGCGGTTCAGCTTCCTCAACTTCCTCAAGCAGACCGGCCGGATCTACCCGTTCTACATCCGGGAGAGCTTCCTGCCCCACCGGCGTGAGTACAACCAGTACTGCCAGTGGGTCGCCGAGCGGCTCGACTCCGTCCGGTTCGGGCAGCAGGTGACCTCCGTCGAGCACGACGGGGAGACGTACGTCGTCACCACCGCCTCCGGCGAGACGCATCGGACCAGGCGGCTGGTGCTCGGGACCGGCACGGCGCCGCACGTCCCCGAGCCTGCCCAGGAGGCACTGGCGGGGGACGGGCCGGCGATCCACAGCGCCGACTACCTGGCTCGCAAGGACGAGCTCGTCGGACGCCGCAGCGTCACCGTCGTCGGGAGCGGCCAGTCGGCCGCCGAGGTCTACCTCGACCTGCTGAACGCTCAGCCCGACCACGACTACCAGCTGGCCTGGCTGACCCGGAGCCCACGGTTCTTCTCGATGGAGTACACCAAGCTCACCCTCGAGCTGACCTCCCCGGAGTACTCCGCCTACTTCCAGTCGCTGCCCGCCGACAAGCGTGAGCGGCTGCTGAAGTCGCAGCAGAGCCTCTACAAGGGCATCTCGGGCGACACCATCGACGCGATCCACGAGGCGCTCTACACCCGGTCGGTCGAGGGGTCCGCCGAGACCACGCTGCTCACCAACACCGAGCTGCGCGGCGTGACCCGCACGGACGAGGGCTATCACCTCGCGCTGCACCACGTGGAGCAGGAGGAGGACTACGAGATGGCGACAGACGCGATGGTTCTCGCCACCGGCTACCGTGCCGGAGTCCCGGCGTTCCTGGAGCCCGTCCGCGACCGGATCCGCTTCGACGAGCACGGGCGCTACGACGCCAGCTCGACCTTCTCGGTCGACCACACCGACCGCGAGATCTGGGTGCAGAACGGCGAGGAGCACACCCACGGCTTCGTCGCCCCCGACCTCGGCATGGGCGCCTACCGCAGCTCGATGATCCTCGCCGCCGTCCTCGGCCGGGAGCCGTACCCGGTCGAGAAGCGGGTCGCCTTCCAGGAGTTCGGCGTCCCGGACCGTTTCCGGATCTTGTCCAAGCACAGCCAGCCCAGCCGGATCTTGTCCAAGCACAGCCAGCCCACGGAGGAGACCCGATGAGGATCACGATCGAACCGCTCGACATCGAGCCGCACCTCGCCACGGTGCACTCCTGGGTGACCCACCCGCGCTCGGCGTACTGGATGATGCTGGACGCCTCGCTGGAGGACGTGGCCGAGGAGCATGCCCGGATCGCCCGTCACCCGCACCACGACGCCTGGCTGGGCCGGGTCGACGGCGTGCCGGCGTTCCTGGCCGAGACCTACGACCCGGCCCGCAGCGAGCTCGGGGGCATCACCGACGTACCCGAGCTCGCCCCCGGCGACCTGGGCATGCACGTCCTGGTCGCACCGGCCTCCGGCGAGCCGACCTCCGGCTTCACGACCCGGATCTTCCGCGCGGTGATGCGGCACTGCTTCGCGGATCCCGGCGTCCGTCGCGTGGTGGTCGAGCCCGACGTACGCAACGAGCCGATCCGCCGCAAGAACACCGAGGCCGGCTTCGTCGAGCTGCGCGAGATCAGCATCGGTGAGAAGACCGCGATGCTCTCGGTCTGCACCCGCGAGATGTACGCCGCCGCCCACCTGCGCCCGGAGAACCTGCGCCTCGCCCACCGGCACCTGGTCGCCAAGGCGATCGCGGAGTTCAGCCACGAGCGGATGCTCGCTCCGACTGCCACCGTTGAGGGCACCGACGACGGCTGGGAGCTGCGCGGCCCCTCCTCGACGTACGCCTTCTCCGCGCGTCGCTTCCTGCTCGACCACTGGGTGGTGGACCCGGACTCGATCGTACGGACGACCGAAGGTGCGGAGTCCGAGGTCGACGCCCAGGCGTTCGTCGCCGAGTTCGCGCCCGACCTGGGCATCCCGGACAAGCTGCTGCCGACCTACCTGGAGGAGCTCGCGGCCACCATCGCCTCGGCCTGCTGGAAGCTGGAGCACCAGACGCTGACCGCCGCCGACCTGGTCGACGCCGACCACCAGAGCGTCGAGGGCGCGATGAGCGAGGGCCACCCCGCCTTCGTCGCCAACAACGGCCGGATCGGCTTCGACATCGACGACCACGCCCGCTGGGC
>NZ_JBOHDN010000346.1:0-9718 GCF_050699375.1 Nocardioides sp. | reverse complement strand
TCACGCGGTGAGCGTCCCTCTGGTGCTGCACGGCTCCTCCGGCGTCAGCGACGACGGCCTCCGAGCCGCCATCGCCGCCGGGATGACCAAGATCAACGTCGCCACCCAGCTCAACAAGGCCTTCACCGCCGCCGTACGCGAGCAGCTCGATGCCGACCAGAGCCTGGTCGACCAGCGCAGATACCTCGGCGCCGGTCGCGACGCCATGGCCGCCGAGACCGCCCGCCTCCTAGCCGTGATCGCCGCCTGACCCCTCGCCGACTCGGCGCAACTGTCCCAAAGATTCCCGCCCAGTCGGCGCAACTGTCCCAAGAATATAAGTCGAGTCGGCGCAACTGCCCCAGAAATCCTTGCCGAGTCGGCGCCAATGTCCCAGCCCGTGCAGGAACCTGAGACAGACGCGCCGACTCGACCCGATCTGACGGGACAGACGCGCCGACTCGACCCCGATTCTTGAGACAGACGCGCCGGCTCGGCACATCTTTCCCCCAGATGGTGGAAGCGCTCCCACATTCACGGAATCGTTACTGCAGCGCCTCTTGACACCACCTTGTGAGCCCAATCACACTCTCTCTAACCCCGAGAGTGGAAGCGCTCTCACTCCCCACATCGACGTGCAGGAGCACTCCCGTGTCCAAGATCTCCAAGTCCCGGCGCCGCAGCCGAAGAGCGGCGCTCGCCGCGTGCGCGGTCGCCTCTCTCGTCACCGGCCTGACCGCGTGCGGCGGCGGTGGCGGTGGCGATGACGCGCAGTCCGCTCTCGGTAAGGACGACACGCTCACCATCACCACCTTCAGCGAGTTCGGCTATGGCGAGCTCATCAAGGAGTGGAACGCCGACCCCGAGCGTCCCTTCAAGGTCAAGCAGACCGTGGTCGCCGAGTGGGACACCTGGAAGCAGAGCCTCACCACCGGCCTGCAGTCGGGCGAGGGCCTCACCGACATCGTCGGCATCGAGGGCGACATGATGCCCGCGCTCCTCGCCGAGGGTGCCTCCGAGCAGTTCGTCGATCTCACCGACAAGGAGCTCGACGACCGCTGGATGGAGTCGAAGTACCTCGAGGGCCAGACCGCCGACGACAAGCAGATCGGCTACCCGACCGACGCCGGCCCGGAGGCCTTCTGCTACCGCGCCGACCTCTTCGAGAAGGCCGGCCTGCCGAGCGACCGCGAGGCCGTGAAGGAGCTCTTCAAGGACTGGGACTCCTACTTCGCCGCCGGCGAGCAGTTCAAGAAGAAGATGCCGAAGACCGCCTGGTACGACTCCAGCGGCGCGATCGCCCAGGCGATGCTCAACCAGGTCGAGTACCCCTTCCAGACCAAGGACCAGAAGATCGACGTCGACAACCCGGAGCTCCGGGAGGTCTACGACACGGTCTCGCAGTACGCCCCCACCCAGTCGACGAAGGTCGAGCAGTGGGGCGAGGACTGGACGGCCAACTTCACCAACGACGGTTTCGCCACCATCCCGTGCCCGGGCTGGATGTTCGCCAACATCAAGGACTCCGCGCCCGAGGTGAAGGGCTGGGACATCGTCGACGCCTTCCCGGGCGGCGGCGGCAACTGGGGTGGCTCCTACCTTGCCGTTCCGGCGCAGTCGGAGCACCAGGACGAGGCCAAGGAGTTCGCCAACTACCTGACCACCGCCGAGTCCCAGGTGGCCGCGTCGAAGGTCGCCGGCAACTTCCCGGCCAACCTGGAGGCGCAGACGGTCCTGGCCGAGGAGAACGCCACCGACCCCTACTTCAACGACGCCCCCACCTCGCAGATCCTCGCCACTCGCGCGGAGGCCGTGCCTGCGGGTGTCCCGTTCAAGGGTGACAAGTACTCCGACATCCTCGGTCTCTTCCAGCAGGCGATCAGCCGCGTAGACGAGGGCACCGACCCCGAGGAGTCGTGGGCGACCTTCGCCGAGGGCGTCGAAGGAATGTCCTGATCCATGCCGACCACCACCTCCGCCCCGGTCGAGAACGCCACCCCGGCGCCCTCGACCGGGGCGGCCCCCCGCCGCCAGGCGTGGCGTAACCGGCTCTCCCGGTGGGACTTCAAGCTCTCGCCCTACCTGTACGTCGCGCCGTTCTTCCTGGTGTTCATCGTCATCGGGCTCTACCCGATGCTCTACACCGGCTACCTGTCCTTCTTCTCCTGGCCCGCCTACGGGTCCGAGGTCGGTCCGTGGGTCGGCTGGGACAACTACGCCCACGTCCTCGGTGACTCGGTCTTCCGCAAGGCCTTCTGGAACACCATCGGGATGTTCCTGCTCTCCTCGGTGCCGCAGATCATCGTGGCGACGATCCTCGCCGCTCTGCTCGACACCCGGCTCCGGGGCCGCACCCTGTGGCGGATGAGCATCCTGCTGCCCTTCGTGGTCGCCCCCGCGGCGTCCGCGATGATCTTCGGCGCGATCTTCGCCGACGGCACCGGCCTGATCAACCAGACGCTGGACGGCTTCGGCCTCCCGAAGGTGCCGTGGCACGCCGACCGGTTCGCGAGCTGGACCGCGATCGCGACCATGGTCAACTGGCGCTGGACCGGCTACAACGCGCTGATCGTCCTCGCCGCCATGCAGGCGATCCCGCGGGACCTCTACGAGGCGGCCGACATCGACGGTGCCTCCAAGGTGAAGCAGTTCTTCCACGTCACCCTGCCCTCGATCCGGCCGACGATGATCTTCGTCATCGTCACCTCGACCATCGGTGGCCTGCAGATCTTCACCGAGCCCCGGATCTTCGACACCAACCTGCGCTTCCAGGGCGGCTCCGACTTCCAGTACACGACCTTGACGATGTACGTCTTCAACACCGCCCAGACCACGACCGACCCGTATCCACGCGCGGCCGCCGCCGCGTGGGTGCTGTTCCTCATCATCGTGGGGATCGCCCTGATCAACTTCCTGGTCACCAGGGCCGTACAACGGAGGAACCTTCGATGAGCAGACGTCCCGGATTCCTCGTATATGGCCTGCTGACGGCATTCCTGCTGGGCTCGGCGTTCCCGCTCTACTGGTCGTTCGTCATCGGCTCCGTCACCCGGCATCGGGCGATCCAGTCGCCTCCGCCGCTGGTCCCGGGAGGGCACTTCTTCGAGAACGCCGCCCGAGTCTTCGACCGGATCGACTTCTGGTCGGCGCTGCTCAACTCGATCATCATCTCCGGGATCTCGGCTGCCTCGGTCGTGCTCTTCGCGACCCTGGCCGGCTACTCCTTCGCCAAGCTCCGCTTCCGCGGCTCCAACGTGGGGATGATCTTCGTCGTCGCCACCCTGGCGGTGCCGACGCAGCTGGCCCTGGTGCCGATGCTCAAGCAGTTCTCCAACCTCGGCCTGACCGGCACCCACGCCGCGGTGATCCTGCCGTGGCTGGTGACCGCCTTCGGTGTGTTCTTCATGAGGCAGTACCTCGTCGACGCGATCCCCGACGAGCTGATCGACGCGGCCCGCGTCGACGGGGCCTCCATGATCCGTACGTTCTGGACCGTCGCCATCCCCGCCGCGAGACCGGCGATGGCGATCCTCGGGCTGTTCACCTTCATGCAGGTGTGGACCGACTTCATGTGGCCGCTGATCGTGCTGCAGGGCTCTGACGTACAGACCCTGCAGACCGCGCTCGACGCGCTCAAGGTCGCACCCGGTCAGGGCCATGCCGACATGGCCCTGGTCCAGGCCGGGACGATCCTCGCGACCGTACCCCTACTTCTGTTGTTCATCGCCACCGGCCGCCACCTGGTGGCCGGCATCATGCAAGGAGCCGTCAAGGGATGAATCTCTCGACAAACCACGCCCACACCGAACGTACGTTCCCCAACGACTTCCTCTGGGGTGCGGCCACGGCTTCCTACCAGATCGAGGGGGCCATCGACGAGGACGGACGTACGCCCAGCAACTGGGACACCTTCACCAAGGTTCCGGGGGCGATCCTGGGCGGCGACACCGGCGAGGTCGCCTGCGACCACTACCACCGGGTCCCCGAGGACGTCGCGCTGATGAAGCGCCTCAACCTGGCTTCGTACCGGTTCTCGACAGCGTGGCCGCGGATCCGGCCCGACGGCGGAAAGGTCAACCAGCAGGGGCTCGACTTCTACAGCCGTCTCGTCGACGAGCTGCTCGAGGCCGAGATCGCGCCGTGGATCACGCTCTACCACTGGGATCTGCCGCAGGCGCTGGAGGACCAGGGCGGCTGGACCAGCCGCGACACCGCCTACCGGTTCGTGGAGTACGCCACCACCGTCTACGACGCGCTCTCCGACCGTGTCGACCACTGGACGACGCTGAACGAGCCGTGGTGCTCGGCGTTCCTCGGCTACTCCGGCGGCCAGCACGCGCCGGGACGGCAGGAGGGCGTGGCCGGCATCGTCGCCGCCCACCACCTCATGCTCGCCCACGGCCTGGTGATCAACGAGCTGCGCGGCCGCGGCGCGACCCCGGAGAACGGGAAGTCTCTCGGCATCACCCTGAACCCGACGGTCGTCGACCCCCACGACGCCGACCGTCCCGAGGACGTCGACATGACCCGGCGGATCGACGGTCTGCACAACCGGGTGTTCCTCGACCCGCTGTTCCGGGGCAGGTACGCCGACGACCTGGCCGCCGACACCGAGGGCCTGACCTTCCAGGGCCGTCCGTGGCAGGACTGGGTGCTCGAGGGCGATCTGGAGGTCATCTCCGTGCCGCTCGACGTGCTCGGGGTCAACTTCTACTTCGGCAACGCCATCGCGGCGGAGCCGTTCGAGATCGGGGCCACTCCGTTCAGACCCGACCAGGTGCTGGGCAGCCGGCTCGTACACTCCGACCTGCCGCGCGGGAACCCCTACCCCGGTGCCGAGTTCGTGACCCCGCGCACCGGCCGCCCGACCACCGACCGCGACTGGGAGATCGACCCGGTCTGGCTGACCCGGCTGCTGACCCGGCTCAGTGGCGAGTACGGGGCTCCGCCCCTCTACATCACCGAGAACGGGGCTTACTACGATGACGTGGTGGAGGATGGCGCCGTGCACGACACCGCCCGCCTCGACTACATCGACCAGCACCTGCGCGCGACCCTGGACGCGATCGAGCAGGGCGCGGACGTACGCGGCTACTTCGCCTGGTCGCTGCTCGACAACTTCGAGTGGAGCTACGGCTACGCGCACCGGTTCGGGATCGTGCACGTGGACTTCGAGACCCAGGAGCGTACGCCGAAGGACAGCGGTCTCTGGTTCGCCGACGTCGCCGCCGACAACCGGGTGCCGGCCCGCCGGTGAACATGCCCACGCTCGACGAGGTCGCCCGGCTGGCTGGTGTCAGCCGGGCGACCGCGTCGCGCGCGATCAACGGAGGCTCGCGCGTCTCGGCGAAGGCCGCGGACGCCGTCGCCGAGGCCGTGAGGACGCTTGGCTATCTCCCCAACCCGGCTGCCCGCTCCCTGGTGACACGAAGGACCGACACGGTCGCGATGGTCGTGCCGGAGTCGGACGAGCGCGTCTTCGCGGACCCGTTCTTCGCCCGCACCCTGCACGTCGTGACCCAGGTCCTCTCCCAGCGCGACCTGCAGGTCGTGCTGCTGATCGCTCGGCCGGGCGACGAGATCCAGCGGACGCTGCGCTACGTGCGCGGCGGGCACGTCGACGGCGTGATCGTGGTCTCCCACCACCGCAGCGACGCTCTCGCCGACCATCTCGCGGCCATCGGGCTGCCGGCCGCGTTCATCGGCCGGCCGTTGACGGGCGCGGAGAAGGTCTTCTACACCGACCCCGACAACGTCGCCGGCGCCCGCGAGGTCACCAACATCCTGATCGAGCGGGGCTGTCGCCGCATCGGCACCATCACCGGCCCCATCGACATGAGCGCGGGCACCGACCGGGCCGCCGGATGGCGCGCCGCCCTCGACACCGCCGGCCTCACCGCCGACGCTGTCGTCGAGGGCGACTTCACCGAGGACGGCGGCGAGGCCGCCTGCGAGATCCTGCTGCGCGACCATCCGGACATCGACGGCCTCATGGTCGCCTCCGACCTGATGGCCGCGGGCGCGCTCCGCGCCCTGCGCGCGGCCGGCCGCAGCGTCCCCGACGACATCGCGGTCGTCGGCTACGACGACCTCGGCATCGCCGAGCGCACCACTCCCCCGCTCACCACGGTCAAGAACCCGATAGGCGACATGGCCAAGGAGGCCGCCCGCCTCCTCCTCGCCCAGCTGGACGGCGACACCAACCTCCCCCGGCGGGTCGTCTTCGCTCCCGAGCTGGTGCGGCGTACGTCTGCCTGATCCGAACGCGGGAGCTGCCGCTCGCTGACTGTGGTATTGATCACACGTCACGCTCAGAAGTGCGGGCTCGCCGGGCATGCTTCCCCTCAGGCTGTTAGCGTCGCGCAGCGATGCCACATCGCAACTCGACTGGCAGCGTGCCCCGCCCGGAGTCGACTACCCGAGTCGACTTCCGCTCACCGGACCTCGAGGACGGTCAGCATCTGTGGCGGATGGCACGGGACTCTCGGGTACTCGACGTCAACACCTCGTACGCCTACCTGCTGTGGGCACGCGACTTCGCGGCGACCTCGTTCGTCGCGACCGTCGATGACGATCCGGGAGGATTCGTCACCGGCTACCGGCGCCCGGACGACCCGGAGACCCTGATGATCTGGCAGGTCGCCGTCGACGAGCCGCACCGCGGCCGGGGCCTGGCCCGCCGCATGCTCGACGGGCTCGTCGACCGCCTGGCCGACGACCAGGGCGTACGCCACCTGGAGACGACCATCACCGCGGACAACAGCGCCTCCATCGCACTGTTCACCTCGTTCGCGAACGCACGCAGTGCCCCGATCGAGAGCAAGCCGATCTTCGAGGCCGCGATGTTCCCCGACGGGCACGACGCGGAGCTGTTGTTCCGCATCGGCCCGTTCTGACCGCAGGATCCGACCGAACCGCACGATCCGACCGAACCGCACCCGGTCCGCCGGGCGTTCTGCGCGCCCGCGATCCGGGATCGACGACACACACGGAGGTGTCATGCCCATGACTACGACCACTGAACCCGCCCATACCAGCACGCCCGACACGCCCCAGACCGGTGGCACCGCGATCTTCGACGCTCTGGAGTCGCAGGTCCGCAGCTACTGCCGCAGCTGGCCCGCGGTGATGACCCACGCCCAGGGCTCCACCATCACCAGCGAGGACGGGAGCGAGTTCCTCGACTTCTTCTCCGGGGCCGGCGCGCTCAACTACGGGCACAACAACCCCGCGCTGCTGGACCCGCTGCTCGACTACCTGCGCGAGGGCCGCATCCTGCACTCGCTGGACATGCACACCAGCGCGAAGCGGGACTTCCTGCAGGCCTTCTCCGACCTGATCCTCGAGCCGCGCAACCTCGACTACAAGGTGATGTTCCCCGGTCCGACCGGGACGAACTCGGTCGAGGCCGCCCTCAAGCTGGCCCGCAAGGTGACCGGACGCCAGCACGTGCTGTCCTTCACCAACGCCTTCCACGGGATGACGCTCGGCTCGCTGGCGGTGACCGGCAACTCGATGAAGCGCAAGGGCGCGGGCATCCCGCTGACCAACAGCTCGAAGATCCCCTACGACGACTACTTCAACGGTGTCGTCGACGACTTCATGTGGCTGGAGCGGGTGCTCAAGGACAGCGGCTCCGGTGTCGACAAGCCGGCCGCGATCATCGTGGAGTCCGTCCAGGGCGAGGGCGGTCTCAACGCTGCCCGGCTGGAGTGGCTCAAGGCGCTCTCGGACCTGTGCCGCGAGTACGACATCATCCTGATCGTCGACGACGTGCAGGCCGGCTGCGGACGGACCGGCACCTTCTTCAGCTTCGAGGAGGCCGGGTTCACCCCCGACATCGTCTGCCTCTCGAAGTCGATCTCCGGCTTCGGCCTGCCGATGGCGCTGACGCTGTTCCGGCCCGACCTGGACCAGTTCGAGCCGGGCGAGCACAACGGCACCTTCCGCGGCCACAACCTCGCCTTCGTCACCGGGCGAGTGGCGCTGGAGACGTACTGGGCCGATGGCTCCTTCCAGAACGAGGTCCAGGCGAAGGCCGCCGAGTTCCGCGAGGGACTGACGAAGATCGCCACGCGGTACGAGGGCTCGACCGTCCGCGGTCGTGGCTTCCTGACCGGCATCGCCTTCCCGGACGTCAGCGCGGCCTCGAAGATCGCGGCGGCGGCGTACGAGCGCGGGCTGCTGGTCGAGACCTCCGGGCCGGAGGACGAGGTGCTCAAGACGATGCCGCCGCTGACCGTCACCTCCGAGGACCTCGCCCGCGGTCTCGCCATCATCGAGGAGGCCACCGCGTCCGTCCTCGGTGACGGCAACCCGGCCTGATCCCCCGACACCAGAAACGAGACAGACATGCGCGTCACCTACCTGGAAGACCTGAACGACACGGACCGCGACGTACGCGTCAAGTCCGAGTCCGGCGACTGGCGCAGCCGCCGGATCGTCCTGGCCCGCGAGGGCGTCGGCTTCTCCTTCCACGAGACCAACATCCCCGCCGGGACGACGAACGAGTTCTGGTACGCCAACCACATCGAGGCCGTCTACTGCGTCGGCGGTGAGGGCGAGCTCCTCGACCGCGAGACCGGAGAGACGTACGAGATCCGCGACGGGATGTGCTACCTGCTCGACAAGCACGACAAGCACACCGTCACCGCCAAGACCGACCTGCGTCTGATCTGCACCTTCAACCCGCCGGTCACCGGCCGGGAGGTGCACGACGAGAACGGCGTCTACCCGCTCCTCACCGAGCCCGACGCCGAGCCCGACGCCGAGACCGACACCGAGATCGACACCGAGGAGGTAACTGCATGACCGCTACAACCGAACACGTCGAGGACGTGTACCCCACCCGCCTCGAGGAGGGTTTCAGCGCGATCCCCCGCCAGGACCCGGTCATCTGGGGCACGGCGGCCGAGGGGCCGATGGACCAGCAGACGCTCGACTCCTTCGACGAGCGCGGCTACCTGGCGATCCCCGACGTCATCGCTCCCGAGGAGGTCGAGGAGCTGCGCGCCGAGCTGCGCCGGCTCAGCAACGATCCCGAGATCCGTGCCGACGAGCGCACCATCATCGAACCCTCCTCGCAGGAGGTGCGCTCGATCTTCGAGGTGCACAGGACCAGCGACATCGTCGCCCGGCTGGCGGCCGACCCGCGCGTGGTCGGCTGGGCCCGGCAGATCCTCGGCTCGGACGTCTACATCCATCAGAGCCGGATCAACTTCAAACCCGGCTTCGACGGCGGCAGCTTCTACTGGCACTCCGACTTCGAGACCTGGCACGCCGAGGACGGCCTGCCCCGGATGCGGACCGTCAGCATCTCCATCTCGCTGACCGACAACCACTCCTTCAACGGGCCGCTCATGATCATGCCCGGCACGCACAAGACGTACGTCTCCTGCGGCGGTGCCACTCCCGAGGACAACTACAAGTCCTCCCTGGTGATGCAGGGCGCCGGCACCCCGGACCCGGAGACCGTCACGAAGATGGCCGACTCCTACGGCATCGACGTGCTGGCAGGTGCCGCCGGCAGCGCGGTCATGTTCGACTGCAACTGCATGCACGGCTCCAACGGAAACATCACGCCCTACCCGCGCTCGAACGTCTTCCTGGTGTTCAACAGCGTGGAGAACACCGCGGTCGAGCCGTTCTCGGCCCCGAAGCCGCGCCCGACGTTCATCGGGGCGCGCGACTTCACTCCGGTGGGCTGACCGCTCCGCCGCCCGGCCGCCGACCCCATCTG
>NZ_JBOHDN010000345.1:0-7036 GCF_050699375.1 Nocardioides sp. | reverse complement strand
GCCTCGGCCTGCACACGTGACCTCTCGGCCTGCACAACTGACGCCTCGGCCTGCACACGTGACCTCTCGGCCTGCAGAACTGACGCCTCGGCAGGCGAATTCAGGTGGTGGTGGCGAGGACGAGTGGGTGGACGGTGGCGGCGCCGGCGTCGAGGAGGGCTCGGGCGGCGAGGGTGATGGTCCAGCCTGTGGCGACGCGGTCGTCGACCAGGAGTACGTCGGCACCGGGAGGTATGTCGGCGCGGAGGGTGAAGCGGCGGCCGACGACGGCCACGCGCTGGGCCGAGTTGGAGGCGCCCTGGCCGGGGTCGACGCCGGGGTCGACGATCGCCCACGACCCGAGGACGGGGACGCGGAGGTAGCGCGAGAGGCCCTCGGCGAAGTCGCTGGTCAGCGTCGGCCGGGTCGCCGACTCGACGAAGACGATGCCGCCGATCCGGGGACGCCAGTCGCCCAGGACCTCGACCACCGCCTTCACCAGCGGCACCGGCACCGGGCCGTCCTGGGCGGGTTCGCGGAAGAGGTCACGCAGCGCTTGCCCGTAGCCAAGATCGGTCAGCCGCGCGATCGCGCGCCCCTCGAGCGGGCCTTCCTTGATCTTGCCCTTGAGCTCGATGCCGAGCCTGTCGAGGCCGGTGGGCCACATCTTCTTCGGGTCCACGACGACCCCGGGCCGTGACAGCCTGGCCGAGGCTTCCTCGACCGCGCCCTCGGAGACCGTCGAGGTCACCGAGAAGCCACCGCAGTTGTCGCACCGACCACAGTCGACGGCACCAGGATCGTCGAGCTGCTCACGCAGGAACCGCATCCGGCACTCGGTCGTCCTGAGGTAGGTGAGCATCGCGTCCTGCTCCCGGCGCCGCGCCTCGGCGACCCGCTCATACCGCTCCGCGTCGTAGTCCCACGGGACACCGGTCGCCTCCCAGCCACCGCCGACCCGGCGCGCTGCTCCGTCCACATCGAGCACCTTGAGCATCTGCTCCAGGCGCGAGCGGGACAGGTCGACGTACGTCTCCAGTGCCTGTGTCGACAAAGGCCGACCGGCCGAGGCCAGCACGTCCAGAGTCTGCCGCACCTGCTCCTCGCGCGGGAACGCCAAGGAGGCGAAGTAGGCCCAGATGTCGCGGTCCTCGATGCCCGGGAGCAGCACCACGGAGGCCTCCGAGGTGCCGCGGCCGGCGCGGCCGACCTGCTGGTAGTAGGAGACCGGCGAGGACGGCGCCCCCATGTTCACCACGAACCCGAGCGTCGCGTCGAAGCCCATCCCGAGCGCCGAGGTCGCCACCAGCGCCTTGACCTTCCCTGCCGCCAGCGACTCCTCCAGGACCGAGCGCTCCGCTGCCTCCGTACGCCCCGAGTAGGCAGCCACATCATGACCGCGCGAGCGCAGATAGTCGGCGATCTCCTCGGTCGCGGCCACGGTGAGGCAGTAGACGATGCCCGACCCGGGTTGCTCGGAGAGGTGGTCGGAGAGCCAGGCGAGCCGCTGCTCGGGGGTCTTCAACGAGACCACACCGAGCCGCAGCGACTCTCGGTCCAACGAGCCGCGCAGGACGAGAACCCCCTCGCCCATCTGCTCCGCGACATCCGAGGTGACTCGCTCGTTCGCGGTGGCGGTGGTCGCGAGCACCGGAATCCCGGCGGGAAGATCGGTCAGCAGCGTACGGATCCGGCGGTAGTCCGGCCGGAAGTCGTGTCCCCAGTCGGAGATGCAGTGGGCCTCGTCGACGACGAGCAGGCCGCACTCCGCCGCCAGCCGCGGGAGCACCGCATCGCGGAACTTCGGGTTGTTGAGCCGCTCCGGGGAGACCAGCAGGACGTCGATCTCACCCGCGTGGATGGACTCCTCGATCGCGGCCCAGTCCTCCGGGTTGGTCGAGTTGATCGTCACCGCCCGGATGCCGGCACGCCGAGCGGCCGCGATCTGGTTGCGCATCAGCGCCAGCAGCGGCGAGACGATCACGGTCGGCCCCAGCCCGGCCTCGCGCAGCAGCAGCGTCGCCACGAAGTAGACCGCCGACTTCCCCCACCCGGTCTTCTGCACCACCAGAGCGCGGCGCCGATCGACGGCCAGCGCCGAGATCGCCGACCATTGGTCCTCGCGCAGCGTGGCATCATCGCGGCCGACGAGGGCGCGCAGATGCGCTTCGGCCCGGGAGCGTACGTCGGTGGCGGTATCCGTCATGCGCCCCTGTTTACCAGTGAGCGCCGACATCCGAGCCTACGTCACCGCGAGGAACGAGCGATGACGTAACGCGAGGAGGTCGAGCGAGCGCAGCCGGGTGAGCGAAGCGAACCCGCGAAGCGGGTCGAGACCAAGTCGCGAGCACAACTGCCACCACGAGATGCCAGCGACAAATCAACGCCGAGCCGGTGCTGTTGGTCCTCCCCCACGGGGACCCGCAGAACCGGCTCGGCTTCTCCAGTATGCGTCCAATTGCCGCACCGGCATAACCACACGCCCGAATTCGTACTTTAGTTACCAAATGCGGGCGACGGCGCCCTCACCGCAGGTAAGGACGCCGTCGAGCCGGGTCTGCTGCTATTCGTGGATGCTCAGCCCACCGCGACCGCGGTCCACGCGGCCTCGACGGCTGCTACCTCCGGGCTGGAGGCACCGTAGAGGTCCGACGCCGCCTGCACGGTCGCGTCGCGCGCACCCGCGTAGTCGGTGGTCGAGGTGAAGTAGGTCGAGTTGGCACGGAACCAGATCTGCTCCGCCTTGTCGCGACCGATACCGGTGATCGTCGAGCCGTCGCACGTGGTGCTGTTGTGCTCGGTCCCACCGATCGTCTTCGCACCCGAGCCCTCGCCGAGCAGGTAGAAGAAGTGGTTGCCGACGCCGCTGGAGTAGTGGACGTCCAGGTCGCCGGTCGAGGCGTCCCAGCAGTTGACGGAGTTGCCGTCGAAGGACGGGTTGTCCATCCGGCGCAGCGGGTCGCCACCGTCGAGGATGAACGCCTCGCCGATCAGGTAGTCGCCCTGGTCCTCGGCGTTGTCGGCGTAGAACTCGACCGAGGTCCCGAAGATGTCCGAGGTCGACTCGTTGAGACCACCGGACTCACCGGCGTACTCCAGGCCCGAGGTGTTCTCGGTGACGCCGTGCGTCATCTCGTGGCCGGCGACGTCGAGCGAGACGAGCGGGCCGTAGCCGACACCGTCACCATCGCCGTACGTCATCTTCTCGCCGTCCCAGAAGGCGTTGACGTAGTCGGTGCCGTAGTGGACCCGGTTGTAGGAGCCCGAGCCGTCACCGAAGATGCCGTCGCGCCCGTGGACGTTCTTGAAGTAGTCCCAGGTGACGTTGGTGCCGTACTGAGCGTCGGCAGCCGCGGTCGCCCGGTCCTCGTTGGAGCCGTTGCCGAAGGTCGTGGTCGGGCTGGTGACCACGTCGCCGGCGAGGCAGCCCATGCCGAGGATCTGGCACAGCACGGTGTCCTCGGTGTTGTTCATGTCGGTCGTGTAGGTGCCGCCACGGGTCTCGTCGCGCAGCTCGTACGCCGAGCCGTTCTGCGTCACCTGCAGCGGGACGGTCCCGGAGTAGAGCGTGTTGCCCTCACCGTCGATCGTGTGGATGCCCTCGACCCGACGCAGCACCTTGCCGGTGGCGGCGTCGACGTAGGTCGACAGACGCGAGGGGGTGCCGTCGGCCTGGACGCCGGTCGTGTGGACGCGCCAGGCCAGCGCCGGCGAGCCGTCGGTCGCGTCGACGACGAGCTCGGGGGCCTTGTGCTTGTCACCCTTCAGGTCGGTGATCGTCTTGGTGACCGCGTCCACGACCAGCGCGGCCTTGGCGGCCGTGGTGTCGGTGACCGTCGGCTTCACCGAGAGGTCGAGCGCCTTGGTCAGTCCCTGGGAGACCGAGGTCAGCGTGCCGGCCTTGTTCTGGTGAGCGACCAGGTCGCCACCGACGACCTCGAGGCCCTCGTAGGTCCGGTTCATCCGTACGTGCGTCGCACCGTTGGCGTCCTTCAGGGTCACCACCGGGTCGAGCTTCTGGCCGGCGCCGACCTTCGAGGTCGACGGCTTGCTCGTCAGTGCGCTGATGGCCTTCTCCGCGATCGACTTGTCGTCGACGACCTTCTGCGCGGAGAGGGACACCGGCGAGATGCTGGTCGCCGAGGTGTCGGGCGACGCTGCTCCGGCTGGGTTCCCGAAGGCGGTGATGAAGGCGGTTCCGGCGACGGCGGCGGCGGTGGTCGCCCCCGCCATTCGAACGAATCTACGCATGGGGGTTTCTCCTCGAGATGGGGGCCAGGATTGGATGGGATCCTTCCATCCGAATCGGCCCAGCGAGGAAACAATTTCCTGCAATGCAGGTTTATGAAGCCGTGATTCCGCGTAACTCCGTTACGCCGTTACCAAAGAGCAACCAAACGCACCCCCGGGTATGTCACCAGATCCGCACCCGATTCTCGGGTTCGAGCCAGAGTCCGTCACCCGGCGCGGTGCCGAAGACCTCATGGAACTCGTCCAGGTTTCGCGCGATGTTGGCGCGGAACTCGGGCGGGCTGTGCGGGTCGATCGTCAGGAACTGCTGCGCCTGCTCCTTGCGCCTCACCGTTCGCCACACATAGGCCCAGTTGAGGAAGAGCCGCTGCCGGTCGCCGACGCCGGCGGCACCATCGGTCGCGAGCAGGTAGGCGGTGTGCGCGATGGTCAGGCCGCCCAGGTCGCCGATGTTCTCGCCCACGGTCAGGGCACCGTTGACGAGCTCGCCGGGGAGGTCGCGCGGAGACAGCTCCGAATACTGCGCGATCAGCGCCTTGGTCTTCACCTCGAAGGCCGCCTTGTCCTCCGGCGACCACCAGTCCTGCATGTTGCCGTCGCCGTCGAACTGAGCGCCCTGGTCGTCGAAGCCGTGCCCGACCTCGTGGCCGATCACCGCGCCGATGCCGCCGTAGTTCTCCGCCGGGTGCGCGTCCTTGTCGAAGAACGGGCGCTGCAGGATGCCGGCCGGGAAGCAGATCTCGTTGGTGCCGGGGTTGTAGTAGGCGTTGACCGTCTGCGGCAGCATGAACCACTCCTCGCGGTCCACGGGCCCACCGAGCTTGCCGAGCTGCCGGTCGGTCTCGAAGATCGAGGCCGCCGAGACGTTGCCGATCAGGTCGTCCTTGGCGATGGTCAGCTCGGAGTAGTCGCGCCACTTCGAGGGGTAGCCGATCTTCGGCGTGAACTTGTCGAGCTTGTCGTACGCCTTCTGCTTGGTGTCCTCGCTCATCCAGTCGAGCTCGGAGATCGACTTGCGGTAGGCGGCGATGAGGTTGGCGACCAGCTCGTCCATCCGCGCCTTCGCCTCGGGCGGGAAGTGGCGCGCGGCGTACTCCTTGCCGACCGCCTCACCGATCGCGCCCTCGACGATCGCGACCCCGCGCTTCCAGCGTTCCCGCAGCTCAGGGGTTCCGTTGAGGGTGCGGCCGTAGAAGTCGAAGTTGGTCTCGACGAAGTCGTCGGTCAGGTAGGGCGCCGCCCAGCGCAGCACGTGGAAGTAGAGCCACAGCTTCCAGTCGTCGATGTCGACCTCGCCGAGCACGGTCGAGAGGTGGGAGAAGAACGACGGCTGCCGCACGACCACCTCGCCGAGTACCGCCTCGGTGGCCAGCTTGGACCCGGAGAGGTTGCGGACGTACGCATCCCAGTCGAAGTTGGGGGCCAGCTCGCGCAGCTCGGCGAGGGTCAGCAGGTTGTAGGTCTTCTGCTTGTCGCGGGTCTCCTCGCGCGCCCAGTGGCCCTCGGCCAGCCGGGTGTCGATCCGGATCACGGTCTCCGCGGCCGCACGCGGGTCGGGGTGCTCGGCGAGCTCGTAGAGGCGGGTCAGGTAGTCGGCGTACTTCCCCAGCACCTCCGCAAACTTCTCGTCGAAGTAGTAGTCCTTGTCGGGCAGCCCGAGCCCACCCTGGAGCAGGTTGAAGATGTAGCGGTCGGAGGCCTTGTCGTCGTTGTCGATGTAGGACCCGAACAGCCCGTGCCCGCCGATCCGCTCGACCTCGCCCAGGAAGGCCGCCAGGTCATCGGCGTCGCGCAGCCCGTCCACGGCGGCCCTCAGGCCATCAAGAGGACGTACGCCGCGCTCGGCCACCCCGGCCTCGTCCATGAAGCTCGCGAAGAGGTCCCCGATCCGCTGGGCGTCGCTGCCCGGCGCGCCACCGGAGTCGGCGAGCTCCTCGATGATCGCGCGCACCTGCTGCTCGGCCTGATCGGCGAGCATCACGAACGGCCCCCAGCTCGACCGGTCGGAGGGAATCTCCACCTCACGGAGCCAGGTGCCGTTGACGAACCCGAACAGGTCGTCCTGCGGTCGGATGTTGTCGTCCATGCCCGGGCGGGCGTCATCAAGGATCGTCACGTGCCCCAGCGTAGAGGCGACCACCCAAGCGGCCTGGCAACAACCCCGCACATGTGGGGAAGTTGCACCGGTTTGGGCACGGTCAGCCGCCAGAACCCCGCAGGTGCGGGGTTCTGGCGGAGCTGGACTTGTAGATGTCCTTGGCGACGAAGACCAGGATGCGCCACCGGTCATCGTCGATCCCCTCGCGCCGCTCGAGATCGGCCTCCCACTGCTCGATGCGCTCGACGTGCTGGCGGCCGTCGTACTCCAGGATGGTCTTCGAGCGACGGTAGGAGAGGTCGTACTTTCTCCGTTCGATCTCGTCGCCCACCAGCAGGTTGACCTCGGGCTCGGGAAGTCCGGCCAGGACGATCAGCAGCCGAAGTCTGGTCTCCATCGGAGAGTCCACCCCGGTTCGTACGTATCCTGCCGCGGTCCGCGCGAGCGCGACACCGGGGCCGGAGGCGTCCGCGCAGAACTTCCTCAGTGTCTCCAGATCGACGAGCCCCTTGCGCACCATGTGATCGCCGACGATCACCAGGTCGACGAGCGTCAGTTGCGTCGCCAGCTCGACGAAGACCTGCCCTCGCCGCCGGATCAGCCCGGTTTGACGATGCGGTTCATCTCGAAGTGCATGGGATCGGTCCACTTCCAGTTGCCGCCCCAGGTGAAGCCCCAGCGCTCGAAGATGGAGACGACGGTGCGGTC
>NZ_JBOHDN010000344.1:0-3568 GCF_050699375.1 Nocardioides sp. | reverse complement strand
AGCTGGTCTCTGCGCCTGGTCAACAGCGCCACCTCGGCGGCGTTCTCGGCGAGGTCGATGGCCTTGTCATACGCCGCGCGCGACTCCTCGCTGCGGCCGAGCCGGCGCAACAGGTCGGCGCGGGTGGCGTGGAAGGCGTGGTAATCGTCCAGGCTGGGTCCCAGGTGCCGGTCGATCTCGGCGAGCGCGACCTCGGGACCATCGAGCTCGGCGACGGCGATGGCGCGGTTGAGCCGGACGATGGGCGAGGGGTCGACCCGGACCATCTGGTTGTAGAGGGCGACGATCTGGGACCAGTCGGTGTCGCGGGCGTCCCTGACCGAGGTGTGGACGGCGTTGATCGCGGCCAGGATCTGGTAGCGCCCGGGGCGCGGGCCGCCGCTCGCGACGACGCCGAGCCGTTCGCGCACCAGCGTGTGCCCCTCCGCGATCAGCCCGAGGTCCCACGAGCCGCGGTCCTGCTCGTCGAGCCGGACGAGCTCGCCGGTGGCCGAGACCCGAGCCGTACGCCGCGCCTCGATCAGCAGCATCAGGGCCAGCAGGCCGGCGACCTCACCGTCCTCGGGAAGTAGGGCGCGGACCAGCCGGGTCAGCCGGATCGCCTCGACGGTCAGGTCGCCGCGTACGGCGTTCTCGTGGTCGCCGGAGGAGAGGTAGCCCTCGTTGAAGACGAGGAACAGGACCGCCAGGACGCCCGAGACCCGCTCGGGGAGGTCGGTGGCCTCCGGAAGGCGGTAGGGGATGTGGGCGGCCTTGATCTTGGTCTTCGCGCGAGTGATCCGCTGGCCCATCGTGGTCTCCTGGACCAGGAAGGCGTTCGCGATCTCGGGCACGGTCAGGCCGCCCACCATGCGCAGCGTCAGCGCGACCCGCGCCTCAGGCGCGAGCGCTGGGTGGCAGCACGTGAACAGCAGACGTAGCCGGTCGTCCTCGATGGCGCCGAGAGGCTCGTGCGGGGTGTCATCGTGCATCGCGACGGCCTCCTTCTGCTTGTCGTCACGTTTGGACTCGCGGCGGATCCGGTCGATCGCGCGGCGGTTGGCGGTGGTGGTGAGCCAGGCGCCCGGGTTGGGGGGTACGCCATCGAGCGGCCAGCGCTCGACAGCGACCATGAACGCCTCGGACGCGGCGTCCTCGGCGATGCCGAGGTCGCTGAAGCGCTTGGCGAGGCTGGCGACCACCCGTGCCCATTCCTCTTGGTGGGCACGGGTGATCGCATCGGTGACGTCGACGGTCATGCTCCGGTCTCTGCGTCGATCGGGCGCAGCTCGAGCTTGCCGCGACACGCCCACGACGCCTCCTCGGCGACACGGAGCGCGGTCTCCCGGTCGGGGACGTCGATGATCCAGAAGCCCGCGAGGTGCTCCTTGGACTCGGCATAGGGCCCGTCGGTGTGCACCGGGGACTCGCCGAGGGCGTCGATGACGGTCGCGGTGCGCGGATGGCCGAGACCATCGGCGTAGACGAACCAGCCGTTCTTCGTGAGCTTCTCCGTGAGCGCTCCGACGTCCTTGTCGGACTGCTGCAGCTCCTCGGCCGAGCTGAGGCCGTAGAACTCGGCGTCGAGCTCAGCCTCCGTGCCGAAGATCGACAGCAGGTACTTCCCCATGGTTCAGCCCGCCTCGGGACCGGTCTGCATCGGGCGCACCTCGACCTTGCCGAGGCATGCCGCGGACGCCTCACCGGCCAGCTTGAGGGCAACATCGAGGTCGGGGACATCGATGATCCAGAAGCCGGCCATGTATTCCTTGGCCTCGGCGTAGGGACCGTCGGAGATGATCGGCTTCTCGCCCTGGCCGTCGACGACGGTCGCGTGCTTCGCGGCGTCGAGGCCGTCGGCGAAGACGAAGTAGCCCTCTTCCTGAAGCTTGTCGTTGAACTTCCCGGTCGCCTCGAACGAGGACATCATCTCCTCCTGCGAGGCGTAGCCGTAGTTCTCCTTCTCGTAGTCCGAGTCGGGACCCCAGACGGACATCAGGTACTTGGCCATGGTGCTCACTCCTTTGTGTTGGACGGCCTCGGTGACCGCCTCTCACCCTTGCTACGTACGTCTACACCCCGATCCGACACCGCTCACCCGAATTTCTCCACGGAAATTCGGTTCTTTACTATTTGGTGGTCACCTCGACAGGCTCGACCACCGGAGCAGAATGACCATCGCCGCGCGGCTCAAGGGAGCCGTGGCCGACACCCGCCCCCTGCAGGATCCGAACTTCCGGCGCCTGTGGATCGCCGGGATCATCACCATGATCGGGGCCCAGCTGACCGTCGTCTCGGTGCCGGCCCAGATCTACGCGGACACCGGCTCCTCGGCGTACGTCGGCCTGACCGGGGTGTTCGGGCTGGTCCCGCTGATCGTCTTCGGGCTCTACGGCGGCGCGCTCGCGGATCACTTCGACCGACGTACGATCCTGCTGGTCTCCACCACCGGCCTGATCGTCACCAGTGCGCTCTTCTGGCTCCAGGCAGCGCTCGGCAACACCAACGTCTGGGTGCTGCTGTGCCTCTTCGCGGTGCAGCAGGCGTTCTTCGCGGTCAACCAGCCGACCCGGTCGGCACTGCTGCCCAAGATCCTGCCTTTGAGCCTGCTGCCGGCCGCCAACTCGCTGCAGATGACGGTCTTCCAGGCCGGTGCCATCGCGGGCCCGCTGGTCGCCGGTGTGATGCTGCCCCTGACCGGGTTCACCTGGTTGTACGCCATCGACACGTTCACTCTCTTCGCCACCCTGTACGCGGTCGTCCTGCTGCCGAAGATCCCCGTCGAGGGCGCCGGCGCCAGAGTGCCCGGGCTGCGTTCGGTCTGGGACGGCTTCGCCTACCTCCGCCACCAGCCGGTGCTGATGATGAGCTTCGTGGTCGACCTGATCGCGATGATCTTCGCGATGCCGCGGGCACTGTTCCCGCAGATCGCGCACGAGTCGTTCGGCGGTCCGTCGGAGGGCGGGATCGCGTTCGCGCTGCTCTTCGCGGCGATCCCGGCCGGTGCGGTGATCGGCGGGATCTTCTCCGGCTGGGTCTCCCGGGCCGAGGCCCAGGGACGCGTGGTCATCTGGTGCATCGCCGTATGGGCCCTGGGGATAACCCTGTTCGGCGTCACCGTCGTCTTCGCGGACCACTTCACCGCCCTCATGCTCGGCCTGGGCGTGCTCTTCATGATGGTCGCCGGCGCTGCCGACGTGGCCTCGGCGGCCATCCGGATGTCGATCCTCCAGGAGGCCGCCGACGACAACGTACGCGGCAGGCTGCAGGGTGTCTTCACGGTCGTCGTCGCGGGTGGCCCGCGAGTGGCCGACGTCCTGCACGGCGGTGCGGCGGCCGTGGTCGGCACCGCGGTCGCGACCACCGGAGGTGGTCTGCTCAACCTGCTCGGGATCGCGGTGTGCGTGCTGCTGGTGCCCTCGTTCGTCGCCTACCGGGTCACCCGGACGTCGACGGGCTAGCGGTCATCGCCTCAAGTTCCTCCCCGGTCCGCCGCCATGGCACGCACTGGGCGGCGTTGCCCCCGCTCGAAAGACCCCGGTATGCCTTCGCGGGGGCGCCTTGCCCAGCACGCACCCTGACGACGGAC
>NZ_JBOHDN010000343.1:0-5116 GCF_050699375.1 Nocardioides sp. | reverse complement strand
CCGGACCGTTCGTCGCTTCGGCCGTGCCGCCCATCGAGCATGTGGCGACGGCGTACGTCATCTTCACTACAGTGACTCGGGTCACTTTGGTTTTCTGGAGGTAGCCCGTGTTCGTTCCGTTCAGCGTCAACGACTTCATCGACCGTGCCGCATCCGTCTATGGCCAGCGGGTGGGGATCGTCGACGAGCCCGACCAGCCGGCGGCCTCGCTCGGGGAGGTGACGTACGCCGAGATGAAGGCGCTCGCGAAGCGGATGGCCGCGAAGCTCGATGAGCTCGGCATCGGCGTGGGGGAGCGGGTCGCGATCGTCTCCCACAACTCCGCGCGGCTGCTGACCGCCTTCTACGGGGTCTCCGGCTCCGGTCGCGTCCTGGTGCCGGTCAACTTCCGGCTCCGGCCCGACGAGGTCTCCTACATCGTGGAGCAGTCGGGTGCCTCGGTGCTGTGGGTCGACCCGGAGGTCGACGAGGCGCTGGCGGACGTGACCGCGAAGCACCGGTTCGTGCTCGGCGACGACGCCAGCCTCTATGCCGACGAGGGCGTCGAGCCCGCGCCGTGGGAGCCGGACGAGAACGCGACCGCGGCGATCAACTACACCTCCGGCACCACCGCGCGGCCCAAGGGCGTGCAGATCACCCACCGCAACATCTGGACCAACGCGCTGACCTTCGCGCTGCACGCGGGCTGCAACGACCGCGACGTCTACCTGCACACGCTGCCGATGTTCCACGCCAACGGCTGGGGGATGCCGTTCGCGGCGACCGGGCTCGGCATCAAGCACGTGGTGCTGCGCAAGGTCGACGGGATGGAGATCCTGCGCCGCGTACGTGACCAGGGAGTCACCTACATGTGCGCCGCCCCCGCGGTGGCCGCCGCCGTGCTCGACGCGATCCCGGAGTGGACCGAGACGGAGGGCGAGATCCCGGGCCGCGACAAGGTGCGGATCATCATGGCCGGCGCGCCGCCGCCGACCAAGACGGTCGTGCGGGTCCAGGAGGAGCTCGGCTGGGAGTTCATCCAGATCTACGGCCTCACCGAGACCTCGCCGCTGCTGACCATCAACCGCACCCGTGCCGAGTGGGACGACCTGGACCCGATGGAGCAGGCCGCGAGACTGACCCGTGCCGGCGCGCCCGCGATCGGGGTGAGCCTGGACATCGCGCCGGACCGCGAGGTGCGGGCGAGGTCCAACGTCGTCCTGGAGGGCTACTGGGAGAAGCCGGAGGAGACCGAGAAGGCCCTCGCCGACGGCTGGTTCCACACCGGCGACGGCGGCAGTGTCGGCGACGACGGCTACCTCACCATCTCCGACCGCATCAAGGACGTGATCATCACCGGCGGCGAGAACGTCTCTTCTGCTGAGGTGGAGGACGTCCTCTTCCTGCATCCCTCGGTCGCCGAGGTCGCCGTCATCGGCGTACCCAGCGAGAAGTGGGGCGAGACCATCCTCGCCCTCGTGGTCCTCGCCGAAGGCGCCTCGGCCACCGAGGCCGAGCTGATCGCCTGGAGCAAGGAACGCGCCGCCGGCTACAAGGCGCCGACAGTCGTCGAGTTCCGCGACACCCTCGCCCGCACCGCCACCGGAAAGCTCCAGAAGTTCAAGCTCCGCGAGCCCTACTGGGGCGACCGCGACCGCAAGGTCAACTGACCGCCGACCCGGCGCAACTGCCCCAGAAATTCAGCCCGAGTCGGCGCTAATGTCCCAGAAATTCGCGTCGAGTCGGCGCTAATGTCCCGAGAAATCACGTCGAGTCGGCGCAACTGTCCCGCGAGTTTGGGACATTAGCGCCGACTCGGCGGGTTCTGATGGGACATTAGCGCCGACTCGACCGCTTTTGGCGGGACATTAGCGCCGGCTCGGCGGCTTTTGGTGGGACAGTCGCGCCGACTCGGGGTCGGGGGTGGGCTGCTCTAGGAGGTGGGTGACCTCGTCCAGGAGCAGTTCGGGTTCGTCGTTCTCGGCTGGGGGAGGGACGTACGCGGCGAGGCGGCGCGGGTCGTTCTCGGGCAGTGACGCGATGAGGATGCGGCGGGGACGGGCCGAGTTGCCGGTGACCAGATACTTCTGGCCGGGACGTACGCGGCTCGCCTCTTCGGCGAGGGTCTGTTCGGACGGCTCGACGGAGCTTGGAGCTACGACCTCGACCGGCGCAGGTGAGGGGTCCGAGAGCGCATCGCGGACGATGCGGCGAGGGTCGTACCGGCGTACGTCCAATGCTTCCAGCTCCTCACGCGAGATCCCGATCTCGCTCTCCACCTGGGCCTTCGAGGTGTCGACGAGGCGCCGCAGGGAGCGGACGAGCTCAGCGAGCTGATGGGCATAGAGGGGCAGCCGGTCGGGGCCGATCACGACGGCGGCGATGATGGCGACGAGGAAGAGCTTCTCAAAGCTCAGACCGAACACGGTGGTCTCTCCTTCGGTCGTGGACGTGGGTGATGAGCAGGGCAGCGGCGAAGAGGAGCGACATCGGGGCGGCGACGAGGAACATGGAGAGTACGTCGGCAGCCGGTGTCACCAGCGCGCTGAACAGGACGATGACGACGACGATGGCGCGCCAGCTTCGCCGCAGGGTCTGCGCGGGCAGGAGCCCGAGTGCGTTGAGCATCACGACGAAGACCGGCAGCACTAACGCGACCCCGATCGCGAGGACCATCTTCATCACGAAGTCGACGTAGTAGCCGGCGTTGAGGATGGTGCTGTCCTCGGTCGAGGAGAAGCCGGCGAGCATCTCGACCATGTGCGGGAAGAGCACGAAGCCGAACGTGCAGCCGGCGGCGAACAGCGGGACCGCGGCCGCCAGGAACCCGAGGGTGTACTTGCGCTCCCAACGGGTGAGCCCGGGGGTGACGTACGCGAACAGCTCGGCCAGCCACACCGGGCTGGAGCCGATGACGCCGGCGAAGAGCGCGATCTTGAGCTTGAGATCGAACGCACCGGTCACGGTGTCGTAGTTGAGGCTCGCGTCGCGCGAGGCGGCGAGCTCCTCGACCGGTGCGCGCAGCAGCTCCAGGATCTGGTCGGAGAGCCAGAATCCGACCCCGATCGCGAGGATCAGCGCCACCGCCGCACGGATCCCGCGCCTGCTCGCCTCGCGCAGGTGGCCGGCGACGGGCATGGTGCCCCGTGCGACGGCGGCGGTGGTCATGACGCTCGGCGGTCGGCGAGCGGCTCGACGGCGACGGCCTGCGCGTCAGGCTGCCTGGCTGTGGTCGTGGGGCCGGCGTCGTGGGTCTCGTCCTTGAGGATGCGTACGGACTGGCCGACGCTCCGGGCCAGGGCGGGCAGCTTCGCGGACCCGAAGACGAGCAGGATGATGGCGAGGATGACGAGGGCGTGCCAGCCCGTGAGGTTCTGCAGCATGATGTTTCTCCTTGAGTGCTGTTGGTCAGTTGGTCGGGGGCTCGGGCGGAGCGCCGCCCTCGCCGCCGCCACCACCACCGCCTCCCGGGGCGGCGCCCATGGTGGCCTCGGTGCTGGTGTCGACCGCGACGGCGAGCGAACCGGTGTAGCCGGACTCGGCGTCGCCCTCGAAAGTCCCCATCTCCAGCTCGTAGCCGTCGCTGAAGACGTTGTCGGAGTCGAGGCTGACCTTGGAGAGGTTGTCGGCCGAGCCCGCGTAGGTGTCGAGCTCGTAGACCTCGGTGAGCATGTCCTCGGGGAACGCGACCTGAGAGGTCGCGATGGCGTTCTCGCCGGTCGTCGCGGAGTCCGCGTCGGGGTAGACCTCGAAGTGCAGGTGGGTCCAGCGGCCGTCGTAGCAGCCCGGCACGATGGTCTTGAACGTCGCCTCGCCGTTGGCGTCGGCGACCTGGATGCCGCGAAGGTAGGTCTCGTCCTCGACCCCTTCGGAGTACATCGAGTAGAGGCCTTGCGCGTCGCACTGCCACAGGTAGACCGCGACACCTGCGAAGGGAGCGCTGCCGTTGACCATGTCGGCGACCGTGAAGGTGAACTCCAACGGCACCCCGTCGACCGTGGTGCCACCGTCGAGGCTTGAGGTGATGTCGCTGCGTACGATGCCCGACTCGGTGAGCACGTTGGTGCCGTTTGTGCCGTTGGCGGGGTAGGGGCCGTTGGTCTCCTGCGGGATCTCGCCATCGGCGGGCGTCGAGGTGTTGGAGCCCGACGTGCCCGCAGCCGTGTCGGACGAGCCCGAGCTCGAGCCGCCGCCCGAGGAGCTCGTGGCTCCACAGGCGGCCAGCGCCGCGGCTCCGACCCCTACCCCGACGAGCCCGAGCACCCGGCGGCGGGTCACCAGCGTCGAGATGTCGAAGCCGGCGCCCTGGTCGACCACCTCCTCCTCGGGCCGGACAAGCAGGCGTCCTTCATAGGCGGGACCTTCGGCGGTCTTCTCGGGTTCGGGTACGCGGCTCATCTCGGTATCTCCTTGGCGTCGGTCCTGGTGCGTTGACCTGACTCTGACGCTCCGATCCGTCAGGACCTTCTGCGTCACCTGTGGGGTGTCTGTGAAAGTCGCCGGGGGTTCGCGGGTGCCCGGACAGGCGTCGCCCCGCTCCTGCCTCTACGCCGACCGGACAGGCCTCGTCGCGTCCGGTGGTCGAGCCTGTCGAGACCACCCGGTGCCGCAGGCAACTAAGCGACTCGGGTGCCTGCCCGGGTGGTGTAGGGCGGGTGGGGCCAAGTGCCTGACCGGGTTGGGAGATTTAGGACCAGGGTGTCTGGCCTGGGTGCCATTTGCCTGTCTTGCGGACTTCCAGCCTCGGTCTGGGTTGCGTCGGGATACCTGTCCCTGTCCGGGTTTTCTGGACGCATGATGCTGGATCAAGCGCCACCTGCGTCATCTCGTTCAGTAGCGTTAAAAGGACCTCTGATCTGCAGTAATAGGTCCGAAAAGCACTGTGCATGGACATGCATATTTGATAGGATATGTGCATGACTTCGACGCTCGCCCTCGAGACCTCGTCCGGCCTGTTGGCCGCGGTGCGGGCCGCGCGTGCGGTCGAGGACCAAGCCGCTCGCGACATCCTGATCACTGCGGCGAAGTACGCAGCCGTGAACGTCGTCGAGACCGTCGGGGAGGCGGCGGTGTTGGAGGTCGACACCTACGGCGACCGGGCGGTGGCACTGACCGGGGCGGGTGCGCCGATGATCTC
>NZ_JBOHDN010000342.1:0-1854 GCF_050699375.1 Nocardioides sp. | reverse complement strand
GTCCGAACGTGGTTCGGACAGGCCTCCCCAGGGTCGTGGGGCGTCAGCGAGCGAGCGTGTGGAGCAGGCCGGTGACTGCGGCCATCGCGGCGTCGGCGTCCTGGGCGCGGATGGCGTCGAATACCGCGGCGTGCTCGTCGGCGAGCTCGTCCGTCTCGTCATCGAGGTGGATCATCGTGCGCAAGGTGCCCTCGAAACCGGCGTAGAGCTCGATGAGGAGCGGGTTGTGGGTCGCGGTGACCACGCCGAGGTGGAACTCCGTGTCGGCGTCGGCGAAGGCATCGGCGTCCCTGGCTGCGACGGCTGCTGCGCGTCGCTCCATGAGAGCGGTCAGCGCTTGTAGGTCGTCCTCGGAGCGCCGTTCGGCGGCCAGGGCTGCGGCCTGGGTCTCGATCGCGTGGCGGACCTCGAGGACGTGCTGCAGCCCGACCCGATCGAGCTGACGCCGCATCATCGCCGCCACCTCGTTGGAGGCCGCGGCGTACGTGCCGTCCCCGCGTCGCACCTCCAGCACGCCGGTGTGGGCCAGCGCCCGTACGGCCTCGCGCACCGTGTTGCGGCTGACGCCGAGCGCCGTGGCGAGCTCGGGCTCCGGCGGGATGCGGGTGCCGACGGCCCATTCGCCGTCGGCGAGCAGCTCACGCATGCCGTCGATCGCCTGGTCGACCAGGGAGCGAGGCGTGGTGGTGGAGAGCGGCACCGTGCCGTCCTTTCGTCCAATCATCCGATGTCTGGCATCCTAAGGGGTGTGACCGCCCGACTCCAGACCCGCCCCGAGTCCCTGCCGTCGCGCACAGCCGTACGGTCGACTGCGTGGCTGCTGGTCGCGGTCCTGCTGGTGGCGGCGAACCTGCGCGGAGGCATCACGTCCCTCGGAGCGCTGCTCGACGGGCTCGACGGGCTCTCGGCCGGTACCCGGGCCTTCCTGACGTCGCTGCCGGTGCTGTGTTTCGCGGTCGTCGGCGCGACGGGGATGACGCTCGCGCGCCGCCTCGGCGTGCATCGTGGCATCGGGGTAGCGCTCGGCCTTCTGGTGGCCGGGCTGCTGGTCCGAGTGCTCGGTGACCCCTGGCTGCTGCTCGTCGGCACCTTCGTCGCGTGTGCCGGCATCGCCCTCGCCAACGTGCTGCTTCCCGCCGTGGTCAAGGAAGGCTTTCCCAACCGGGTCGGCGCGGTCACCGGTGCCTACAGCGCGGTGATGTCGCTGGGCGCGGCGATCGCTGCCGGGGTCACGGTGCCGATCGCCCACGCGGCCGGAAGCTGGCGGATCGGTCTCGGCGTCTGGGCGCTGCTCGCCGTCCTGGCACTGCTGGCGTGGGTGCCGCACCTGCGCGACCGCGACCTGACCCGCGGTAACGGTGCTCGGGTGTCGCTGTGGCGTGAGCCGGTGGCCTGGGCCGTGACGCTCCTCTTCGGCACCCAGTCCTTGTTCGCGTACGTCGTGATGAGCTGGCTGCCGAGCATCTACGCCGACGCCGGGTTCGGTCACGCGACCGCAGGGCTGCTGCTCGCGGTGAGCATCCTGGTCGGCGTACCCGTCTACTTCCTCGTGCCGACGCTCGCGATCCGGGCATCATCGCAGGGCCACCTGATCGCGGTCCTGACAGTACTGCTGGCGATCGGGTTCACCGGCCTCTGGCTCGCACCCGTCGCCGGCGCCTGGATCTGGGCGGTGCTGGTCGGCGTCGGCGGCGCGGTCTTCCCGGTGACCCTGACCCTGTTCAGCATCCGCACCGCGACGACCTCCGGCACCACCGCGCTGTCCTCGATGGCCCAGAGCATCGGCTACCTGTTCGCGGCCGGCGGCCCGTTCGTCGTCGGGCTGCTGCGCGAGTCCACCGGCGCGTGGTCGGT
>NZ_JBOHDN010000341.1:0-10870 GCF_050699375.1 Nocardioides sp. | reverse complement strand
CGGGTGCCCGATGCTGGTGCTCCACTCCGCCGCCGCCTCGACGTCGCCGAGGAAGGACAGATTGTCCGACGGCTGCGAGCCGAACGGGTCGTCCGCGAGCCAGTCCCCGAGCTTCGGCGCCAGACTCGTCCACGACGGGAAGTCATAGAGCTTGGAGTGGTACGTCGCCAACGCGAAGTTGTCGGCGAGGTGGAGCAGGAACTCCTTCGCGGCGTCCGGGTTCTTGGCCTTCGTCGGGACGATGTAGTTGTACATGACGTGCTGGGCGGCCAACCCGGACTGCGAGCCGTCGAGCGCCTTGACGAAGAAGGTGTCCGACGCGACCTCGGGGTTGACGTCCTGGGACGACCGGTAGGCCGAGATCGAGTTGAGGATGTAGCTGAGCTCGCCCGAGATGAGCCCCTCGTTGTTGCTCGCCGCGTTCCAGGCGAACACCTCGTCGGTCATCGCGCCCTCATAGAGGCGCCGCATCACGTCGACGGCTTCCATCGTCTCCGGCGAGTTCAGGACGACGGTCTCGTTCTCGTCCTGGATTGACGCGCCGTGTGACCACAGCAGCGCGTGTGCCGCCATGTTGGAGTCGATCTCCTGCGACATGCCGAGTCCGAGCTGCACGCTCTGGGACTTCTTGATCTCGGTGCCGCCCTCGAGCAGTTCCTGCCAGGACGTGGGTCCGTCCGGGAACCCCGCCGGCTCCCAGAGGCTCTTCCGGAAGTTCCCGGGGTCGGGGACCCAGCCCGGCGCGAACGCGTAGTACTTATCGGTGTGCGGGTTGTAGCTGGAGTCCGTGCAGATCTTGAGCTGCTCGCCGTGACGCTTGTTGGCCTCTTCGTTCACGTCGGCCAGGTCGAGCACGCTGGGCTCGAACTGGGACAGCGTCGCGATGTACTGCATCAGGTCGTGACCCTGACCCGCCTGCAGCTCCGACGCGATCTGGGTGGGCACGTTCCCGACGTCGACGTGGTCGACACGCACGTCCACGCCCACCCGCTTGCCCCAGCTGGCGGCGAACTTGTCGAACCACTTGTCGTGGCTCGGTACGAAGTGGCTCCAGACCAGCAACGTGAGCGACCCGGACAGCTTGGTCGCGGGCTCGGTGAAGACCTCCTTGGGCGCCTGACCCGCCGCCGCCGTCCCGCCCTCGGTCGGGCTGTCCGACTCACTGGCGCACCCCCCCAGGGCGGCGGCCGCGCCGAGCGCCGTCGTGATGCGAAGGAAGTCTCGACGGGTCCACGGGGTCACAACCGGCATGCCGTCCTCCTGCGTCGCGCCGACCGCTCTGACCAGCAAATGGTCCGACCTCGACCCTACGCGCACCCGGACGATCCAGACAATGGGGGGCGATATGGGCACCCTCGGTGACTGGTCGCCTGCGGTGAGGCCGCAGGAGGTCGACCTGCCCGACACGCTGTTCACGGTCGCTGACGAGATGGGCCACTACCTCGACGAGGTCGCCCTCGGCGTTGCCCCTGGTGCTCAGCTCGAGGTCGTCAGCAAGCGCCTCGCCCACCTGGGCGTCTGACGGTGAGCACGTGGCTGGTGATCACCGAGGGTGTGCGCGAGGGGGGAGTTGAACCCCCACGTCCTTTCGGACACACGGACCTGAACCGTGCGCGTCTGCCTATTCCGCCACTCGCGCGTGCAGCACAAGAAGGTTATCCCACGCGCCGACGACCGCCCAAAACGACGGCGCCCCGCTCGCCTTGACGCTGGTGGTCACCGGATCGTGGGAGGATCGAAACCACGCAGATCGCGGGAAGTGGCAGATCCCCTAGGGTGCACCGATACGATCGGGCCGAATCCGGGGGGACCACTATGCCCGTACGCAGCCAAGCCACGGCCCACGCCTGCGTGAGGCAGCACCCGACCTGACCCGGCCACCAAACCGGACCACCCCGGCACCTGAGAGGAGCGCAACACGTGAGCGGCCTGCAGAAGTTCGAGCAGAGGCTGGAGCAGCTCATCTCAGGCGCGTTCGCCAAGGCGTTCCGGTCCGAGGTGAAGTCGGTGGAGATCGTCGCCGCGCTCCAGCGCGAGATCGACAACAACGCCCAGGTGCTCAGCCGCCAGCGAAGGCTCGTCCCCAACGACTTCCACGTGGAGCTGTCCGCCAGCGACCTCGGCAAGCTGGAGTCGTACGGCCCCCATCTCAAGGAAGAGCTGAAACGCCAGCTCATGGACCACGCCGAGGCACAGGGGTTCGTCTTCCCGGGCCGCGTGAACATCGAGTTCGGCGAGGCGAACGACCTGACGATCGGCCGGTTCCGGGTGCGCAGTCGCGCCCAGGCGGCGGTCTCGGGCGGGGACATGAGCGACACCCAGGTCAGCCGCGCACAGGCTTTCCTGGAGATCAACGGCACCCGGCACCCGCTCCACGGCAACGTAGTCGTGGGCCGAGGCACCGATGCCGACCTTCGCATCAACGATCCGGGCATCAGCCGTCGCCACATCGAGTTCCGCTCGAAGCAGGCCGGCGACCGTGTGCGGGTCGAGGTCTATGACCTCGGCTCCACCAACGGCATGCTGGTCAACGGACAGAAGATGGCGAGTGCAACCTTGGACGACGGCTCTCAGGTGCGCATCGGCACCACCGTCATCACCTCGCATATCGTGGAGGAACGCCGTTGAGCGAGCTCACCCTTTTCCTCATCCGGGTCGCCTATCTGGCGATCCTGTGGATCTTCGTGCTGGCAGCGTTGTCGGTGATCCGCTCCGACATGTTCGGCGCGCGGGTCACCAACGCCGCGACCCCCCAGTCCCCACCCGCGCCGGGCCGCGGCAAGGCCGCTGCCTCGAGGGCGCCGAAGCGCGGCGTACCCACGCATGTCGCCGTCACCACCGGATCCAACGCCGGCGTGACCGTCCCGCTCTCGCAGGCACCCATCGTCATCGGCCGTGGGAGCGACGCCGCGATCCTCCTGGATGACGACTACGCGTCCACCCGCCACGCACGGATCGCCGTCTCCGGCGACCAGTGGTTCGTGGAGGACCTCGGATCGACCAATGGCACCTACATCGGGTCTGTCCGGATCAATCAGCCGACCGCCATCTCCCTCGGGACCCAGGTGCGGATCGGTAAGACAATCCTGGAGCTGCGCAAGTGACCGCCGCGACCGACCCCACCCCAGACCCAGCCCCCAGCCCCGGATCCACCGACGGACGGCCGTTCCGCCTCGAGTTCGCGGCGGTCTCCGACGTCGGCCGGGTCCGCAAGGACAACCAGGACAGCGGGTACGCCGGACCCTGGCTGTTGACCGTCTGCGACGGTGTCGGCGGCGCTGCCCGCGGCGACATCGCCTCCAGCACCGCCGTCCAGCAGCTGCGCAAGCTCGATGAGGAACCCTCTCCTGGGCTCGTCGACGACGACCTGATCGGCCTCGTCTCCCACGCGCTCCACATGGCCCACGACGAGATCGGCCACCTGGTCGACCACGACCCGAGCCTCAACGGCACCTCGACGACCTCGACGGTCGGCTTCTTCGACGGCGCCAAGCTGACCCTCGGCCACGTCGGTGACAGTCGTGCCTATCTCCTCAGGAACGGCGCGATCCACCAGGTCACCCACGACCACACCTTCGTGCAGACGCTTCTCGACGAGGGGAGGATCACTGAGGAGGAGGCCAAGACACACCCTCACCGCAACCTGATCCTCAAGGCCCTCGACGGGACCCGGGAGCTCGAGCCCGACCTGTTCATCGTCGACCTCGCGGCCGGCGACCGGCTGATGTTCTGCAGCGACGGCGTCTGCGGCTACGTCGACGACCCGCGGATCGCCGACATCCTCGCCACCGGGACCCCGGAGTTCGCCGCGGTCGAGCTGGTCCGGGTCTCGCTCGAGTCCGGCAGCACCGACAACGTGACCTGCGTGGTCGCCGACGTGGTGCCGGGCGACACGGTTCCCTCCGCGGGCCTCGAGGCCCAGATGGTCGGCGCCGCGGCCGAGCTCAAGAAGAAGACCACCAAGACCGGGCAGATGACGGCCCTGTTCCGCGGTCACCGGATGGGTGACACCGGCGAGCTGGACCCGGTCGACGAGGAGATCCCCGACGGCGCGATCGCGGCCGACCCGGAGGAGATGCGCTACGCCCTCCAGGCGCCGGGCAAGCACCTGCGGCTGCGCTGGGCGTTCGGGCTGCTGACGCTCCTCGGCGTCGTCTGGATCGGCGTCGCGACGGCGTTCGTCTGGTCCCAGAACCAGTGGTACATCGGCGAGCAGGAGGGCAACGTCACGATCTTCCGCGGCGTGCCCACCACGATGATCGGGCTCGACCTCTCCGAGCCCTACCAGACCTCGGACCTGAAGGTCGCCGACCTCGCTGAGACCTACCAGGCCCAGCTCGAGGACGGCATCCACAGCAAGGACCTGGCAGGCGCCAAGGAGAAGGTGCAGTCGCTGGCCGACCAGAACGCTGCCGACGCGGGAAGCGGGTCATGAGCGAGCGCCAGCGAGCGACAACAGGCCTCAGGCCGCCACATCCGTACTATTCGGCGGTGGCGGCATGAGCGGATTCACGCCGGCGACCTCCGTGCCAGTCTTCGTCCACCGGTCCCGCCGCGGGGCGGAGCTGGTCCTGCTGCTCCTGGCCCTGGCGGTCGGGATCGGTGCCTACGCCGCGGTCGGCCTGGGCGTCCAGGAGAAGATCCCGGTCGACCTCTTCGGCTATGGGATCTGGCTCGTCGCGATCCTGTTGGCAGCCCATATCGGCGTACGCCTGCTTGCTCCGTACGCCGACCCGGTGCTGCTTCCGCTGGTCGCGATGCTCAACGGGTTCGGCCTGGCCGTCATCCACCGGCTCGACCTGGCCGCCGGCGCGAACGAGTCCGACGCGTTCGCCCGCCAGCAGCTGACCTGGATGACCATCGGTGTGGTGCTGTTCCTGATCACTCTCTTCGTGGTCCCCGACCACCGGATGCTGCAGCGGTTCACCTACACCGCCGGCCTCGGCGCGGTGGTCATGCTGATCCTGCCGATGCTCCCGATCATCGGGAAGACGATCAACGGCGCCCGGATCTGGATCAACCTCGGGCCGGTCAGCTTCCAGCCCGGCGAAATCGCGAAGGTGCTGCTGGTGATCTGCTTCGCCGGCTACCTGGCGGTCCATCGCGACGCGCTCGCGCTGGCGGGACGCAGGGTCATCGGCATCGACCTGCCTCGCGGCCGCGACCTCGGCCCGCTGCTGATGATGTGGGTGATCAGCCTCGCGATCCTGGTGCTGCAGCGCGACCTCGGCTCCAGCCTGCTCTTCTACGGCCTCTTCGTGGTGACGCTGTACGTCGCGACCGAGCGCAAGGGCTGGATCGTCGTCGGCGGCCTGCTCTTCGCCGGCGGTGTCTTCACCGCGATCAGCCTCTTCAGCCACGTCCGCGTCCGCGTGCTGACCTGGCTCGACCCGTTCAAGTATTACCCGGATGCGGTCAACGGCACCTCCTCGGAGCAGCTGGTCCAGGGCCTGTTCGGGATGGCCTGGGGCGGCATGATCGGGCGGGGCTTCGGCTCCGGCCAGCCCTGGCGGATCCCCTACGCCAACTCCGACTTCATCATCCCCGCGATCGGCGAGGAGCTGGGTCTGACCGCCCTGCTCGCCCTGCTGCTCTGCTACGGCCTGATCGTCGAGCGCGGCCTGCGTACGGCCATCGTGGCCCGCGACGACTTCGGCAAGCTGCTCGCCGTGGGTCTGGCCACCTCGGTCGCCCTGCAGACCTTCGTCGTCGTCGGTGGCGTGACCGGGCTCATCCCGCTGACTGGCCTGACCACACCGTTCCTCTCGTATGGTGGGTCATCGCTGGTCGCCAACTGGGTGATCGTGGCCCTGCTGTTGCGCGTCTCGGACCAGTCCCGCCGTCCACTGCCGACGGCACCGTCCGATGAAGACCTTGCAGCCGAGGAGACCCAGATCGTCAAGCTCGACAAAGGGGCGATGAAGCTGTGAACCGCCCCATCCGCACGCTCAGCGTCGGCTGCCTGATCCTGTTCGTGGCGCTGATGCTGAACCTGACGTACGTCCAGTTCTTCAAGGCCAACTGGTACAACGACCGCGCCGACAACAGACGGGTCACCGAGGAGGCCTACTCGCGCCAGCGCGGCGACATCCTGGTCGGCAAGAAGGCGATCGTCACCAGCGAGCCGAGCGACGACACCTTCAAGTGGCAGCGCACCTATCCCGGGGGCAAGAAGTACGCCCCCGTCACCGGGTTCCTCTCCTACTCCTACGGGCAGACCGGGATCGAGAAGTCGCAGAACGATGTGCTCTCCGGCAGCGACGACCGGCTCTTCACCAACCGGCTGATCGACCTGGTCACCAACTCCGAGCCTTCCGGCGGCAACGTCGAGCTCACCATCGACCCGAAGGTCCAAGACGCTGCGTACGACGGCCTGACCGCGCTCGGGGAGGACGTCCAGGCCTCCGCGGTGGCGATCGACCCGAAGACCGGCCAGATCCTGGCGATGGCCTCGACACCGACCTACAACCCCGACCGGTTGGCCACCCACGACTTCGGTAACGCGAAGAAGGCCTACGACCAGCTGGCCGGTGCCGACAGCGAGCCGTTGCTCAACCGGTCCGTCCAGACCGCGCTGCCGCCCGGCTCGGTCTTCAAGCTGGTCACCGCCGCGGCCGCCATGGAGGAGCTCGACAAGGACCCCGACAGCAAGGTCTATGGCGGTGCGGTGCTCGACCTGCCGCAGAGCGACAAGGACCTTCCCAACCATGACGGTAACTCCTGCGGTGGTGACCAGATCACCCTGACCCGGGCCCTCGAGGTCTCCTGCAACACGGCCTTCGGCCAGCTCGGCATCGATCTGACCAAGGAGCAGATGAACGAGCAGGCGGGGAAGTTCGGGTTCGGCCAGAAATACCTCACCGACCTGCCCAACCAGGCCACGAGCACGTTCACCAACGACCTCGACGAGCTCGACAGCGCGGCCTTCCGGGCGACCAGCGCCATCGGGCAGTTCAACGTCAAGGCGACGCCGCTCCAGATGGCCATGGTCTCGGCCGGCATCGCCAACGGCGGGACGGTGATGAAGCCCTACATCGTCGACAGGGTGACATCGTCGTCGCTCGACGTCATCGACCGGGGGAACCCCACCGAGATCGACGACCAGCCCGCTGTATCGAACGAGACCGCAGAGGGTCTCACCGCGATGATGGTCAGCACCGTCGACAACGGCACCGCGTCTCCCGGGGCGATCGACGGCGTCAGCGTCGCCGGTAAGACCGGCACAGCACAGAGCGCCGACGAGCGCGCGCCGTACGCCTGGTTCACCTCGTTCGCCCCGGCCGAGAACCCATCCATCGCGGTCGCCGTGATGGTCCAGAAGAGCGGCACCGAACGCAGCGAGATCGCCGGCGGACGGCTGGGCGGCCCAATCGCGAAGGCCATGATGGAGGCAGCGATCTCATGAGTCGTTACGTATTCCACGAGCTCATCGGCACCGGCGGTATGGGCGAGGTGTGGCGGGCGACCGACACGACGCTCAACCGCGAGGTCGCGATCAAGCTCCTCAAGCCCGAGCACGCCGAGGACCCCATCGGGCGGTCCCGGTTCGAGTCCGAGGCCAAGCACGCCGCGGCGCTGCACCACCCCAACGTGGTGGCCGTCTACGACGTCGGCGAGATGCCGACCGCCTCCGGGCTGATGCGGCCGTTCCTGGTGATGGAGCTGGTCGACCACAAGCCGCTCTCCGAGCTGCTCCGTGACGGCCGCCCCCTGGACCCCGAGGTCGTACGCGACCTGCTCGGCCAGGCCGGGGACGCCCTGGCCGCCGCTCACCGGGCCGGCATCGTGCACCGCGACGTGAAGCCCGCCAACCTTCTGATCACCCCGGCCCGCAAGGTGAAGGTCTCCGACTTCGGCATCGCCCGGGCACAGGCGTCGACCGGCATCACCGGCACAGGCCAGGTGATGGGCACGCCTCAGTATCTTTCGCCCGAGCAGGCGCGTGGCGAGAAGGCCACCCCGGCCTCCGACGTCTACTCGCTCGGTGTGGTCGCCTTCGAGTGCCTGGCCGGCTACCGGCCGTTCCAGAAGGAGACCCCGGTCGCCACCGCGATCGCGCACCTGCACGACCCGGTGCCGCCGCTGCCCGACCACGTCCCCGCCGATCTGGCCGCGATCGTGATGCGGAGCCTCCAGAAGGACCCCAGCCTCCGCTACTCCGACGCGGCGGCGTTCACCTCGGCGATGGTTGGTCACGGCGGTGGCCAGGAAGCCGACGCCGACGCCACCACGATGGTCGCCCCGCCGACCGATGACGCGACCGCGACCGCGGTCATGGACCCGGTGGCCGGCCCGCCGGCCTTCGTCGGCATGCAGGGCGGACCGGTCGGCCCGACCACGCCGCCCGACGGTCCGCCGCGCTACCAGGACCCCTACGAGAGCTACGACGACGAGAAGAAGCCCTGGTACAAGAACCCGTTCAACATCGTGGTTCTGGTGCTGCTGCTCGCCGTGGTTCTCGCGGTGATCTGGATCTTCTCCGCCCTCGCCGGCGGCCCGGACGACAACCCGACCAGCGACACGTCCACGGCTCCCTCCGCAACCTCCACGCCCAGTCCCACAGAGGCTGCCGAGGAGGAGCCCAAGGCGATCGAGATCAACGAGGACGACTACGTCGGGCGCAACGTCGATGAGGTACGCCGCGAGCTGAGCGACATGGGATTGAAGCCCGATCCCCAGGTGCAGGACAACGACGGCAGCCATGAGCCGGACGAGGTCTCCAGCCTCGACCCGACGCGCAACCTCTACGAGGGCGACACGATCATCGTCCGCTACTACAGCGAGCGGCCGGAGGTCGAGCCCACTCCCACCGAGGAAGAGCCTGACGAGGACGAGACCGACGAGGAAGAGCCGACCGACGGCGAGTCCTCCGACGGCTGGGTCTTCCCGGAGCTCCCCGGCGACGAGAACACCGAGGGCAACGGGAACGGCAACGGGGGCGGCGGCAATGGCTGAGCCCATCACGGGTAGCACTACGGGGGGACGTACGTGAACACCCAGGAGCCAGCACTCCTCGCCGGCCGCTACGAGGTCGCCGAGCTGCTCGGTCGAGGCGGGATGGCGGAGGTCCGCAAGGGCACCGACCACCGGCTCGGGCGGGTGGTCGCGATCAAGCGGCTGCGGATGGACCTGGCCAGCGATGCCACGTTCCAGGCCCGGTTCCGGCGCGAGGCGCAGTCCTCGGCCAAGCTCAACCACCCCTCGATCGTGTCGGTCTATGACACCGGCGAGGAGAAGTCCGAGGACGGTGTCGCGCAGCCCTACATCGTGATGGAGCATGTCGCCGGACGTACGCTGCGCGACGTGCTCCGTGAGGGTCGCAAGATCCTGCCCGAGCGAGCGCTGGAGATCAGCTCCGACGTGCTCAACGCGCTCGACTACAGCCACCGCAACGGGATCATCCACCGCGACATCAAGCCGGGCAACGTCATGCTGACCCCGGCCGGTGACGTGAAGGTGATGGACTTCGGCATCGCCCGGGCGCTCAACGACGCCCAGTCCACGATGACCCAGACCGCGGCCGTGGTCGGCACCGCGCAGTACCTCAGCCCGGAGCAGGCCCGTGGTGAGCAGGTCGACGCCCGCTCCGACGTCTACTCGGCCGGCTGTCTCCTCTATGAGCTGCTCACGGGTCGCCCGCCGTTCGTGGGCGACTCCCCGGTCTCGGTGGCCTACCAGCACGTGCGCGAGCAGGCCCAGCCGCCCTCGGCCCACGACCCGACGCTCACCCGTGAGATCGACGCGATCGTGATGAAGTCGCTGGCCAAGCGGGTCGAGGACCGCTACCAGTCCGCGCAGGAGATGCGTACCGATGTCGAGCGCTATCTCGCCGGGCGCCCGGTCCAGGCCGTCGTCCCGCCGAGCTTCGACCAGACCCAGGTCGCCCAGAACCGCGCTGTCGCGGCGGGTCCGTACGGCGGCGATCCCACCACCGGTGGCTACTACCCTCCGCAGGACGAGCGTCCCGAGGGCCCGCGCCCGTGGGTGCTCGTGCTGCTGGGCCTGCTGATCATCGGCCTGATCGCCGTGGGCGCCTACTTCCTGCCCACGGCCCTCGGACCGCAGAGCACACCCGTGCCCGACGTCGCCGGTCTGACCCAGGAGAAGGCGATGGACGAGCTGAGCGCGGCCACGTTCGAGGGCAAGATCAAGCAGGAGCCCAGCGATTCCGTCGCCGTGGGCGTGGTGATCTCTCAGGACCCGCCTGCAGGCCAGGATCTCGAGGAGGGCAGCACCGTCACCCTGACGGTCTCCACCGGCCCACCCAACCGGGAGATGCCCAACGTGATCGGGATGTCTCAGAAGGCCGCCAAGGACTTCCTCGAGGGCGATCCCTACAACTTCGCGGTGAAGGTCGAGACCGCCGACTCCGACAAGGACAAGGGCACGGTGATCGAGTCCGACCCGGTCGACGGCCAGAGCGTGACCACAGGAAGCTCCACCGAGGTCACCATCACCGTCTCCAAGGGGCCGAAGAAGGTCCCGGACGTCGTCGGCAAGAAACTCGAGCAGGCCAAGGAGATGATCCGCGATGCGGGCTTCACTCCTGTGGTCAAGGACGACCCCAACACCGACGAGCCGAAGGGCACCGTCGTCGAGCAGACGCCGGCCAAGGGCACCCCGCTCGAGAAGGACCGCGAGGTGATCATCTTCGTCTCGACGAAGGAGGAGCCCCTGCCGAGCTGTCAGACGCTGGTGCCTGGGACGGACCCGGCCAACCCCTCGGCCTCGGCTACCCAGACCGCCGAACCGGGCGATCCGGCCACGTGTGACCCGGCCCTCCCGCCGAGCTCTCCCGCGGCGCCCTGATCCCGGTCCGCCGAGTCGGCTCAAACTGACCACAGATCCCGCCGAGTCGGCTCGTTATAAC
>NZ_JBOHDN010000340.1:0-2148 GCF_050699375.1 Nocardioides sp. | reverse complement strand
CGGATCCTCAAGTGGACCCAGGGCAGCTCCGGCGAGCTCCGGTTCTCCGACTTCGACAAGGAGTTCCACGTGGAGGAGCCCCCCGCGGACGAGGTCTTCGACCTCGCCGAGCTCGAGGAGAAGTGAGCACAACGGCTCAGCGAGGCGGGCGCTGCTCTGCGGCTACCGACTCCCAGAACGCGCAGCGATGGTCGGCTTCGAGGTCGACGCGGGTGATTCCGCCAGGCCCGGAGTCCAGGGACAGGGTGCGTGGCCCGGCCCCTGCGACGGGCAGCCGCGGCAGCCGCGGCCACCTGGCCAGGTCGTGAGCGTTCGGGTTGCCGGACCGTGCGAACCCGGTCCAGTACTTGATCATCGTGGTCGACAGTGCCTTCTGCTGCTTGCTCAGTGAGGCGTAGGAGTCGCCCAGGTCGAAGAGCATGGGGAGCTCGGATCCGTGGTACGCCCCTGGCGGGAACCCTTCGGGGAACTCCCAGAAGTTCGCCGGTACGTCGGGGTCTGCGAACTCGAAGCTGTAGACGGGGACCCGCCCCGCGAGCATGCGGTTGGCCGAGACGGTCGGGCAGACCCAGCCGACATCGGTGCCCACCGCCGCCCAGGCCAGTGAGGCCGGGTGCTTGGCCTGTCCGCGGTAACGGCTCGGTGGGTACTGGGCGTGAATTCGGTCGGCGGCGGCCGCGCCGAAGGACTCGGTCAGCAGGTTCCGGTATCGCGCGTCGTCGATCGGCTGCTCGGCCTCGAACAGGGACCCGAACAGTCGGTGCTCGTCGCGGGTGTTTCCCTGTAGGACCGGCACCCGGTGGAACCGGCCGCCGCGCAGCGCTCTCACCGGGTCGAGTGGCAGCAAGGTGGTGTCGTACGCCGGCTGGGTGAACTGCCCGTTGAGTGCGAGCAGCTGTGCCGGCTCCACACGCTCCCGCAGGCAGCGCAGGGCACCGGCCCCGACGCAGTCCAGGTCCTTCGCGGCTGCCGTACCTCTGTCCTGTACGTCAGCGCGCGCCGCCCAGTATTCGGTCTCTCCGGCGCCGGGCCACATCACGTTGCGCGGCCACCGCTGGGTGCACGCGCCGCTGTGGATGATGGCGCGGTGGAACAGCCCCGCGGCGGTGGGTGAGGTCAGCTGGGCGCAGGCGCTGGCGCCGCCGGAGGACTCTCCCATCAAGGTCACGCGGCCCGGGTCGCCGCCGAAGGCCCGGGCATTGGACCGGACCCAGCGCAGCGCGGCCTGCTGGTCGGCCAGCCCGTACGTGCCCGAGTCCGGGAGATCGCGGTGGCCGAAGAACCCGAACACGCCCAGCCGCGAGTTCACCGTCACGACCACCGCGTCTCCGGCGGCGGCCATCCGGCGTGCGTCGAAGTCGCTGCCGGCTCCGGAGCTGAACGCCCCGCCGTGCAGGTAGACGATCACCGGACGGCGCTCATGGGTCGAGTGGGTCGAGCTCCGGGGAGTCGTGACGTTGAGGTAGAGGCAGTCCTCGGATGAGCCCTTCAGGACCTCGCCGTCGTCACCGAGCTGCGCGCACGCCGGGCCGGGCCTGCTGGCCTCGCGTACGCCGGACCACCGCCTCGGGTGTCGTGGCGGCTGCCAGCGCAGGTCGCCCGTGGGTGGCTGCGCATAGGGGATCCCCTGGAAGAGCAGGTTCTGCTGCTCGGCGACCCCTCGGACCAGACCCTGGTCGGTGCGAACCACGCGCTGGTCGGGATCTGTGTTGGCCGTCGAGGGCGAGGAGATCCCCTGCAGTCCGCTGAGCACCAGGCCCATGCAGGTCGCGAGCGCCCCGGCACGAGCGACGTACTTCCCCGATCCGAGGGTCTTTACGTTCATGCTTGTGACGCTAGGCCGCGGGATCGCACCTGTGAACCCTGCATCGGTTCCTGACGGGTGCTACCAAAGTCGCAGGAGGAATGACTCTGTAGGAATGAATGGGCGGTCGTGAGGCTTGCTAACGATTGTGTCGACCTCCATCAGACCCACCCGCAGGTCCGTCGGGCTTCGTAGCGACCGCGGACCGATCCTGCTGGCGGTGATGGTCTCGCTCAGCCTGGTCGCGATCGACATGACGATCCTGGCGACCGCGGTGCCGAGCGTGGTGAGGGACCTCGGCGGGTTCGAGCAGTTCCCGTGGCTCTTCTCGATCTACGTGCTGG
>NZ_JBOHDN010000339.1:0-41205 GCF_050699375.1 Nocardioides sp. | reverse complement strand
CTGCGGAACTGACTCCTCGGCCGGCGCGGGTGACTCCTCGGCCTGCAGAACTGACGCTTCGGCCGGCGCGGGTGACTCCTCGGCCCGCAGAACTGACGCTTCGGCCGGCGCGGGTGACTCCTCGGCCGGCGGGGGTGACGCTTCGGCTGACGTACGTGACTCCTCGGTCGAGGCGGGTGACGGCTCGACGGGGCGGGGGGCGCTGTGGGGGGCTGCGGTCGTGGGTGGGCTGAGCTGGGCGTCGGGGGTGGCGCTGACGGCATTGGCGGGATGGCTGATCATCAAGGCCTCCTACCACCCGGTGATCCTGACACTGGTGGCGGCGATGGTGGGGGTGCGTACGTTCGGGATCGCTCGGCCGGTGCTGCGCTATCTCGAGCGGCTGTGGTCCCACGACAGTGCGCTGCGGCTGCTGGCGCAGCGGCGGGTGGAGGTCTATGACGCGCTGGTGCCGTTGGTCCCGGGCGCGATCCCCGGGCGCCGCGGCGACGTGCTGGCGAGCGTGGTCGACGACGTCGACGCGGTCCTCGACGAGGAGCTGAGGGTGCGGCTGCCGACGAGGGAGTACGCCGTCGTGGCGGCTCTCGCGGTCCTCGCGACCGCCCTCATCGACCCGATGGCGGCCGCCTTCACGACGGCCACGGCGCTGGCGGCGGGCGCCGCCTTCTGGATCGCGTACGCAGGGGCAGCACGCGCCGAGCACACCGCGATCACGGTCCGCGCGCAGGTGTCCGAGCAGGTGGTGGAGGCGACCCAGACGGCCGCCGAGCGCCGGATGTGGCAGGCCGGCGAGCCGGTGCTGCACGCGCTCGGCGACCTCGCCCGCACCTCCACCAGGGCAACCGTGACCGCGGCAGGCGCATCCTCGGTGGCCAAAGCCATCGTGCTGGTGGTCAGCGGAGCCGCGGTCGCGGCCACCGCGACCTACGCGGGAACCACCGACGGACCGATGCTCGCACTGCTCGCCCTGATCCCGCTGGCGCTGGCCGAACCCGCGGCGACGCTCGCCGATGCCGGGGCGGCCAGGGCACGCACCCGCGCCGCGCGGTGCCGCCTCGACGACCTCACCCACCGCAGCCCGGCGGTCACCGCCCCCGAGACTCCGAGGTCGCCGAGCGACGACATCGAGATCGTGGTCGACGGCGTCGCCGCCCGCCCCGGCGGTGGGCCGGCGGTCGAGATCCCGGATCTGTGGATCAGGCCCGGCGCGAGGATCGGCATCGTCGGGCCCTCCGGCTCCGGAAAGAGCACCCTGGCCGCGCTGCTGCTCCGCTTCCTCGACCCGGACACGGGCACGATCACGCTCGGCGGCGTGCCGACCCGCGACCTCGACCCCACGGACGTACGCAGGATCGTCGGTCTCGTCGACGACGACCCACATGTCTTCGCCTCCAACCTCGTGGAGAACGTCCGCCTGGCCCGACCGACGGCCACCGACGCAGAGGTCGAGGCTGCGATCCGGCGCGCTCACCTGGGTGCCTGGCTCGACGCGCTCCCCGACGGCTTGGCTACCAGGCTCGGCGACGGCGCCGCCCAGGTCTCGGGAGGCGAACGAGCGCGGCTGGCGGTGGCGAGGTCGCTGCTGGCCAGGCACAAGGTCCTGGTTCTGGATGAACCTTTGGCCCATCTCGACACCCAGACCGCCACGTCACTGGCGCAGGAGGTGCTCTCGCGGGAGACTGGCCCGCAGGAGACCGGCCCGACGGTCGGTTCAGAAGACGGTCCGCTCGGCGGCACGAAAACCGTACTGTGGATGACGCACACATCGACCGGACTGGGGTTGACCGATAGCGTGGTCTCCCTTCAACGAATGGGGGAAGTGAGACGGTGTTGACCGAGACAAGGACGATCCGGGTCTACCTGCTCGACGATCATGAGGTCGTCCGTCAAGGACTGACGACCCTGCTCGACAGTCACGACGACATCGCCGTTGTCGGCCAGGGTGGCACCACCGCCCAGGCGCGCGAGGACATCGACCGACTCCAACCCGACGTGTGCGTGCTCGACGCCCGCCTCCCCGACGGCTCGGGGATCGAGGTCTGCCGCGAGGTCCGCGCCGCCTACCCCGACATGCTCGCCCTCATCCTGACCTCCTATGACGACGACGAGGCGCTCTTCTCGGCGATCATGGCCGGGGCGAAGGGCTACGTCCTCAAGGACATCCGCGGCAACGACCTCGTCGAGGCCATCCGCACCGTCTCCGGCGGCGGCTCGCTGCTCGACCCGGTGATGACCGCGAAGGTCATGGAGCGGATGCGCAACCCCGAGGGCGACTCGCCGCAGATCCAGGCGCTCACGCCTCAGGAGAAGCGGCTGCTCGCGCTCATCGGCGAGGGCCTGACCAACCGCGAGATCGCCGGCCGGATGTTCCTGGCCGAGAAGACGGTCAAGAACTACGTCTCCAGCATCCTGGCCAAGCTCGGCGTCCAGCGGCGTACGCAGGCGGCGCTGATGGCCAAGGAGCTGCTCCACCCCCGACGGGGCAACTAGCGGAAAGCTAGACCCCGGCGGTGATCGGCACCTGCCAGACCAGCTCGGTGCCGCTGGGCGACCGCGGGCCGATCTCGAGCTGACCGCCGAGCTGGACCGCGCGGCAGCGGGCGTTCTTCAGCCCGCTCTCCTCGGCCTCCTCGGGGACACCGCCGCCGTCGTCGCGTACGACGAGCTTGATCTCGCCGTCCAGGAGCGAGAGCTCGATCTGGGCGCTGCGGGCCTGAGCGTGGCGGGCAAGGTTGGAGACCGCCTCCCGCAGCACCGGCAGCAGGTGGTTGCGTACGGCCTCGGGCACCGCCGTGTCGACGGGCCCGGTGATCTTGATCTCCGGGGTGAAGTCCATGACCCCGGCGTACTCCCGGACGACCTCGCGCACCTGCGCTCGCAGCGAGGAGGCGTCGTGGTTGCTGAGGTCGAAGATGGAGCCGCGTACGTCCTTGATGGTCTGGTCCAGGGCGTCGACCTGGTCGGAGAGCCGCTTGGACAGCTCCTTGACCTCGATCGGGTCACGGCCAAGGGCCTCCAGCTGGAGGCCGATGGCGAAGAGGCGCTGGATGACGACGTCGTGCAGGTCGCGGGCGATCCGGTCGCGGTCGGTGATGACGGCCAGGTCGGCGCGGTCCTCGACGGCCCGGAGCCGGTCGAGCGCGAGGGCGGCCTGTCCGGCGAAGCCGAAGAAGAGCTCGCGTTCGTGCTCGTCGCGGGCGGCGGACTGCTTGTCGTAGATGGCCAGCAGGGCACCGCGCCCGGCGAGGGAGGAACGCACGGGAGCGACGACGACGTGCAGTCCGTCGACCTCCAGGTCCAGCGGCTCGATGATGCGGCGGTCGATCAGGACCGGGACCTTCTCGGTCACCGCACGGACCCGCTCCTCCTGACCTGGCATCGCGGCGAGACCTGTCACCTGCCCGTGCTCGATGCGGGTGCCGGCGCCGACCCCGATCGCGCGCATCAGCGGCAGCGCCGTCTCGCACATCCGCTCGAGCGCGACGGTGTGCTCCAACGGCGGGGTCAGGGCGCGGTTGAGCTCGGCGCTCGCCTCGAGCCACCTGCGGCGCTGCTCGCTGAGCTCGAGCTCGCGCACCCGGTCGATCTGGGCGCCCGCTGCGCGGGCCAGCGCGACGACGAGCTGCTCGTCGTGGGAGGTGAAGTCGGCGTCGCCGACCTTCTCGGAAAGCAGCAGGTGTCCGAAGTCGTGGTCCTTGATCCGCAGCGGGACCTCGAGGAACTTGCGCTTCCCGGGATCGCCCGTACGCAGCGCGTGGCTGCCACCGTCGCCGGCCGCCGCGCGCGGCGCGAGCAGACGGAGCGCCTCGGGAGGCGTGACTTCAGGCTCGGCGTCAGCGGCCGCGTCGACGCGCGCACGGCGTCCGTGGCTCTTGCCCACGACTCGGAGGGTCGGCTCCTGCTGCCGTCCGTAGGTGATCAGGTCCTGGAGATCTCCGTCCAGGCCGAGGACGCCGAGGGCGCCGTGGCTTGCCCCGGTCAGCTCACAGGCCGACCGGGTGATCCGCTCGAGCATCGCGCTCAGGTCGAGCTCGCTCGACATCGCGATGACCGCGTCCAGGAGCGAGCGCGCCGATGGCTCGAGACCGGTGAGGTCCTCGGTCACGTCGGTGGTCACCATTAGAGTCTGTCGTCTCCAGGGGCCTTAGTCCACCTGATGTGCCGGACGTCGCGCGCTCATTTTCTCGATCGTGCGCACCCTTTACCTTCAGATGCTTGTTTTCACCGCGGATTCGTCGCGGGTTCGAGGCGGCTACACCTCGTCAACAGTTTCCCCACCGACAGCGCCGTCGACGTAGAACCAACGCCCGGCGCGGACCTCGAACCGGCTGTGCTCGGCGAGCACACCATCCCCTGACGGAGCTTCGTAGGAGGCCCGGAACGCCACCCAGCCGTGAGTCTCGTCGTCGGTCCCGGAGCCCTCGATCTCGAGGCCCGTCCACGCGATCCGCGAGTCAGGTGCGGCCACGCCCAGATCATCCGGACGGGTCCCTGGGTGCCAGGTGCGGAAGATGTAGTCCCAGTCCCCGACGGCGTACGCCGCATAGCGGCTGCGCATCAGCTCCTCGGGCGTCTCGGCCAGTGCCCCGCCGCGGTGCAGCCGGTGGCAGCAGAGCGCGTAGCGCTGACCGGTGCCGCACGGGCACAGCTGGGGCAGAGTTACCGCCGAGGCGGCTGATCCGGAGGAGCGACCGAAGGGTGACATGGGCCCATTGTGGGACACCGTTTGCGGACAGGCCGACAGATGCCTTGACAACGACCGATTCCGGTCGCATCGGCCGTTGCGTGCCGTCTATGGTTGCGGGGTGACTCTCAGGCGCGATCGGCTCGGGACGACGGGGGCGTTGCGGTGACGGACGTGAAAATCTGTCTCCTCGGCCCCCTCCAGGTCACGCGCGCGGGCGCGCCCGTGGAGGTCCCCGGCCGCCGCCCTCGTACGCTGCTGGCGCTGCTGGCGCTGGAGGCCGGCACCCCGGTCTCCGCGGACCTCCTCGCCGACCGGATCTGGGGCGAGGAGCTGCCCGACAACCCACGCGGCAGCCTGCACACCTACATCGGGCGGCTGCGTCGCGTGCTGGGCAAGGAGGTCGTACGCCGCGCCGCCGGCGGCTACATCCTCGACCTGCCCCGCTCGTCGGTGGACGCGCTCGCCTTCGTCGACCTGCTCGACCGGACCGGCGGCGCGGACGCCTACGAACGTCTCGAGGAGGCGATCGAGCTGTGGCGCGGTGAGCCGTTCGACGAACCCGCCGGGGAGTCGCTCGCCGAACGCATGCGGCCGTGGCTGGTCGACCGATACCTCGCCGCCATGGAGCATCGCGGCGAGCTCGACGTCGCGGCCGGTCGTGCCTCGAAGGCGGTCGCCGACCTGCGTCGCGTGGTGAGCGACCATCCGCTGCGCGAGTCCCTGTGGGCGATCCTGCTGGACGCGCTGGACTCCGCGGGACGCACCGCCGAGGCCCTGGAGGCCTACGAGGAGGTGCGGTCCCGACTGGCCGACGAGCTCGGTGCAGACCCGGGAGCGGAGCTGCGGGCGATCTTCACCCGGCTGCTGGTCGGCGCCTCGCCGGACCCCGAGATGGACGCGCCGGACAGCGAGCCGGCGGTGCCGGCGCAGCGGACCTCGGAGGAGAACCTGCCCGACGCGGTCCCGCACCAGCTGCCCGCCGACGTACCCGGCTTCTCCGGGCGCGAGGTCGAGCTGCGACTGCTCGACGCGGTGACCATCGCCCACGAGTCGGGATGGCCGAGTGTCGTCGCCGTGCACGGGGTCGGCGCGGCGGGGAAGACCGCGCTCGCGGTGCACTGGGCCCGGCGGACGATCGATCACTTTCCCGACGGCCAGCTCTTCATCGACCTGCGCGGCTACGGGCCGGGGGAGCCGATGCCGCCGGAGCAGGCGCTCTCGGGCCTCCTGATCGGGCTCGGCGTCGACGGCGAGGCGGTGCCGGATGATGTCGACGCGGCCTCGGCCCTGCTGCGTACGACCCTGGCGCAACGGCGCGTCCTCCTGGTCCTCGACAACGCCCGCGACGCCCAGCAGGTGCGACCGCTGCTCCCCGGCGGGGAGTCGCTCGCGCTGGTGACCAGCCGGAGCCAGATGCGCGGGCTGGCGTCGCGCGAGGGTGCCAAGCGGATCGCGCTGGACATGCTCACCGCTGCGGAGTCGGAGGACTTCCTCCGGCAGCGTCTCGCCGAGCGCGCCTCGGACGAGGAGGCCGTGCGGGTGCTGGCCGACATGTGTGGACACCTGCCGCTGGCGCTCGCCGTCGCCGCCGAGCGCTGCAGCCGGCATCCTGACGTCTCTCTGGCCGACCTGGTCGCCGAGCTGAGCGGCGAGTCCAGCGGGCTCTCGGCGCTGGAGACCGCCGATGACCCGCTCACCGACCTGCGGGCGGTCTTCTCCTGGTCCTACGACGCTCTCGACGAGGAGTCGCGAGCGATGTTCCGTAGGACCGCGGTGCATCCTGGATCGGACCTCAGCGTGCCGAGCGCGGCGGCGCTGGCCGGGGTCGGGACCGGATCCGCTCGCCGGCTCCTGGACCGGCTGGCCGAGGCGAACCTGCTCCGCGAGCACCGCCCCGGGCGCTTCGTCCTGCACGACCTGGTCCGCGACTACGCGCTGGAGATGGGCTCCGAGGAGGAGTCGGGCGATGCGCTGCGACGGCTGGTGAGCTGGTACACCCACTCGCTGGTCGCCGCCACCGAGGTCGACGGGCCGTCCCACCGGCTGATGACCCTCGACCCGATCGTGCCCGGGGTGACGGCGCTGAGCTTCGCCACGTCCCAGCAGGCCCGGGCCTGGGGAGACCGGGAGTGGCCGAGCTTCGGGCTCGCCGCGCGGCTGGCGGTGCGCCGCGGGCTGCTGAGTGCCGCCTACCAGCTGGTCAACAAGATGTTCAACCTCTCCATGCGGCACTCGCCCGCCGAGACCGCTGCCCTGCAGGAGGTCGGCCTGGACGCGGCCATCCGTGCGGGCCACCGGGTCGATGCGGCCTACATCCGCAACCAGCTCGGGATCAGCCGTGCCCGGGCGGGTGACCTGCCCCGCGCGATCTCGGAGTTCCGTGCCGCGGCCGAGGTCTTCCGCGATGCCGGGGCCGCTGCGGGACTGGAGATGTCGCTGTCCAACTGCGGCCAGGCGCTGAGCATGACCGGAGCGCTGGACGAGGCGGTCGCGGCCCTGGAGGAGGCGTACGCCGTCGCGGACGCGGCCGGCATGGCGGACCGCGCTCGTGGCAGCCTGATCGGGCGCGCCGAGGTCTATGTGCGGATGGCGCGCTACGTGGACGCGGTGCGGCTGATCGAGGAGGAGATCGGCCAGGACCCCGTCGACGTCGAGTCCTCCTCGCCGCGGGTGACCCTCGCCGACGCCCTGATCGGCCTGGAGCGCTACGAGGACGCCGACAGCCACCTGCGTCTCGAGCTGGCCCGTCATCTCGAGGACCGCAACCGGTGGGGTGAGGCCAAGGTCCTCGTACGCCGTGCCGTGATCGAGCGCGCCACCGCGCGGTTCGCGCAGGCCCACGCCACGCTCCGGGAGGTCCTCGCGATCCTCGACGAGGTGGGCGAGCTCGACCGCACCGAGCTGACCAGGGAGCGGGTCGAGGAGCTGCTGGCCACCGTCGCGGAGCCCGGTTCCGAGGGTCAGGACGTCGACGCCTCCGTCACCAGAGAGTTGGGCAGCGGCGTAGCGTTGCATCCGTGACTGCCGCACCCACGATCAGCACCCTCGGCCAGCTTCGCGAGAGTGGCCATGTGTTCAAGTCGCTCCGCGAGGAGATCCGCGACAACCTGCTGGCGAAGCTGGCGGCCGGCGAAGACCCCTGGCCCGGGCTGCACGGGCTCGAGGAGACGGTCATCCCGCAGCTCGAGCGCGCCCTGATCGCCGGACACGACGTCGTCCTCCTGGGTGAGCGTGGTCAGGGCAAGACCAGGCTGCTGCGTACGTTGGTGGGGATGCTCGACGAGTGGACCCCGGTCATCGAGGGTTCTGAGCTGGGCGAGCACCCCTTCGACCCGGTCACCGTCGCCTCGAAGCGTGCGGTCGCCGATCAGGACGACGCGCTGCCGGTCGGGTGGAAGCACCGTTCCGAGCGCTATTCGGAGAAGCTGGCCACGCCCGACACGTCGGTGGCCGACCTGATCGGCGACGTCGACCCGATGAAGGTCGCCGAGGGCCGTTCGCTGGGCGACCCGGAGACGATCCACTTCGGGCTGATCCCGCGCTCCCACCGCGGCATCGTCGCGATCAACGAGCTGCCCGACCTCGCCGAGCGGATCCAGGTCGCGATGCTCAACGTGATGGAGGAGCGCGACATCCAGATCCGTGGCTACGTGCTGCGGCTGCCGCTCGACCTGCTCGTGATGGCCTCCGCGAACCCGGAGGACTACACCAACCGCGGCCGGATCATCACGCCGCTGAAGGACCGTTTCGGCGCCGAGATCCGCACCCACTACCCGCGCGAGCTCGAGGCCGAGCTGGCGGTGATCCGCCAGGAGGCCGCCCTGGTCGCCGACGTACCCGATCATCTGCTCGAGGTCCTCGCCGTCTTCACCCGCCACCTGCGTGGCTCCTCCGCCGTCGACCAGCGCTCCGGTGTCTCGGCGCGTTTCTCGATCGCGGGAGCGGAGACCGTCGCGGCCGCGGCGCTGCACCGGGCGACCGTCCAGGGTGAGGCCGACGCGGTCGCCCGTCTGGTCGACATCGAGACCGCGGTCGAGGTGCTCGGCGGCAAGATCGAGTTCGAGTCGGGCGAGGAGGGCCGGGAGGCCGACATCCTCACCCACCTGCTGCGTACGGCGGTGGCCGAGACCGTCCGCAAGCACTTCCGTGGCCTCGACTTCTCGCTTCTCATCGCCGCCATCGAGGACGGCCGCATGGTCACGACCGGCAACAAGGTCACCGCCCGCGACTTCCTCACCGGTCTCCCGGTCCTGGGCGAGTCCGACCTCTACGACCAGATAGGCGACCGCGTCTACGAGAGCACCGGCGGACCCAAGAACGACGGCCAGCTGGCCAGCGCCGTCGAGCTGGCCCTCGAAGGCCTGTTCCTGGCCAGAAAGATCGGCAAAGACACCGCAGGAGGAGAGACGGTCTACGGCTGAGGCCGGCGGCCGCGCTAGGGGTAACACGTCGTTCGTAGGACTACTCGCCCTATTGGAACGACCTGATAGTCCTACGAACAGCGTGTTACAGGCGTCGAGGAGCACCACGTGAGCAGATACAAGAAGTACGACGGGGGCGACCCGCTCGCTCCGCCGGTCGACATCGCCGAGGCGCTGGACGCGATCGGCGAGGACGTGATGTCCGGCTACTCACCCGAGCGGGCGATGCGGGAGTTCCTGCGGCGTGGTGGACAGGACCAGCGCGGCCTCGACGACATCGCCCGGCAGGTGGCCGAAAGGCGCCGTGACCTGCTCCAACGGCACAACCTGGACGGTACGCTCGAGCAGGTGCGTGAGCTGCTGGACAAGGCGGTCCTCGAGGAGCGCAAGCAGCTCGCCCGCGACGTCACGATGGACGACGGCGACCGCGCCTTCCGCGAGATGCAGATCGACAACCTCTCGCCCAACACCGCGGCGGCGGTCAGCGAGCTCTCCTCCTACGACTGGACCTCACGCGAGGCGCGGGAGGCCTACGAGGAGATCAAGGACCTCCTCGGCCGCGAGCTGCTCGACCAGCGGTTCCAGGGCATGAAGCAGGCCCTCGAAGGCGCCACCGAGGAGGACCGCGAGGCGATCGCCGAGATGCTGCGTGACCTCAACGAGCTCCTCGACAAGCACAACCGGGGCGAGGACACCCCCGAGGACTTCGAGGAGTTCATGGCCAAGCACGGCCACAACTTCCCCGAGAACCCGCAGAACATCGACGAGCTGCTCGACACCCTCGCGCAGCGCTCGGCGGCCGCCCAGCGGATGCTCAACTCGATGTCGGAAGAGCAGCGACGTGAGCTGATGGAGCTCTCCCAGCAGGCCTTCGGGTCTCCCTCACTGATGGAGCAGATGGCACAGCTCGACGCCAACCTGCAGGCAGCGCGGCCCGGCGAGGACTGGTACGGCTCCGAGGAGTTCGGGGGCGGCGAGGGTCTCGGTCTCGGCGACGGCACCGGTGTGCTCCAGGACATCGCCGAGCTCGACCAGCTCTCCGAGCAGCTCCAGCAGTCCTATGCCGGCTCGCGGCTCGACGACATCGACCTCGACGCCCTCTCCCGGCAGCTCGGCGACGAGGCCGCCGTCGACGCGCGTACGTTGCGGGAGCTCGAGCAGGCGCTGCGTGACTCCGGACAGATCGAACGCGGCTCCGACGGTGACCTCAGGCTGACCCCGAAGGCGATGCGCCAGCTCGGCAAGGCCCTGCTCCGCGACGTCGCGCAGCGGCTCTCCGGGCGGCAGGGTGAGCGCGACCTGCAGCGCGCCGGTGCGGCGGGCGACCTCTCCGGCTCCTCGCGGCCCTGGGCCTTCGGCGACACCGAACCCTGGGACGTACCCCGCACGATCACGAACGCCGTCATCCGAGAAGTCGGAGAGGGCCGGGCCATCTCGACAAGCTCGACACAGCGCTCGACAGGCTCGACCGCCGGAAGCCGGGTCCGGTTGAGCGTCGACGACATCGAGGTGCAGGAGACAGAGGCCCGTACGCAGGCAGCGGTCGCCCTTCTCGTCGACACCAGCTTCTCGATGGCCATGGACGGCCGTTGGGTGCCGATGAAGCGCACCGCGCTGGCGCTGCACACCCTGATCAAGAGCCGCTTCCGCAACGACGACCTGCAGCTGATCTCGTTCGGCCGCTACGCCCAGACCATGGAGATCGAGAAGCTGACCGCGCTCGACGCGATCTGGGACAAGGGCACCAACCTGCACCACGCGCTGCTGCTGGCCAACCGGCACTTCCGCAAGCACCCCGGCGCGCAGCCGGTGCTCCTGATCGTCACCGACGGCGAGCCCACCGCTCACCTGGAGCAGGGTGGTGAGGTCTGGTTCTCCTACCCGCCCCACCCGGTGACCATCGCGAGATCGGTCGAGGAGCTGGAGAACTCGCGCCGCCTCGGCGCCCAGACCACCTTCTTCCGCCTCGGCGACGACCCCGGCCTGGCTCGCTTCATCGACTCCATGGCCCGTCGCGTCGAGGGCCGCGTCGTCGCACCCGAGCTGGACGATCTCGGCGCCGCGGTGGTCGGGTCCTATCTGGGTGACCGCACGGCGCGGCGTACGTCGAACTCCTACGGCGACTACCCCGACGCGTTCGGCAGCAGGGGCTGGTGGGCCGGCTGACCGACAGCGGCGAGCTCGGGCGCCGAGCGGTCGTTTCTCGCGCCCTGAGAAAACGATGCCGGGCCTGACGCGACCGAAGGTTAAGGTGCGGCCGTGCCAGAGGTGTCCCTGAACGTACTCGCCCTTCTCGCGCTGGCGGCCCTGGCCGCGGGGTATGTGGACGCGGTGGTCGGCGGCGGTGGCCTGATCCAGCTTCCGGCGCTGATGCTCTTTCTGCCCGGCGCCGCCCCGGTGCAGATCCTGGCGACCAACAAGCTGGCCTCGGTGTTCGGCACCTCGACCAGCGCCGCGACCTACTACAGACGCGTGGGCCCGGACCCGAAGACGTTCATCCCGTTGATGATCCTCGCCTTCGTCGGGTCGGCGCTGGGCGCGGTGGTCGCCTCGCACCTGCCCGCGTCCGTCTTCGAGCCGATCGTCCTCGTGGCCCTGATCCTGGTAGGGGCGTGGGTGGTGTTCAAGCCGTCCCTCGGGGAGGTGACCGCCCTGAAGTTCGACGACCACCGGCACGTGGTCGGCGCGATGGTCGTCGGGCTGGCGGTCGGTTTCTACGACGGTGCACTGGGTCCTGGCACCGGAAGCTTCCTGGTCATCGGGCTCGTCGGGCTGCTCGGCTACTCGTTCCTGGAGGCGAGCGCGAAGGCGAAGATGGCCAACGTGGCCACCAACCTCGCCGCGCTGGCCGTCTTCGTCCCCCAGGGCGCGGTGATGTGGAAGACCGGCCTGGTGATGGGCGTGTGCAACCTGGTCGGCGGCTACCTCGGGGCGCGGACCGCGGTCGCGAAGGGTGCCGGATTCGTACGCGTCTTCTTCATCGTCGTGGTCGCCGGGTTCATCGTTCGCATCGGCGGCGGCGTGCTCGGACTGTGGTGAGATGCACTACCTGAGCATCGCCCGCGACGGCGCCGCCGAGATCGAGGAGAAGCGGTCCCGGTTCCTGTGCACGCTCGCGCGCGTGGAGGACGAGGCGGAGGCACGGGCGGTGGTCGAGCGGCTGCGCAAGAAGCACTGGGACGCACGGCACACCTGCTCCGCCTTCCGGATCGGTCCGCCGCCGCAGCCCGTCGAGCGGTCCAACGACGACGGGGAGCCGGCCGGCACCGCCGGAGCGCCGATGCTCGAGGTGCTTCGTGGCGCGGGCGTCTCGGACACGGTCGCCGTAGTGACCCGCTGGTTCGGCGGCACGCTCCTGGGCGCCGGCGGCCTGGTCCGGGCCTACTCCGAGGCGGTACGCAGCGCCCTGGACGAGGTCGGCACCCTGCGCCGCGAGCTGGTCCGGGAGTATGAGATCGAGGTGGCGTACGACGCCGCCGGCCGCCTCGAGACCGACCTGCGCTCCAGCGGGGTGGCCGTCCTCGACACCGCCTACGGGGACGCCGTGACCCTGCGGATCGGGGCTCCGCCGACCGAGGAGAAACGCCTCGAATCGCTCCTCGCCGAGCTCACCGCGGGGTCGTCTGTGCTGGTCTCGGGCGAGGACCAGTGGGTGGACCTTTAGAGGTCGGGCGAGAAGGTCCTGCCTGCTGCGCGCCGCCCCGGCACGCACCCGGCTGCGTTGTCGTCGGTCGACGGCCAACACCGGGCCGCCTCCCTCCTCCGCCTTGCCGGGCACGCCCCGGAACCACGCTCGCGACGGCAGCCGCTTCTCGCCCGACCTCTGACGTTTGGGAGAATGGCCGTGTGAGCGACCATAGCGAGACGCCCGTGGACCTTCCTTCTGGCTGGACGACGAAGGTCCCAGACCTCGATGATCTGCCTGCACTGCTGAGGCTCAGGGCAGCCGACAAGACGCCGTTCGAAGGCTCCGAGAATGTCGATGAGGACGTCATCGCGGGTGAGGTGGCCGGGGCCGCGTCCTGGACCCGCCAGCAGCTTCTCGCGGTTGATCCAGAGGGTTACGTACGTGCCTGGGCGATCGCCCACGACCGCGCCGCGGGCCGCACTCTCGTCTACCTCTACGTCGACCGCACCATCTCCCAGACCGCGGAGGTCGCCGCCGGGCTCTACGCCTGGCTCGGGGAGCAGGCCCGGGCGATGGCGGAGCTGCGTGGCATCAGCGAGTCCCACCTCGACGCCAGCCCGTTCGCCGACGACACCGTGCAGCGGGAGTGGCTGGTGGCGGCTGAGTTCACCAACAAGCGCACCTGGCTGCACATGAGCCGGCAGGTGCTGCCCGACGAGGAGGTGCCCGAGCTTCGCGACGGCGTCACGATCCATCCCGTCGAGACCCACGAGAACGGTATGCCCGTGGCAGCCGACCTGCAGACCGTCCACCAGACGCTGGAGGAGTCCTTCCAGGACCACTTCAACTCCTACCGGGAGAGCTTCCCGGAGTTCGTACAGCGGCTGCGCGAGGAGCCCGGCCATCGCTGGGACCACTGGTGGCTGGCCTATGTCGACGACACCGAGGCCGAACCCGAGCCTGGCCCCGGGACTGACTCCGTCGACTCAGATGTTTTGGCCATCCCGGCCGGCACGCTGGTGGCCTCGGTGCTGCCCGCCAACGCGGCCGGTGTCGAGGGGACCTATGTCGAATACATCGGCGTCAACCGCCACGCCCGTGGCCGCGGAGTGGCCAAGGGCCTGCTGTACGCCGTCATCGGCGATGCGATCGAGCGCGGCCGGGACCGGGTCTGCCTGGAGGTCGACGCCGACAGCCCGACCGGCGCCGACGGGCTCTACAAGTCGATGGGCTGGGTGACCGACTACATCACCGAGTCGTGGCACAAGGACGTCACCGTCTGATTGTCTGACGATCAGGGGCTGACGTCGGGAAGCCCGAGGTCGAGCGTCGGTGCCTCGGTGCCGCCGTCGACCTCGAGCATCTTCCCGGTGACGAACTTCCCGGCCGGCGAGGTCAGATAGACCGCCGCTGCCGCGATGTCCTCCGCCTCGCCGATGCGTCCCAGCGGCGTCTTCGCCTCGATCTCGCCGCGCATGCGGTCGTCGCCCGCGACGAACTCGAGCGCACTGGTCCGCACCGACCCGACGAAGATCCCGTTGACCCGGATCCGCGGCGCCAGGTCGGTCGCGGCCAGCCTCGTCCAGTGCGCCAGCGCCGCCTTCGCGGTCCCGTAGGCGAGATAGCCACGCCCCGCCGTACGTCCCATCATCGAGCTGATCGACACCACCGACTGCTGCCCGTCAGGGCTCTTCAGCAGGTAGGGCACCGCCGCTCGCGTCAGCGCGTGCGCGGTCGTCACGTTGAAGTGGAAGGCCTCCTCGAGGTAGCCCTCGTCGGTGTCGAGGAACGTGTTCGGGATCGTCCCGCCCACGTTGTTGACCACGATGTCGAGACGCCCGAACTCCTCGTACGCCTGTTCCGCCAGCCCCGCCGTCGCAGCCGTGTCGGCCAGGTCCGCCGGCACCACCAGCGCCCGGCGCCCCACCGCCTCGACCCTCTCGGCGACCTCCCGGAGCTGCTTCTCGGTGCGCGACGCGATCACCACGTCCGCCCCCGCCTCCGCCAGCGCCACCGCCGTAGCCGCCCCGATCCCGCGCCCCGCCCCCGTCACCACAGCCACATGGTCGGTCAGTCTGAATCGATCAAGAATGCTCATCTGAAGTCCTTTCATGCCGAGAAGTCACAACCGCAGGCCGAGAAGTCAGTTCCGCAGGCCGAGAAGTCACCGCACTGACTTCTCGGCCTGCACAAGTGACTCTTCGGCCTGCATACCTGACTTCTCGGCGGCGGGGGTTGTCAGTGGGTGTGGGTGCCGGTCACGAGGCCGCGGCCGGTGATGAGGGGGAGGTCGAGGGGGGAGACGAGGCCGGGGGAGGCGTCGACGACGGCGGGGATGGCGTTGACCAGCCGCTGGGCGGTGACGATCATCCCGGAGACGTTGTGGTCGCCGTGCTCGCCGTGATGGCTGAAGTCGACGGTCATCGACGGCTCACCGGTGACCTCGATGCGGTAGCAGCCGTCTCCGGTGGCCGGGACCGGCCAGTCGGGATCGGACCCGGAGTCGGTACGTGTGACGTGCTCCAGCGTGATTCGGGGGACCCCGTTCACCGTCCCGGTGACGGTGAACCGGACCGAGCCCTGGGTGCCCTCGGGGATGTCGAGGGAGACGGTCGAGGTGTCCTTCGCCGCCGGGCGCCGTTCGATGTCCTCGATGAGCGGCTCGTCGAGGGTCACGCCGAGCCCGGCCGCGAGGACGCGCACGACAGGGCCCCAGGCCGTACTCAAGATCCCGGGCTCCCACAGGAACGGCTTGTCCTCGAGCGGTCGCCCGAAGCCGAAGAGGTCCTTCATCACGACAGGCTGGTAGTACGTCGAGTAGTCCGCGATCTCGCTGACGCGAAGGTGGTCGATCCGCTGCGAGAGGGAGGTGATCGCCAGCGGCAGCACGTCGTTGGCGAAGCCCGGGTCGATGCCGTTGACGTGCAGCGAGGCGCCGCCCTCCCGCCCCGCCTCGTCGATGCCGGCGATCATCTCGTCCGGCAGGATCCCCTGAGGATGCACCAGGATCACCGGACCGGAGGAGACCACGTTGACCCCGTCCCGGATCAGTCCGGTCAAGTCGTCGATGGACTCGAACACCCGGTCGTCGGTCATCGCGGCGTGGAGCACACAGTCCGGCTTCAACGCCAGCAGCTCCTCACGCGACGTGGTCGCCAGCACCCCGAGCGATCGCCCGAGCCCGGCCAGCTCCCCGGCATCCTTCCCGGCCTTCTCAGGCGTCGAGGTCCAGACCCCGACCAGCTCCAGGTCGGGATGCGCATCCACCCCCGTGATCGCATGACGACCCACCGTCCCGGTGGACCAGACGACGACTCTGAGGGGCTTTTCGGGACTCTGTGGGCTTCCGGGCACGTGAGGCATGACCCCAAATCTAGAACGCGTTTCAGTTTCGCGAAAGTGATTCGCCGAGGAAACTCCGCGCCGCTACGTTGACGCCCATGACCGAGGCACTCTTCGAAGACACCCGCCATCCGACCGGTGCCCCCTACGTCGCGGACGAGTCCACGACCCTGCGCACGTTCCTCGACTTCCACCGGGCGACCCTGCTCAGGCAGGTCGCGGGCCTCGACCACGAGCAGCTCAACCGCCCATTCCCGCCCACGAGCATGACGCTGGCCGGACTCGTCAAGCACATGGCGTACGTGGAGGACATCTGGTTCGGCGTACGCCTGGCCGGCAACGGTCCGGTCCCGCCGTTCGACACGGCCCCCTGGGGCGACGACGGGGACTGGGAGTTCAACAGTGCCGCCGGGGACGACCCCGAGGCGCTGCGCACCCTGCTCCGCGACGCGATCGCTCGCTCCAACGACCTCACCGACACCGCTGGATCCCTCGACCGCATCGCGGTCGGCACGACCGGCGACGGCCAGTCGATTAGCCTGCGCTGGATCCTGGTCCACATGATCGAGGAGTACGCCCGGCACTGCGGCCGCGCCGACCTCATGCGTGAAGCCGTCGACGGAAGGAAGGACCTCTGATGCGGATCCGCGAGGCGACGGCCGAGGACTGGCCGCAGATCTACCCGTTCTGGTCCGAGATCGTGGAAGCGGGGGAGACCTACGCCTATCCGGAGGGTCTGACCGCTGACGAGGCCAAGGACATGTGGATGTATGACCATGTGGTCGTCGCGGTCGAGGGAGACGACCGGAACGAGCACATCCTGGGCAGCGCCAAGATGGGCCCGAACCGCCCCGGCCGGGGCCGCCACATCGGCACGGCCTCGTTCATGGTCTCCTCGAGCGCTCGTGGCAAGGGCGTCGGCCGCGCCCTCGGCGAATACTGCGTGGACTGGCATCGCGAACAGGGCTTCCACGGCATCCAGTTCAACGCGGTCGTGGAGACCAACACCACCGCCGTACGCCTGTGGCAGTCCCTCGGCTTCCAGATCATCGGGACCGTCCCCGGCGCGTTCGACTCGACGTCGCACGGCCGGGTCGGCCTCCACGTGATGTATCTGCCGCTGGGCTGAGATCAGGCGGTCGCGGGGAACGCGATGCCCGTGTTCGCGTGGCAGCGGTAGCCGTTGGGCACGCGGTCCAGATACTGCTGGTGGGCGGGCTCGGCGGCGAAGAAGGTCGGGACCTCGCGGATCTCGGTGGTGATCTCGCCATAGCCACGCCGCGCGATCTCGTCGCCGTAGACCTTGGTCAGCTCCTCGGCAGTCTTCCGCTGCGAGTCGGAGACGTAGTAGAGCGCCGAGCGGTACTGCGTACCGACGTCGTTGCCCTGCCGCATCCCCTGCGTGGGGTCGTGGACCTCGAAGAACTTCTTGACCAGATCCCCGTAGGAGACCACGGCAGGATCGAAGACGACCCGGACCGCCTCGGTGTGGTTGGTCTGGCCGCTGCAGACCTCGTCGTACGTCGGGTTGGCCGTCGTGCCGCCCTGGTAGCCGGCCGCGGTCGAGTAGACCCCCGGCATCTGCCAGAAGATCTCCTCGGCACCCCAGAAGCAGCCGAGACCGAAGTACGCCACCTCGGCCCCCTCCGGCGCCGTGCCGTCCTCGGGGGAGGCGAGCAGGGGAGTGCCGAGGACGCGGTGCTTGGCGGGCAGCTCGAAGAGCGCCTGGTCGCGCCCGGCGAGCGCACGGTCCTCGGAGACGAGCTGAGTCGGTCGGCCGAACATAAGAGGTCCTCCAGAAGTCGGGTCTGCTACCAGTCTCCAACACAGTTCGTCGCGCGAACGTTCCCGGATGGGCGCAGAGCCCGATGGCATGGAATACAGCATCGGACGTAGGCTCGGCGTGTGAGCGAGCAGCAGCACCTCGGCAAGGCCGGTTTCGAGACCAAGGCGATCCACGCGGGCTACGAGCCCGACCCGACGACGGGTGCGGTGATCCCGCCGATCTACGCCACCACGACCTACAAGCAGGACGGCGTCGGTGGCCTGCGGAACGGCTACGAGTACAGCCGCTCCGCCAACCCGACCCGCACCGCGCTCGAGGGCGCCCTCGCAGCGGTCGAGGGCGGCGAGAAGGGGTTCGCCTTCGCCTCCGGCCTGGCCGCCGAGGACACCCTGATCCGCAGCCTGATGCGGCCCGGTGACCACATGGTCATTCCCGACGACGCCTACGGCGGCACCCACCGGCTCATCGACAAGGTCGAGAGCCAGTGGGGCATCGCGCACACGCCGGCCCAGGTGGCCGACGTCGACGCGGTCGCGGCCGCGATCCAGCCGGGCAGGACCAAGGTCGTCTGGGTCGAGACGCCCACCAACCCGCTGCTCAACATCGCCGACATCGCCGGCCTGGCGGCGCTCGCCCACGAGGCCGGCGCGCTGCTGGTCGTCGACAACACCTTCGCCAGCCCCTACCTGCAGCAGCCGCTCACGCTCGGCGCCGACGTGGTCGTGCACTCCACGACCAAGTACGTCGGCGGCCACTCCGACGTCGTCGGCGGCGCCGTGGTCGTCCGCGACCTCGGGATCGCCGAGAAGATCGGCTACCTCCAGAATGCCGCCGGCGCGATCGCGGACCCCTTCGGCGCCTGGCTGACCCTGCGCGGCCTCAAGACCCTGGCCGTACGCATGGACCGCCACTGCGACAACGCCGAGCGCATCGCCGACTTCCTGACCTCGCACCCGAAGGTCGGCGAGGTCATCTACCCGGGCCTGGAGACCCACCCCGGCCACACGACCGCCCAGAAGCAGATGAAGCGGTTCGGCGGGATGATCTCCTTCCGTGTCGAGGGCGGCGAGGCTGCCGCGCTGGCGGTGTGCGAGCGCACCAAGATCTTCACGCTGGGCGAGTCGCTCGGCGGTGTCGAGAGCCTCATCGAGCACCCCGGCAAGATGACCCACGCGAGCGTCGCGGGCACCGACCTCGAGGTGCCGGCCGACCTGGTGCGGCTCTCGGTCGGGATCGAGTACGTCGAGGACCTGGTCGCCGACCTCGAGCAGGCCCTTGACCAGGGCTGACGAGTCACAGACCGCGGTCTGCGTCGACTTCGGCTCCACCTGGACCAAGGCGCTCCACGTCGACCTCGACACCGGTGAGGTCCTCGGCACCACGAGCGCGCCGACGTCACTGGACGAGGTGATGGAGGCGTACGACGCCTGCCTGGCGACCCTCGCCGAGCAGGACTCCCGGGCGGCCGACGCCGAGATCCTCGCCTGTTCCTCGGCCGGCGGCGGGCTCCGGATCGCCGTGGTCGGCAACGAGGAGCTGGTGACCGCCGAGGCCGGGCGTCGAGTCGCTCTGTCCAGCGGCGGCAAGGTCGTCGCGGTGATCGCCACAGGAAGTCGTGAAGCTGAGAGTGACCTAGGGGCCACTCTCAGCTTCACAACCCCTGACCTGGTGCTGCTCACCGGGGGCACCGACGGCGGCAACAGGCAGGCCGTCATCGATGCCGCAGGCCAGCTCGCCTCTGCCGGATGGACCGGGCCGGTCGTCTACGCGGGCAACCAGGAAGCGCGGGACGAGGTCGCCGCGATCCTGACCGACAACCCCCTCCGGACCTGCGACAACGTCGTTCCCAAGATCGGCGTCCTCGCCCCGCAGAGCGCCCGCGAGGCCGTACGCGAGACGTTCCTCGAGCACGTGATCGGCGGCAAGGGGCTCAGTCAACGCGCAGAGTTCACCGAGATCGTCCAGGGCGCGACCCCCGACGTCGTGCTCCAGGGCGTCGAGACGCTGGCCGAGGTGCTCGGCGAGGACGTGGTCGTGGTCGATGTCGGCGGGGCCACCACCGACGTGCACAGCGTGGTCCGTCCGGACCCAGAGGCCGAGCACGTACGCGAGGAGGTCGTCGCGGTCACCCCGGTGACCCGGACCGTCGAGGGCGATCTCGGGATGCGGTGGTCGGCGACCACGACCCTGGATGCCGCCAACCACGCCGACCCGTCCCTGGCCGAGTCGGATCTGACCGGCGAGGCGGAGCACCGCCGCAACAACCCCGGCTGGCTTCCGTGGACCGAGCAGGACAAGGACATCGACGAGCTGCTGGCGAGGATCGCGATCTCCACCGCCCTCCAGCGGCACGCCGGACGCTCCCGGGTGGTCCTCTCCCCGGGCGGCAAGGTGATCGAGCGCACCGGCACCGACCTGCGCCGGGTCGGTGTGGTGATCGGCTCCGGCGGCGTACTCCGTCATGGTCGTCCGCGCATCGAGGAGCGGGTGATGCGTTGGTCGACTCGTGGCGGCTGGCAGCTCCCGGAGACGACCGGAGCGAGGTCGAGCGGCGAGACGACCGGAGCGAGGTCGAGCGGCGAGCTTGCTCGTCCGCTTGCGCCGAGCGAGGGAGTAACCGCGCGCAGCGCGGAGCTTGATCGTCCGCTTGCGCCGAGCGAGGGAGTAACCGCGCGAAGCGCGGAGGCGCCGCGACGGACCGTCGACAGCGACTACGTGCTCGCCGCGGTGGGGCTGCTCGCGCGGTCACATCCGGATGCGGCGCGCACCCTCGCGACCCACCTCACACCCTCCCGGTAGCCTCTGTCAGGTGACGGATCAGGGGGATGCTCCCAACGGCGACAAGTCGACCGCGAAAGGGAGCTTCGAGCGGGTGACAGGCGCGTTCAAGCGCAACCGGGAGGAGCGCGGGGCACAGCGCCAGGCCCAGCGCCAGGCCCAGGAGGAAGCGGACGCGCGTGAGTCGGCCGAGGTGGCCAAGGAGGCCGCCGCCGAGGCGCGCGAGTCGGCCGAGAACTTCGCCCTCCGCCTGGTCAACCAGTTCGAGCGCCTGCGCGAGGAACGCCAGGAGCAGCTGGCCGCGCCCGAGCCGGACAACCCACCGAAGCCGGTGACCCGGTCCGACGTTCCCTACGGTGTGGAGCTGGCCGCCCAGTGGGGCTGGCGGTTCCTGGTCATCGTCGCCGCCGGCTATCTCATCGTGCGAGGCCTCGGCCACCTCAGCATCGTCGTGGTTCCGTTGGTGATCGCTCTGCTGATCGCCGCACTCGTCGCACCGATCGTCAACGGTCTGGCTCGGATCGGCATGAAGCGGAGCATCTCGGCCCTCTTCGTGGTGATCGGGGTCCTCGCCGTGGTCATCGCCATGCTGAGCTTCGCCGGCACCCAGGTCGCCAACGGGTTCACCGACCTGGCCGGCCAGACCGTCAAGGCACTCGACGAGATCCGCGACTGGCTGATCAACGGCCCGTTCCATGCGAGCGAGACCCAGATCGACACCTGGCTCAACACGGTCCAGACGACGGTCGAGGACTGGGCGGCGGCGTACGCCTCCAACCCGTTCTCCCGGGTCAGCGAGGTAGGCGGGGTTGCGCTCGACGTCTTCGCCGGCCTGTTCATCGTGCTCTTCTCCACCTACTTCTTCTGCGCCGAGGGCGAGCGGATCTGGGGCTGGATCGTCCGGCTCGCGCCGCGCGCCGCGCGCAGCCGGATGGACAGCTCGGGCCGTGTCGCCTGGGTCTCGCTGACCCAGTTCACCCGGGCCACGGTGATCGTCGCCGCGGTCGACGCGGTCGGCATCATGATCATCGCCGCGGCCCTGCAGGTCCCGTTCGTGGTCGCGATCGGCGTGCTGGTCTTCCTGAGCTCCTTCGTGCCCCTGATCGGTGCCACCGTCGCCGGCGCGGTCGCGGTGCTCGTCGCGCTGGTGTCCCAGGGACCGGTGACGGCGCTGCTGATGCTCGGCGGCGTGATCCTCGTCCAGCAGCTCGAGGCGCACGGCCTGCAGCCGTTCCTGCTCGGCCGCTGGGTCCGGGTCCACCCGCTCGGCGTCATCCTCGCGGTCGCGACCGGCATCGTGCTCGGTGGCGTCGCGGGTGCGCTCGTGGCCGTGCCTCTCGTGGCCGCCCTCAACGCCGTGGCCAACCACCTGACCGCGGCACCGGCGGCGGCGACAGCGGTGCCAACACCGCCACCACCTCCGGTGCCGGCCAGCGGGCCGACGTCACCGCCACCATCGAGCCCAGGAGCAGGAAGTGCCTGACAGACAGGGTCAGACCAGCACTGGTCAGCCAACTTATGGCGACATCGTCGACGCCCGCGAGCTGCTTCGCGGCTACATCACCGAGACGCCCGTCCAGGGAGCCCGCTGGCTCACCGACCTGGTCGGCGACACGGTCATCCTCAAGTGCGAGAACCTGCAACGTACGGGCTCCTTCAAGGCCCGAGGAGCATTCGTACGCATCGCCCGGCTGCCCGAGGAGCAGCACAAGCTCGGGGTGGTGGCCGCCAGCGCGGGCAACCACGCGCAAGGCGTCGCACTGGCAGCGCGCACCCTCGGCATCCCGGCGACGGTTTTCATGCCCGAGGGCGCGCCGATCCCGAAGGAGAAGGCCACCCGCGCCTACGGCGCCGAGGTGATCTTCGAGGGACAGTACGTCGACCAGTGCCTCTCGGCGGCGTTGGAGTTCGCCGAGCGCACCGGGGCGGTCATGATCCACCCCTTCGACCACGCTGATGTCGTGGCCGGTCAGGGCACGATCGGGCTCGAGATCCTCGAGCAGGCCCCGGAGGTGAAGACGGTCGTCATCCCGCTCGGCGGGGGCGGCCTGCTCGCCGGCGCCGCTCTGGCGATCAAGGAGAAGCACCCCGATGTGAAGATCATCGGCGTGCAGGCGGAGACCGCCGCCGCCTACCCGGTCTCGCTGCGTGAGGGCCGTCCGATCCGCCTGGACAAGATGCCGACGATGGCCGACGGCATCGCGGTCGGTCTGCCGGGCGAGACCAACTTCCCGATGATCCAGTCCTATGTCGACGAGATCCGCACCGTCTCGGAGGAGGCGATCTCCGGCGCGCTGCTGGCTCTGGCCGAGCGGGCCAAGCTGGTCGTCGAGCCGGCCGGGGCGGTCGGCGTGGCGGCCCTGATGGACGCGCCCGATGCCTTCGAGGGACCGGTCGTGGTGGTGCTCTCCGGCGGCAACATCGACCCGCTGCTGCTCGGCAAGGTGATCCAGCACGGCATGACACTGGCCGGGCGCTACCTTCCGGTCGCGGTGACGATCCCTGACGAGCCGGGGGCTCTGGCCACGCTGCTGGCGGTCATCGGCGACACCGGTGCCAACGTCATGGAGGTCGTGCACTCGCGCACCAACCCCGGTCTCCGGCTCGCCGAGGTCGGGGTGCAGCTACAGCTCGAGACCCGCGGCCAGACCCACGCTGCGCGCGTGCTCGAACAGCTGCGCAACAAGGGGTATCCAGCGATCAGCCCGTGACGTGCCGGGGAACGGTCCGGGGAGCGGTCCGGAGGTCGGAATGCACAACGAATCGGCCGCGAACTGTCTTTCGGTGTGGTTGCCTTGTTAAACTGAAAGTTCTGACAATCTCCCGCAGGACGTTCAGCTGGGTGAACTATGCCCGCACAGCAGGGAGACAAGGCGCCGGTGATCGGGGGTTTACCGGCGCCCCTTACCTATATTCACTACCCATCAGGAGAAACTCGCTATGACTCAGTCGACCGAGACCACGGCTGCCACGATCTGGCTCAGCAAGGGTGCATTCGACAAGCTCACCGCGGAGTTGGAGTACCTGAAGGGCCCCCGGCGCCAGGAGATCCTCGCCGAGATCAGCTCGGCCCGCGACGAGGGCGACCTCAAGGAGAACGGCGGCTACCACGCCGCCCGCGAGGAGCAGGGGAAGCTCGAGGGCCAGATCCTGCAGCTCGAGGCGCTGCTGCGCAAGGCGGACTCCACGGTCCCCGCGGACGACGGCGTCGTCTCGGTCGGCAAGCTGGTCACCTTCAAGTTCGAGGGCGATGACGACGACGAGGCCGAGACCCGCCTCATCGCCTCGATCGAGATGAAGGAGTACGCAGGTGGTGTCGAGATCTCCTCCGCCGCCTCGCCCATCGGTGCGGCCCTCATCGGCGCCAGCATCGGCGACACGGTCACGTACGAGGGCCCGCGCGGGCCGCTCAAGGTCGAGATCCTGAAGATCGAGGTCTTCACCGGCTGAGCAGGTCGCGCGATCTCCCGCGGGTGGCTGCGCGGTCAGTCGACCGTGCAGTCACCCCACTCGACGCGTAGTGCCCGGCGCTCGGTCGGGATGGTGATCGTCTGGCGTCCCTCGCCGGCGGTGAACTCGAGGTGTCCGACCTTCTCCTCCTGGTCGTCCTCGGCCTCGACGGTGCACACCGGCTTCGCGTCCTTGTCGTGGAGGCGTACGACGAAGGTCACCTCGACCTCGTTCTCGCTGACCGCCTCCCACTTCTCCAGCCCGGAGGAGACCTCGGGGTGCAGGGCTGCCCACAGCGCCCAGCCGAACCAGGCGACGATCGCTACCAGGGCGATGGCGAGGCCCACGATGAGCACACCCGGGCGACGGCGCGGACCTCGGCCGTATCGGCTCGCGATGCGGCCCTCCTCGGATCCAGCCTCAGGGTTCACGGCTTCGGGCCCCGCTTCAGCAGATGACGGCGTGCTCACGTACGACATGGTCCCATCCCGCCCGAGGTGACCGCACATCCGCTACCACCAACGATGTCCGCGGAGTGGGAGCGGGTAACCGAAACGTGAGACGGAGCGTGGTTAGGATTGAACCCATGCCAGAGCAGCTCCAGCAGGCGTTCCGCCTGATGCACGTGCACGCGCACCCCGACGACGAGTCGAGCAAGGGCGCGGGGGTCACCGCGAAGTATGTCGCCGAGGGCGTCGACGTCCACGTCGCGACCTGCACCGGTGGCGAGCGCGGGGACATCCTCAACCCGAAGATGGAACGTCCCGGGATCCTGGAGAACATCCACGAGATCCGCCGCGAGGAGATGCATCGCGCCCGCGACATCCTCGGCATCAAGCAGGACTGGCTCGGCTTCGTCGACTCCGGCATGCCCGACGCGTTCATGGAGACGCGCGACCCCTCGCTGCTGCCCGATGACTGCTTCGCGCTGGTGCCGCTGGAGGTGTCCACCGAGCGGCTGGTGCGGCTGATCAGGTCGTTCCGCCCCCATGTGGTCACCACGTACGACGAGAACGGTGGCTACCCGCACCCCGACCACATCATGTGCCACCGGGTCTCGGTGGAGGCCTTCGCGGCCGCCGGCGATCCCGACCGGTTCCCCGACGCCGGTGAGCCGTGGCAGCCGCTCAAGCTCTACTACAGCCACACCTTCAACTACCCGCGCATGATCGCCGTGCACGAGGCGATGAAGCGCCACGGGCTCAGCTCGCCCTACGAGGATCGCCTGGAGAGCTGGAAGCGCCCGCCGGGCTGGGACGAGCGCGTGACCACGAAGGTCGAGTGCGCGGCCTACTTCGGAGTGCGGGACCAGGCTCTGCTCGCACACGCCACCCAGATCGATCCCGACGGATCCTGGTTCGCGGTGCCCCGTGAGGTCGAGAAGGAGGCCTGGCCGACCGAGGACTTCGAGCTGGTGACCTCCTACGTGCCGGTGCCCGAGGCCGAGCGGCGCGAGGAGACCGACCTGTTCACCGGGCTCGAGGCGTCCACCGCCGACGACGAGGGCAAGGCCGCGGTCGGCCGTGAGGTCAGCTTCGGCGAGGTCGTCACAGGCTGAGCCCGTCTGGGGGCCGGCTCAGGGCGGGGTGAGACAATGTCTCCATGTCCGGCCTCCCGATGACGACCCTTGCGACGACGCAGTCGATCCACACCTCCCAGCCCGCTCCCGAGCCCACCCCGCCGCAGGACGAAGACGTCGTCGCAGGCTGGACCGCCTTCGGCATCTTCATCGCGCTGTGCGTCGCGATGGCGGTGATCGGATGGAGCATGCTGCGCCAGTTCAAGAAGGTCGAGAAGGCCAAGGTCGAGGGCGTCTTCGGCGAGGAGGCGCAGGCTCAGGCCATCGCCAAGCAGGCCGCCAAGGACGAGATCAAGAAGGCGAAGCGCTAGCCCTGGCAGGGCATGGGCTAGAGCGTCGGCGCGATCGCCGGCAGCAGGTCCTGGAACGTACGTCCGTTGCCGATCGTCCCGATGGCGGTCATCACCCAGCCGCCGCCGTCGCGGCTGACCTTGGCCATGATCTGAGCGGTGTGCGGGCCGGTCTGGCTCAGCTCGTAGCGGGCGATCTCGGTGCGGGTCTTCTCGTCGACGAGACGGCAGAAGGCGTTCTGGATCTGGGCGAAGCTCTGTCCGGTGAACGAGTTGATCGTGAAGACGATCTGGGTCACCTCGGGAGGCAGCCGGTCGAGCTGGACCACGATCGACTCGTCGTCGCCGTCCCCGGCGCCGGTGCGGTTGTCGCCGGTGTGGACCACGGCGCCGTTCTTCGACTTCAGCTGGCGGAACCAGACCTGGTCGACGTGGGAGCCGGCCGCGTCGTACATGATCGCGGAGGCGTCCAGATCGATGTCGGCGCCGCGGAAGCCGCCGAAGAAGCCCTTCCTCTTCACCGCGTCCCACCCGAGTCCCATCCGGACGTACGTCAGGCCGTCGCCGTCACGCTTGACGAGCGAGACCGACTGGCCCTTGCTGAGCGAGACCGACATCTGTTCCTCCGGACTTGGGGTGAGGTGGTCTCGACAAGCTCGACCACCATGGTGCGGGCAGGTCAAACCTAGCCGTCGGCTGGCTATGGATCAGGAACGCGCCAGCGGCGCCGGACGTTGCTGAACATGTACGCGATAGGTTCGAGGGGCTCGGTCGCCACAGGGGGCGGCGCAGTCCAGATCCAAGGAGTGGAATCATGAGTGTCTCGCTCGCCAAGGGTGGCAACGTCTCGTTGACCAAGGAGGCCGGACCGGCCGGACTCAGCAACGCACTGGTCGGACTGGGTTGGGATGCCCGTACGACCACGGGTGCCGACTTCGACCTCGACGCGAGCGCCCTCGCGATCGACGCCTCCGGCAAGGTCCTCTCCGACCGCCACTTCGTCTTCTTCAACAACCTCACCTCGCCCGACGGCTCCGTCGAGCACCTCGGTGACAACCTGACCGGTGAGGGGGAGGGCGACGACGAGCAGATCAAGCTCAACCTGGCCTCGGCTCCCCCGGAGGTGGACAAGTACGTCTTCGCGGTGGCGATCTACGACGGCGACAACCGGGGCCAGAACTTCGGTCAGGTGAGCAATGCGTTCATCCGGGTGGTCAACGGCGCCAACGAAACCGAGATCGCCCGCTATGACCTCAGCGAGGACGCCTCCACCGAGACCGCGATGATCTTCGGCGAGATCTACCGTCGGGACGCGGACTGGAAGTTCCGCGCTGTTGGCCAGGGATATGCTTCTGGCCTGGCAGGTATCGCCAAGGACTACGGCGTCAACGTCGGCTAGTCGGGCGCGCCACATCAACCCCCGGCCCCGGACCTTCTCTCGGGGCGGCCAACATTTAGGACAGCAGTGATTTTCAAGACCTTCGGCTGGTCGTTCGCGGTGACCGCCGCGGCGCTGGTCGGCGCCCTCATCATCGGTGGACCGACCGCGCTGGTGCTGGTGGCCATCTTGTCGATCCTGGAGATCTCCCTCTCCTTCGACAACGCGGTGATCAACGCCAAGATCCTCGAGCGGATGAGCGAGTTCTGGCAGAAGATCTTCCTCACGATCGGCATCCTGATCGCGGTCTTCGGCATGCGCTTGATCTTCCCGCTGGTCCTGGTGGCGATCACCGCCCAACTGGGCCCGATCGAGGTCTTCGACCTGGCGCTCAACCAGCCTGACGAGTACGCGCACTACCTGGAGGCCGCTCACCCCGCGATCGCCGGCTTCGGCGGCGTGTTCCTGCTGATGCTCTTCCTCGACTTCGTCTTCGAGGAGAAGGAGTTCACCTGGCTCTCCTGGGTGGAGAAGCCGCTGGAGAAGATCGGCAAGCTCGACCAGGTCTCTGTCGTGGTCGCGCTCGTGCTCGTGGTTCTCGCCGCCGAGTTCCTGGCCGAGGACCCCGGCACCGTGCTCATGGCCGGCGCGCTCGGCATGCTGACCTACCTCCTCGTGAACGGTCTCGGCGAGCTCTTCGAGGAGACCGGCAAGGCGGAGATCGAGGCTGCCGACGAGGAGTCCGGGAACGGTTCGAAGGGCCCCAGCGAGGCTGCCAAGGCCACCGGCAAGGCCGCGTTCTTCCTGTTCCTCTACCTCGAGGTCCTGGACGCGTCGTTCTCCTTCGACGGTGTCATCGGTGCCTTCGCGATCACCCAGAACATCTTCATCATCATGGTCGGCCTCGGCGTCGGCGCGATGTACATCCGCTCCATCACGGTCTACCTGGTCCGCAAGGGCACCCTGAACGAGTACGTCTTCCTCGAGCACGGCGCCCACTGGGCGATCGGTGCCCTCGCGGTGATCATGCTCGTCACCATCGACCCGGACATCCACATCCACGAGATCGTCACCGGTCTGATCGGTGTCGTCTTCATCGGTGCCGCGGTCGCCTCCTCGCTCGTGTTCAAGCGGAGGAACCACGACAACGCCGACACCGACGACTCGGTGTCCGTCTCCTGAACGAACTTTCGTTCGTACGCCGCGAGGCGATGTCCTGAGCATGTCGAGGGGCCGCTCCTGCAAGGGGCGGCCCCTCGTCAGTGGACGGGCCGGGCCGCCTCGAGCAGCTTGCGGGCGGTCTTGCCATCCGCGTACCTGCCTATCGCCTTCATCTCCCAGGCGCCTGCCGAACGCTGGAGCGAGGCCATGACGACGCCGGTCTTCGGCTCGGAGTCACTCAGGTCGTAACGGACCATCTCGGTGCCGTTGTCATCGAGGAGGCGACAGAAGGCGCGGTCGACCTGGGTGAACTGTTGGCCGTTGTAGGAGGTGATCGTGAAGACCAGCGTGTGCACCTTCGTCGGCACCGCCGCGAGGCGTACCCGGATCTGTTCGTCGTCGCCCTCCCCGGCGCCGGTGAGGTTGTCGCCGGAGTGGAAGATCGCACCGTAGGCTTTCTGGTGGCCGAAGAAGACCAGCTCCAGCGGGTGCCCCGCGGCGTCGTAGGTGATCACCGAGGCGTCCAGGTCGATGTCGCGGGCCCCGCTCGCCGGGTCCCAGCCGAGGCCGAGGGTGATGTCGTTCAGTGCTGGGCCGGTCGACTTGGTCAGGCTCACCTTCTGTCCCTTGACCAGTGAGACCTGTCCCTTGTCGAGGTTCACGGGGACGTTGTCGGTCGCCGGATCATGGGCATCGGCACTCGCGGTGCCGGACGTCGCGGTCGTGTGTGCCGGCTGCGCGATCGAGATCCCGAAGTCGGTCGCCAGGCCCGCGAGCCCGGTCTCCCACCCCTGGCCGACCGCGCGGAACCTCCATGCCCCGTCGCGCCGGTACAGCTCGCCGACGACGACGGCGGTCTCCGTGGAGGCACCGATGCCGGCGAAGCTCACCAGATCCTGGCCGGTGGCGACATCGGAGACCGTGAGCCTCAGATCGGAGATCTGGTCGAAGGTGCCTCCGTCGGCGGAGGCCGCGATGGCGATCTTCTCGATCTCGGTCGGGAGGGTCGCCAGGTCGGCCGAGATCGATTCGGACCCGGCGGACTTCCCGCGGTGCACGACCGCCCCCGAGGAATGGGTGGGTTGGTTGTAGAAGATGAAGCCACCGTCGCCGTGCACCTTGCCGTCCGGTCCGAGGAGCAGCCCCGAGAGGTCGAGGTCAGGGGCATCCGGGCGCGCCTGCCAGGTGATGGTCACCAGTACGGAGGCGGCAGAGATGCCGGTGTTGCCACCTTTGGACAAAGTCGTCGGGTCGCTCATGGTCGGATCGTGTCACAGCTGACCAAGGACCGGATTCTGTGCTTCGCCCTGGGTTGAAAACTGGGTGCTAACGTCGAGAGAACTCCTGCTCCGGGGCCGTTTTTCCCATCGTCGAGGCGACCCCCTCCCATTCCTCGGACGGACCACTGAATGCGCCATTTCGCCCAGCTCCGCGACTCCGACATCGCCGACCTCTTCCTGAGCCCGCCGCAGGACTTCGACCGTCGAGACGATCTCGAGACGCTCGCGACCGCGCTGGGTGCGACGCTCTACATGCCGGCCACCCGCCCACGGCTGGCCGAGGACCTGGTCAAGCAGGCCGACAACGGGGTGATGAGCAGCGTGCTCTGCCTCGAGGACGCGATCGCGGACGAGGACGTGCCCGGCGCGGCCGACAACATCGTCCGCCAGCTGACGTCCCTGGGTGAGCAAGACCGGCGGGCGACCCCGCTGACGTTCGTACGCGTCCGGGAGCCGCAGCACATCCTCGACGTCACCGCTGGGCTGGGCGAGCATGCCGGCCTGCTCTCGGGTTTCGTGCTGCCGAAGTTCAGCGAGGAGACCGGTGCCGCGTTCCTCGACGCGCTGGCGGACGCGCGGACGGCCAGCGAGCTGCCGCTGCTGGCGATGCCGGTCATCGAGTCGCCCGACGCGATCTACCGCGAGTCGCGCGTCGACATGCTGATGGCCGTCTCCCGGCTGCTGGCCAAGCACCGGGAGAAGGTGCTGGCGGTCCGGCTGGGCGCGACCGACCTGTCGGCTGCGTACGGCCTGCGGCGCCGCCGTGACCTCACCGTCTACGACGTGCCGCTCGTGGCCGAGGTGATCATGGATGTGGTCAACGTGCTCGGGCGCGCCGACGGGACCGGGTTCGTGGTGACCGGGCCGGTGTGGGAGTACTTCGCCGACCAGGACCGGCTCTTCAAGCCGCAGCTGCGTGAGACGCCGTTCCGCGACCAGGGTGAGCGCGGGCTGCGGCAGACCCTGGTCAGCAACGACCTCGACGGCCTGATCCGGGAGATCGTGCTCGACAAGGCCAACGGGCTGACCGGCAAGACCGTCATCCACCCCACCCATGTGCTCGTCGTGCACGCGCTGTCGGTGGTCACCCACGAGGAGTGGTCGGACGCCTGCGACATCCTCGGTGGCGACATGTCGGGTGGGGGCGTGCGCTCCTCGCGCTACCGGAACAAGATGAACGAGGCCAAGCCCCATCGCGCCTGGGCCGAGCGCATCCACCGCCGCGCCCGCCTCTTCGGCGTGCTCAAAGAGGACGTCGGCTTCGTCGACCTCCTCGTCGCCGGCGTGGCTGTGACGAGGCTAACCCTTGGCGATGGCCTCGCGGGTGCGGCGTACGACGCCGTCGACGACCTCGCGGACGGCGCGGAGCTCGACCAGGTAGCTCCAGTAGTCGGGGTGGTTGCCGCTGAGCCTCTCGCCGACGTCGTCGAGGCGGCCGATGGCGGTGTCGAGGATGCTGGCCTCGTTGCGGGGAGCCTTGGTGCCGGCGCCGACGACGAGGCGCTGGGCGTCGCGTACGACGAACCGGACCCGTTCCAGCTCGGCCCCCGGATCCGCGGCGAGCTCGTCGAGGTCACGGCGACGGTCGATGACCGCGCCGATGCCGGTGTCGGCGGTCCTGAGGTGCTCGCGGGCATCCTCGAGATGCTCCGCCGCGCCGTCCCAGTCGCCGGCCTGCTGGGCGGCGGCGACCTTGTCCAGCAGCGCCGCCGCGGTGGCGACCTCGCGAGCGGCCAGATCGGGCACGTGGTCGAGATCCTCGGAGCAGGCCAGGGAGTAGGTGCGGCGCAGGGCCGAGAGGGTGTCGCGGGCGGCCGGGATGCGGCCCTCGATGCCGGAGAGCCGGGTGCGTGAGGACGCCAGCCGGCCCCCGCCCGACTGCTTGAGCGCCAGCAGGCGCTCCGCGATCTCCTCGACCGCGTCGGCGGCGACGCCGAGGTCCTGGGCGGCGTTGATGACCGCCTGGGCACCGGACCCGAACGCACCCTTGGAGACGATCTCGCCCAGGGACTCCGCCCGGGTCAACCGGGTGTCGACGTCGGCAGAGACGATCCCGGCCTCGCGGGCGCGAGCCGCGGCGGACCGCGCCCGCGCCAGGGCCTGGTTGGCGGCGCCGATCGCCGGCTGCACCCTCTCCTGGACCGCGGAGATCTGGTCCTGGAGCTCGGCCGAGTGCCGGGCACGGAAGTTGTCCAGACCGGTCCGGGCCTCCTCGAGACGTCCGTAGATCTCGTAGAAGGCGGCATGGGCGCCCTTGAGCACGTCCAGGGTCGGTTCGGCACCGAAGAGCACGCCGTTGTGCTGGTCGTCGACACCGATGTAGTCGCGCTGGACGGCGTCTGAGGAGCGCACCAGCGGGGCCAGCTCCGAGGCGAGCCGATCGGCCTTCGGGCCCGGCTCGATCCTGACGTACGCCTCGACCATCGCCTGGGTCATCTTGTGGGCGTCGTCGAGGGCGAGGAACGCTCCGGCGGCGGAGTCCTTTGCCGAGATCGCGGACTCGCGGGCCTGCTCGCTCCGCTCGTTACGACCGCGGGAGGAGAACACGCCCCAAGCCTAGGCGGTTCAACGCAGGACCGTGACCGTGACCGGGTCGGAACCGGTCGGCTCCACCAGGATCCGGTGGTGCTCGGCGGTGCCGACGACCTCGCCGCCCTCGACCGAGATGTCCGGGCCGTCGGGGTAGTGGAGCGGGCTGACGAAGATCTCGGTCGGCTCGTCGATATCTGCGGACGGCTCATAGGTGTAGCTGAACTCGCCGGTGTCCGGGTCGAAGGAGAGGTCGACGGGAGTGCCGGCGGTGGCCTGCGGATAGGTGCGGACCAACGTACGCAGCTTGTCCTCCTTGACCGTCGAGAGGTCGGCGTCGTCGGTGAACATGCCCTGGGCGCCGTCGGCGGTGGTCGGGTCGTCCCAGTGCTTGTAGGCCCAGTGCATCCAGGACGCGAAGCTGTCGTCCGCGGCGGCGGTGTCGATCGCCAGCAGCTCGGCGTTGTCGGTCGCGCCGAACTCCGAGAGCAGGCTGGTGCCGTTCATCCGCTCCGCCTGGTCCAGCGCGGCCCGGTTGTGGGTCTCGGCGTAGCTCTTGCACTGACCCACGCCGATCGGGATGCCCTGGGACTCGAGATAGCCGAAGGGGCAGTAGCTGTGCCAGGAGAAGCCGACCTGGTCCTCGCCCGGGACGGGCTTGAAGTAGGACTTCCCGGTCTGGTTCGCCAGCACCTCGGGCTCGAACCAGGCGATGCCGTCCGGGTCGGACTCGCGGATGGCCGCGAGCGCCTTCTCATAGGCCGGCTGCATCTCCTTGGCGTACGTGCCCCGGCAGCCGGTCAGCGGACACAGTCCCCACTCGCGCCCCGCCCACGGCTCGTTCATCAGGTCATAGCCCATCGAGTAGGGCTGGTCGCCCCACCGCTGCGCCACCGCGCCCCATGCCGAGGCCCAGCCGTCGAGGAGCCCGTCGCGGTTGGCGAAGAAGTGGTCGAAGACGGTCGCCAGCTCCGGGGTGATGTAGCCCGCCGGGAACGGCAGCTTGATCGGGGGATGCAGGTTGTACGGAGCCGGCCGCTGCGCCGCCCAGTCGGGCACGCCCTCGCCGCCGTAGGTCTCGTGCCACATGTCCTGGTGGAAGTCGTACTGCATCCAGATGCCCTCGTCGGCGAGCAGGTCGATCACCCGCTGCCAGTCCTCGAGGTAGTCCTCGTCGACCTCGCCGGGGGCGTCCGGGGTCACCCCGGCCCACAGGGTGCCGATCCGGGCACCGTTGAACCCGTGCTCGGCCAACCATTCCGCGTCCTGCGCGGTGAAGCCCTCGGGGGAGTCGGGTGGGACGTACGGATCGTGCTTCCAGACCAGGTTCTGACCGTGCACCAGCACGATGCGCCCGTGCTGGTCGACGAGCCAGCGTCCCTCTCGGGAGAGCTGCGGAGTCTCACCTGCTGGGACGTCGCTCGCTACCCCGGCAGGAGTCAGCAGCGCGGTCCCGAATGTGATGAATATCGCCACCGCGACGAGGATTCGGTGGGTTCCCGAGCGACGAGGCATGGTGCGAAACCTATTGCCCCGCGCCCTCGGCGACAAGAACGTGTTCTCATTCCAGGACGGCTTCCCCGCTCACAGAGCCCTCCGGCTCGACGGATGCGCCTTCGACGGTGGTCAAAACCGGTGACGAGGGGCCAACATGGGACGCGACAACGTGGACTGGGCTCACCATCGGGTTGTCTCGGAGCAACCCGACCGCGTGCGCATGGGTGGAGTACGTACGGTTGAGCCCGATCCGGAGCAGTGGGGGATGATGTCACGGTGAGAGACGAAACGAACGGCTGGTCGGGCACCTGGGTGGCCGAACGCCTGGGCGTGCGTCTGCGGACCACTGACGCGCCGAGCGGCATGATGCTCACCGACCTGGTCGGCCTCGCCGTACGCCGCAACCCCCGTCGCGTACAGCTCCTCGTCTCCTCGGTCCTGGGCAAGCACATCCCCACCGACCCGCGTCTGGTCACCGAGGCCGGTCTACGCCTGGGCGCCAAGGCCCGTGCCGCGGTCAAGGGCGACGCGGTCGTCCTGGGCTATGCCGAGACCGCGACCGCGCTCGGCCACCTGGTCGCCGACGCGCTCGGTGCGCCCTATCTGCACTCCACCCGCCGGGTCGTCGAAGGCATCGAGCCCGTCGGTGACTTCGAGGAGGAGCACTCCCACGCGACCTCTCACCGGCTGCTGCCCTCCGACCCAGGCTTCCTCAGCCGTGCCGACACCCTGGTCCTGGTCGATGACGAGCTCTCGACCGGCAAGACCGTCGTCAACACGCTCAGGGCGCTGCACAAGCAGTTCCCGCACAAGCACTACGTGGTCGCCTCGCTCATCGACCTTCGCTCCGAGGCCGACCGTGCCCGGATGGAGCGCTCGGTCAAGCGGCTGCGCGCGACCCTGAGCGTGGTCACCCTCGCGACCGGCGAGATCGAGCTTCCCGAGAACCTCTCCGACAACGGCAACGGCCTCATCGACACCGTGGAGAACCTGCGCCAGCTGGCCGGTGTCGATCAGACCCCGCGTCCGCGCGGTGAGGTCGTCCAGGTCGTCGCGACCTGGCCGCGCGCGGTCCCCGAGGGCGGCCGGCACGGCTTCGTGACCGGCGCCGCCGGCTCCTACGAGTCGGCCGTGACCGTGACCGCGGCGGCCATCGCCGGCCGTATCCCCGACGGGCCGGTGCACGTCCTCGGCACCGAGGAGCTGATGTACGCCCCGCTGCGGATCGCCTCCGCGCTCGCCGACAGGCGTGCGGCCGAGGGCCATCGCCACGAGATCACCTTCTCGACGACCACGCAGTCGCCGGTGCTCGACGTCGACGACCCGGGCTATGCGATCCGTACGTCGATGACGTTCCCCTCCCACGATTCGCCCGCCGACGGTGACGGACCGCGGTATGCGTACAACCTGCGTCAGGGGGCGTTCGCCTCGATCGTGCTCGTCGTCGACGAGCCCGCCGACACGCCTGCCCTGCACGAGCCCGGCGGCCTGGTCGACCAGCTCGCCCGGATCACGCCGCGGGTCGTGGTCGTGACCATCCCGGCGTTCAAGCCGGAGCCTCGCCACGACCAGCCGGCCCGGCAGCTGCCGGCTCCGCTCCATGGTCCCGCGTTCGGCTCCTACGAGCGCGACGACGTCGCCTGGCTGCTCAAGGACCTCTCCGACGCCGACATCGAGGCGCCCACCGAGGAGCGCGAGGAGGCCATCCAGTCCGGCCGCGCCCACTACGCAGAGTCGCTGCCGATCGAGTACCAGCCCGACGAGGCCTATCAGGAGCTCTTCGGCAAGGCCCTGAGCGCGTCGGCCGAGAGGATCGCGTACGCCGTCGGCCTGGTCACCGAGCAGGTGCTGGCTCGGCGCGGGTCGGGTGCGGTGCTGGTCTCCCTGGCGCGGGCCGGGACCCCGATCGGTGTGCTGATGCGTCGCTGGGCGCAGCGGGTGCACGGGCTCGATCTGCCGCACTATGCGATCTCCATCGTCCGCGGGCGTGGCATCGACGAGACCGCGCTGGCCTATCTGGCCGCCCACCACGACCCCGCTCACGTCATGTTCGTGGACGGCTGGACCGGCAAGGGCGCGATCGCCCGGGAGCTGGCGGCCTCGGTCGAGAAGGCCAACGCGACACTGCACGCCCATCTGTCCTCGCCGTTCTCCCCGGAGCTCGCCGTCCTGGCCGACCCGGGCAGGAGCGTGTCGATCTACGGCACCCGGGAGGACTATCTGATCCCGTCCGCGTGCCTCAACTCGACGGTGTCTGGACTGGTGTCGCGGACCGTGCTCAACGACGACCTGATCGGTCCCAACGACTTCCACGGCGCGAAGTTCTACGCCGACCTCGCTGCGGAGGACGTGTCCAAGAAGTTCGTCGACGCGGTCGCGGCCCGGTTCCCGATCGTGCGCACCAAGGTCATGCGCGACCTCGATGCCCACCTCGGCGGTGTCCACACGCCCACCTGGGCGGGATGGGACGCCGTCGAGGAGGTCGCCGAGAGGTTCCAGATCAGAGACGTCAACCTGGTCAAGCCCGGCGTCGGGGAGACGACCCGGGTGCTGTTGCGCCGGGTGCCGTGGAAGATCCTGGTCAACCCGGCGCGCGACGCCGACCTCGGCCACGTCAAGATGCTCGCCGAGGCGCGCGGGGTGCCGCTGGAGCGGGTCTCAGACCTGCCCTTCTCCTGCATCGGGCTGATCCATCCCGATTACACCAAGGGTGCGGTGATGGCCGACGGCATGGGCGCCGGGACCGGGTGAGCCGCGCAGCCGCCTTCTGCGACCTGGACCGCACGCTCGTCTACTCTCCGTCGGCGCTGTCGCTGCCGATGCCCGACGCCGAGGCGCCGCGGCTGGTCTGTGTCGAGGTGTATGACGGCCGGCCGCTCTCGTTCATGACCGAACCGGCGGCGGCCGGGATCGCGACGCTGAACGAGGCCGGTGCGCTGGTGCCGGTGACGACGCGTACTCCTGAGCAGTATCACCGCATCCACCTGCCGGGTCCCACGCCGAAGTTCGCCGTCACCGCCAACGGCGGGCGCCTGCTGCGTGACGGCCTCGAGGACCTCGACTACTCCGCTGCGCTGTCCTCACGACTGGAGTCGTCGGGCGCGTCGTTCGAGGAGATCTGGGCCCATCTCGGGGCCCAGGCCTCCTCCGAGGTGGGGCAGGGGTTCATCGAGAAGCACCGCAACGCCGAGTCGCTCTTCTGCTATGCCGTCGTACGCCGCTCCGAGATGCCCGCGTCCTGGCTGGTGGCGCTGACCGGGTTCTGCGAGCAGCGCGGCTGGAAGGTCTCGGTCCAGGGGCGCAAGGTCTACTGCGTACCCGACGGTCTCTCCAAAGGCGTCGCGCTGCGCGAGGTCGCCGCGATCCTCGGCGTCTCGGCCACGCTCGCCGCCGGCGACTCGATCCTCGACCGTGAGCTCCTGCAGGCCGCCGATCTCGCGATCCGCCCGGCCCACGGCGAGCTCCACGAGACGTCGTGGACCGCTCCTCATCTCACCGTCACCGCTGCCGCAGGCGTACTCGCCGGTGAGGAGATCGTCTCCTGGCTGGGCGCGCGTCTGTAGATGATTGACTGGGCGGGTGACTTCGCACTCGCCACAGGACCTGGTCGTCGTCGGGAGCATCAACGTTGATCTGACGGCGACCGTCGAGCGGCTGCCTCGGGCCGGGGAGACCGTCGCAGGTGGGCGGCTGCGGCGAGACGTCGGCGGGAAGGGCGCCAACCAGGCCGTCGCCGCGAGCCGTCTCGGGGCGCGGGTGCGGATGGTCGGCGCGGTCGGCGACGATTCGGACGGGCGGTGGGCGCTCGAGACGATCCGCGGTGCCGGGGTCGATGTGGAGGACGTACGCACAGCCCGATCGGCCACCGGCACGGCTCTGATCGCGGTCGACGCGGCGGGGGAGAACCAGATCGTGGTGTGCGGCGGCGCCAACACGGAGGTGGACGCCGGCGGACTCACGATCGCGGCGACCGAGGCGGTGCTGATGCAGCTCGAGCTGTCGTTGGACCTGGTCCAGGAGGTCGCGGCGCAGGCGCCCGGGTTCGTCGCGCTCAACGCGGCACCGGCGCAGCCGCTCCCGGAGGGCCTGATCGAGCGCGTGGACCTGTTCATCGTCAACGAGAGCGAGTACGCCGCGATGCCCGAGCTGCGGGCAGCCAGGCGCGTGGCGGTGACCTTCGGGGCCGAGGGCGCGGCCATGCTCGTCGGGGGAGAGGAGACCGCCCGGGTGCCGGCCCCTGTGGTGTCGAACGTGGTCAGCTCCGTCGGCGCCGGCGACGCGTTCTCGGCGGCACTGACTCTCGCCGTCATCGCGGGTGCGCCGGACGAGCAGGCGCTGCGTACGGCCTGCGCGGTCGGCGCCGCCACGGTCGCCCACCCCAGCGCGCAGCCACCGCTCGCGCGGCTGGAGACCTACGCCTGACCCAGCTCCGTCGACCGGCTCAGGACAGCGACTTGCGGAAGAAGTGGGTGGCGTGAGGGTTGTCGTTGTAGCGGTCGATGCGCTCGTAGCCGGCGCGCTCGTACATCGAGATCGCCTCGCTGAGCACGTCGCGGGTGTCGAGGCGTACGACCTGATGACCCAGCCGCAGCGCCTCCGCCTCGAGATGACGCAGCAAGCGGCTGCCGAGGCCGGCGCCGCGCCAGCTCGGGTCGACCCACATACGCTTGATCTCGCCGGTGCGTTCATCGCGATGTCCTGAGCCTGTCGAAGGGAACTCCCGCACCGCGCCGGAGGCGACCGGGGCGCCGTCGCTGGCGGCGACGAAGAAGGCGCCGTGGGGCGGGCGCAGGGAGGGGTCGTCGCCGAAGCCCTCGTCGCCGACGGTGAAGCCGAACCGGTCACCGATCTCGGCGAAGTAGTGGCCCATCGCCTCCTGGGCGACCGGGTCGCGCGGGTCGACCCTCTCGATGGTGATCGTGGCCGCGCGGACCAGGATGTCGGCGGTGGCCAACGCCTCGTTGAGCCGGTCGCGCTGGCGCTGGGTGAGCGGGTCAAGGAGCTGGTGCGCGCGCTCCTCGGAGCGCTTGTCCAGGTCCTCGGCGGCAGACTGGCCGGCGTCGGTCAGGTCGACCTGACGCCGCCGGCCGTCGCTCGGGTCCGGCCGCACCGTGACGTACCCGTTGTTCTCCAGCGCTCGCAGGATCCGGCTGACATAGCCGGAGTCCAGGTCGCCCAGCCGGATCCGAAGCTCCTGGACGGTGATTGCTCCATCGACCTGGGCGCCGAGGCTGATCTCATGGAGCAGCCGGGCGTGGCCGTAGGGGAGGCCGCTGCCGAGGAAGGACTCCTCGAGAGCTCCGACGCGACGTACGTAGCTGCGGTTGAAGGCCCGCATCACCGAGGTGTCAACACTCATATACCTGACTTTAGTCAGGTAATTCCGAGATTCCAAGGCTGATCCGCCTGGAGATGACGAACGGCCCGTCCTCTCGGACGGGCCGTTCGATGGGGTGAGTAACGGGACTTGAACCCGCGACATCCGCCACCACAAGGCGGCGCTCTACCAGCTGAGCTATACCCACCATCGGCTCGTACAGCGCATGTCCAAGCCAGCAAGAATGATAGTGGAATCAGGCCGGATCTGTGGAATCGGGGGTGGCCGCCGGGTCGCCCAGGCCGGTGATCGAGGCGCCGTGCCGGCCGGCGATCTCCTTGGCCACCTCAGACTCCGGACCGGGCATCGGGACGAAGACCGCCTCGCGGTAGTAGCGCAGCTCCTCGATCGACTCCTGGATGTCGGCGAGTGCTCGGTGGTTGCCGCGCTTGGGGGGAGCCGAGAAGTAGGCCCGCGGGAACCAGCGACGCGAGAGCTCCTTGATCGAGGAGACGTCGACGTTGCGGTAGTGCAGGAACCCCTCGAGCTCGGGCATGTCCCGGGCGAGGAAGTTGCGGTCGGTGGCGACCGTGTTGCCGCCCAACGGCGGTCGGGAGTCCTTGCCGCAGTGCTCCCAGATGTAGGCCAGGACCTGCTCCTCCGCCTCGCGCATCGTCACGCCACCCTCGAGCTCGACCAGCAGGCCGGACTTGACGTGCATGTTGCGCACGAAGTCGTCCATCTGGTCCAGTGCCTCGGCCGGGGGCTTGATGATGATGTCGACCCCGTCACCGAGCACGTTGAGATCGAAGTCGGTGACCAGGGCCGCCACCTCGATGAGCGCATCGTTCTCGAGGGACAACCCGGTCATCTCGCAGTCGATCCAGACCAGACGTTCGTTCAGAGAAGCCACCCGAGCACCATAACGCCGCCGGTCGACGTGCTCGCGAGCGGATAGGCGACGAAGTGATAACGGTTCCCATGGCGTGGTTTCAGGATGCACTCAGGAGACCCGCCTATGTTTGCTTCTATGAGCGAGCGTCAGCGAGCGGCAGTAGGCCTCAGGCCGCCGCGTCCGTATTCTTCGCATCTCCCTACGGAGGTGGCGGCATGAGCATGGATTCAGCCAACAGCCCCTCGCGCAAGGAGAAGCGGGAGGCACGCGCTGCCAAGGCCGCCGCGGAGCTGGAGGCGCTGCGCAAGAAGCAGGCCCGCAAGTCGATCCTCATCGTGGTGGCCGTCGTCGCCGCCATCGCGGTCGTCATCGCGGCTCTCGTCCTGTTCAGCCTGAACCGGTCCAACGACAGCAAGGTGACCGCCGAGGCCAGCAGCAGCTCGCACGGCCTGGTCGTCGGGCCCGACGACGCACCGCACAAGGTCGTCATCTACGAGGACTTCCTCTGCCCCTACTGCGGCGACTTCGAGGCCGCGACCAGTGAGGATCTCGCTGAGCTGGCCGCCGACGGCAAGGTGCAGGTCGACTACCGCCCGTTCGTGCTCCTCGACCAGGTCGGCCCCTACTCGGAGCTCGCCACCTCGGCCTTCGCCGTCGTCCAGGATGAGGCCGGCGACCAGGTCGCCAAGGAGTTCCACGACCTGCTCTTCGAGAACCAGCCCAGTGAGTCCGGTCCCTTCCCGGAAGCCGGCGATCTCGTCGACCTCGCCGTCGAGGCAGGCGCCGAGGAGTCGGCGGTCAAGGACCGCATCGAGAGCCTCGACGGCAAGGCCTGGGCTGAAGCCGCGACCAAGGCGGCCGCCGACGACGGTGTCCAGGGGACTCCCACCATCCTGCTCGACGGCGAGCAGTTCCAGGAGGGCAACACTGTCGAGGAGCAGGCGGACGCGTTGATCGAGAAGGTCTCCTGACGCTGGGTTTGCCGGAGTCTGCCGGTGGTCGAGCTTGTCGAGACCACTTATCGAGGAAACCTCGCTTAGGTGACCGTTTCTTCGTTTCAGGGGTTCGCCGCCGACCCGTTCTTGATTGTTTCTCGATCGCGTACCGCGTCAAGGACGGGCCTTCGGCCCGCCGGCTTCGCCGGCCGCTTCGCGGTCCTGGACCCGGCACGCGATCGAGAAAGATTT
>NZ_JBOHDN010000338.1:0-2683 GCF_050699375.1 Nocardioides sp. | reverse complement strand
CGCCGCTGCTGCCGCCGCTGGGTGATGTGCTCGATGGCGACAAGGCCGACGAGGCGCCTGCTGAGGAGCCCGAGGCGGAGCCGAGCGAGTCGGAGTCCCCGGCCGAGCGGCCGATCACCGAGGAGCCGGCTGAGGAGAAGGACGCTCCTGCTGAGGAAGAGGACGAGGGTGGCCTTCTGGGCGGCATCGTCGACTCGGTGACCAGCGCAGTGGCCGCCGTCTTCTAACGGATCACGCCAAGAGACAGGGCGGGGAGAGCCGAAAGGCTCTCCCCGCCCTGTTGCGTGTGTGGGCGTGCCCGAAGACACCCGACGTTCACCGCGCTACCTCACCGGGCCGTCACTTACCTCGTGGAATTCAGCGAGGTAGGTGGGCGCTGACCGAGGTAACTCGGTGAGCGTTCCGCCCCGATCCGCCATGCGCAAACGCACGAAAACCAAGGAGTCGGATGCCCAGCGCCCCCCACAAGCCCTGGACATCCGACGATCTTGGGCGGCTGACACCAGTCTGCGTCAGCCGTGCGCACAGGTTAAGCACAGAAACGCACTTCGATCCAGATAGTTAAGACCGAATTCATCAACTTCCTGAATCGATCCGCCGATCTGGGGTCCTGAGCAGCGAGATCGAGCTCTCCCCACCGAAACATCTGGATCCATACATTAGGATTCCGGCGTGCGCGTGATGACGTCTCGAGCCCGTGCGGCCATCTTCGCCCCGATCGGGGACGAGGGCAGGGCGGCGCGCGTGGAGAGCAGGCTGGCCGAGGCGATCCGCTCCGGCGTACTCGCTCATGGCGAGCGGCTCCCGAGCGAGCCCGAGCTGGCGCAGATGCTCGGCGTCGCGACAGTGACGGCGCGGGAGGCGCTGATCGCGCTGCGGGCCAAGGGGCTGGTGGTGACCACTCGCGGGCGGGGCGGCGGTTCGTTCGTACGTGCCCCCGAGAGCGAGGACCTCGTCGAGGACCGGCTCGCCGCGATGTCGCGGATCGAGCTGCGCGACCGGGTCACGGTCTACCTGGTGGTGCTGACCGGGTGCGCGGAGATCGCCGCGGAGCGTACCGACCCTGATGAGGTCGAGGACCTGCGTGACCTGCTGATCCCGCTCAACGTCAGCGACGTGGCCCGGTGGCGCAGTGCGGACAGCGAGCTCTACCTGTCGGTGGCGGCGTTGACCCAGTCGGCCCGGATGACCCGCGAAGTCGTTCGCCAGGAGGCCGACTTCGGCGCGCTGCTCCGGATCCCTCTCAACGAGCCGGCCTTCCGAGAGGCGACAGCGATAAGACATCAGGACCTTGTCGAAGCCCTCTCAGCGGGGGATGCTGTACGAGCACGGGAAAGCGTACGAGAGCATGTCGCCCACTCTCTTGAACGCTTGGCCGAGATCCATGAGGCGGTGCGACGATGAGCGAGGGTCGCGTGAGCGAGACCACAACTGCCATCGACTGCGTGGCGCAGGTCGAGCAGCACTTCGGCCCGATCGTGACCGAGCTCGAGCGCGTACGCAGCGAGGTGGCCGCCCTCTTCGAGGCCGGACCGGTCACCAGCGCCTCCCTGTGCGCTCGGCTCGAGCCCGGGTCCCTGGAGTTCCTGCGCAACCCGAACCTCGTCGGTGGCGGGTTCGTGGTGGCGCCGGGTGCGCTCAGCGACCGGCGTCTCTACCTCGCGTGGTGGCAGGGCGAGGACCGTGAGTTCCTCGGTGACGCCGACGCTCCGGCGACCGGGGAGGCGATCGACTACACCCGCCAGCCGTGGTACCGCTCGCCGGAGCGGACCGGGGAGCTGACCCTCGTCGGGCCGTACGTCGACTTCGTGTGCACCGATGAGTACGTCATGACCACGACGATGCCGGTCTACGCCGACGGCCGGATGGTCGGCGTCGCGGGCGCGGACACCCTGATCGAGACGCTCGAGACGATGCTCCTGCCCGGGCTGCGCCGGGCCGGCGCGACGCTGGTCAACGGCCATGGGAAGGCGGTCGTCTCGGCCGACCCGCAGCTGGCCACCGGTGACCCGCTGACCACTGCCCGTGACATGGTCCCGTGCCGCGGGCTGCCGCTCTCGGTCGCGCTCTCCTAGATCTCGGAACGCTTCGCCATGTGGCGTGGCGTGGTGAAGAAGAGCACCGCCACGAAGCCGACCGCCAGAGCGACCGCGGGGAGCAGCATCACCTCGGACATCGCCTCGGCGAACGTCGACGCCACCTGGGGCGGGATCGCGGAGCCGGCGGCGGTCTCATGGTTGCCCGACAGCGCGCCGTTGAGTCCATGGGCGTTGAGCCGAAGATCGATGAGCACCGCGACGGCGGCGGAGCCGATCACGGACCCGACCAGCCGGGTGGCGTTGTAGACGCCCGACCCGGCCCCGGCCTGCCGCATCGGCAGGTTGCGGGTGGCGGTCGCCGCCAAGGGCGACCAGACGGCAGCCGATCCGAGGCCGAAGAAGCCCATCGGCACGAGGAGGTGCCAGAGCGGGGAGTCGACGGTCATCGGCATCGAGACCCAGAAGAGCGAGACGGCGCAGAGGAGGAACGCCACCCCGGTCAGCAGCCGTGGGTGCATCCGGTCGGTGAGCCGGCCGACGAACGGCGCCGCGACGAACGAGACCAGCGCCATCGGCACCATCAGCATCGAGGCCTCGAGAGCGGTGTAGCCGCGGACCAGCTGGGCGTAGAGCATCAGCGGGAA
>NZ_JBOHDN010000337.1:0-6545 GCF_050699375.1 Nocardioides sp. | reverse complement strand
GTCGCGCCCCGAGGGGCGCGACAGCTGATCGTCCGTGGTGACGTGAGATCTGGTCAGTGGGCGGCTTCGAAAGCCGTGCGAACCTCTGCGGGAATGCGACCGCGGTCGGGCACGGTGTAGCCGTTGGCCTTTCCCCACTCACGCATGACCTTCGGGGTCGACCCGCCAGTGGCAGCGGCCTTCTTGGCGCCGCCACGACGGCCGCTCACCTTCTGCGCGTGGCCGATGAAGAGCGCGAGGGAATCGCGCAGCTTGGCCGCATTGGCGTCGTTGAGATCAATCTCGTAGGTCGTGCCGTCAAGTGCGAAGGACACCGTCTCAGCGGCTTCCGAGCCGTCGATGTCGTCCTCGAGGATGATCTGGACCTTCTTAGCCATGTTCCTACCTTCACTGCTCTTCTTCACCCTGAAACGGGTCGAATATAGCCGTCGCGGTTGCGCGAGATGCCCATAGCATTACATATCAACCGGATAATTCAACAGGTTGCCATACCGAAATCGCTAACGAATGACATTGCGTTGGAATATGAGCTCCAGTCCTTGCATGGTCAGCCACGGAGAATGCACCGAGAAGCACTTACTCTCGTCGAGAACGAACTCCGCCAGATATCCCGTCGCAATGACCGTCACCTCGTCGGCGGATACATCCAGCTCGGCGATGATCCGGGCGACCAGACCCTCCACCTGCGCGGCGACACCGAAGACCATTCCGGACTGCAGAGCCTCGACCGTGTTCTTGGCGATCACCGACCTCGGGCGAGCGAGCTCGACCTTTCGCAGCTGGGCGCCGCGTCGCCCCAGGGCCTCCAGGGACAGCTCGATCCCGGGCAGGATCGCGCCGCCGACGTACTGTCCGGCCGGGTTGACCACGTCGAAGGTCGTCGCCGTCCCGCCGAAGTCGACCACGATCGCCGGACCTCCGTGCCCGGCCACGGCCGCGACCGCGTTGGCGATCCGGTCGGTCCCGACCTCGCGCGGGTTGTCCATCAGGATCGGGATGCCGGAGCGTACGCCGGGCTCGACCACCACGCGATCGACCGAGCCCAGGTGGCGGGTGAGCATCTCGCGCCACTCGTGCAGGACCGAGGGCACCGTCGCGCACACCACCACCCCGTCCACGCCCGCCACCAACGAATCGCCGAGAGTGCCCCGCAGCAGTGCCCACCACTCGTCGGCGGTGCGGTGCTCGAGCGTGGAGACCCGCCAGTCCGCGGACACGACGCCGTCGGCGACGAGCCCCAGAATGGTGTGGCTGTTGCCGATGTTGACCGCGAGGAGGGACACGATCTCGGTCAGCCCTCTGACAGGTCGAAGCCGATGTCGAAGACCTTCACCGAATGGGTCAGCGCACCGACGGAGAGATAGTCGACACCGGTCTCGGCGACCTCACGGGCACGGTCCAGGGTGAGCCCACCGGACGCCTCCAGCACCGCGCGGCCGCCGGTGATCTCGACGGCCTCCTTCATCGTCGCGGTCGACATGTTGTCGAGCATGATCCGGCCGCAACCGGCGTCGAGGAGCGCCTTGAGCTCGTCGAGCGTGGTCACCTCGACCTCGATCGGCACCTCCGGATAGGCGAACTTCACGGCCTCGTACGCCTGCACCGCCCCGCCCGCGGCGACGATGTGGTTGTCCTTGACCAGCGCCATGTCGGAGAGCGACATCCGGTGGTTGGCGCCGCCGCCGCAGCGGACGGCGTACTTCTCCAGGGCCCTGAACCCCGGCAGCGTCTTGCGGGTGTCGAGAACCTGCGCGCCGGTGCCCTCCAGGGCCTCGGTCCAGGCGGCCACGCCGGTGGCGACGCCGGAGAGGTGAGAGGCGTAGTTGAGAGCCGTACGCTCCGCGGTCAGCAGCCCGCGGGTCGGCCCGGTCAGGCGCATGATGATGTCGCCGGCCTTCACCTTGGAGCCGTCCTTGACCCGGTCGGTCACCGTGACGTGATCACCCATGACGTACGCGAAGACGAGCTCGGCCACGCCGAGGCCGGACACCACTCCGTCCTCACGAGCGGCGAAGACGCCGACGCCGGTGGAGTCGGGCGCGATGGTGGCCACGGAGGTGACGTCCTCGCTGGGCATGTCGCCGGGAGCGGCCTGAGGAAGGTCCTCGTCGAGGGCGAGCTCGACGGCGTCGTACACCTCACCGGCGTCCAACCCCGCCGCGGTCAGCTCGTCACGGAGCGACTCCGGGATCTCGTCGAAGGGCACACGTCGAATGCTCATCAGGCTCCTGCCAATGTTGACTGAGTCGTTTGGGCCGGCGGCGACGGGTCGGTCGACGGCGCCGGAGTGAACGTGGCGACGGTATCGCCGCCCCGCAGTCGTACGTCGAAGTGGCCCGCGAACCGAGCGTCGTCGCGCTCCGCGAAGTCCTCACGCCAGTGGGATCCGCGTGTCTCCTCGCGCAGCAGCGCGGACCTCGCCAGTGCGAGCGAGACGGTCAGCAGGTTGGTCGCCTCCCAGGCCGCCGGATCGATCTCGGTCGCCGGCTCCTGGCCGAGCTGCTCGAGGTCGCTGACCGCCTCGGCGAGACCGGTCTCGTTGCGCAGGACGCCGACCTTGGTCGTCATCGTCTCCTGCAGCTGCTTGAGGGCGGCGCCCGGGACGAGCACCCGAGCGTCTCCCGGGGCCGGGTCCTCCAGCTGCCGCAGCTCGCCGGGCAGGACCTCGGCGATCCGCCTCGAGAAGACCAGGCCCTCGAGCAGGGAGTTGGACGCGAGCCGGTTCGCGCCGTGGACGCCGCTGCAGGCGACCTCACCGGTGGCGTAGAGGCCCGGCACCGAGGAACGGCCCCACAGGTCGGTGTGTACGCCGCCGGAGGCGTAGTGGCACGCGGGAGCGACGGGGATCAGGTCGACCGACGGGTCGACGCCGTGGGAGAGGAGCGAGGCGTAGATGTTGGGGAAGCGGCGCTCCCAGAAGGCGCGGGAGGTCTCGACAGGCTCGACAGGCTCGGGGGCACTTCGTTCAGACCCCGAGCGACCCAGGTGACGGGCGTCGAGCCACATGTTGGGGTGGCCGGTCGCGAGCATCCGCTTCATGATCGCCTTGGAGACGATGTCGCGGGGGGCGAGGTCGCCCATCTCGTGGACGCCCTCCATCAGCCGCGCGCCGTCCCAGTCGACGAGGAAGGCGCCCTCGCCGCGTACGGCCTCGGAGATCAGCGGCTGCTGGCCGCGGGAGTCCTCGCCCAGATACATCACCGTGGGGTGGAACTGGACGAACTCGAGATCGCGCAGCGTCGCCCCGGCACGGAGCGCGATCGCCATCCCGTCGGCAGTGGCGACGGCGGGGTTGGTGGTCTGCGAGAAGACCTGGCCGAGGCCGCCGGAGGCGAGGACGACCGCACGCGTACGCACGATCCCGACGCCGTCTGCATCCCCCTCACCCATCACGTGGATGGTCAGGCCCGCGACACCGCCGTCGGCGGCGGTCAGCAGGTCGACGACCATGGCGTGCTCGAAGACCAGGATCTCGGGAGCGCGACGAACGGCCTCCATCAGCGCGCGCTGGATCTCGGCCCCGGTCGCGTCGCCGTCGGCGTGCGCGATCCGGTCGCGACGGTGGCCTCCCTCGCGGGTGAGCGCGAGGTTGCCGGAGGGGTCCTTGTCGAAGTCGGCGCCCCACTCGATGAGCTCTCGAACGGCCTCGGCGCCCTCACCGACCAGGACGCGTACGGCCTCCAGGTCACAGGCCCCGGCACCGGCGACGAGCGTGTCGACCTCATGCTGGGCGGGGGTGTCGCCCTCGCCGAGCGCGGCCGCGATGCCGCCCTGGGCCCATTGCGTCGAGCCGGCCTGGAGCTCGTCCTTGGTGACGACGGCGACCCGCTCGACCTGGTCCTTCAGTCGCAGCGCCGCGGTCAGCCCGGCGATCCCGGAGCCCACCACGATCACGTCCGCCCACTCGGTCCAGCCCGGGTCTCGGGCGGAGAGCAGCTCGATATTCATGCTGGCACGCTACTGCGTGAGAACGAGCGGCCCACGCATCTGGTCGGTCCCTGGAACCGGCTCGCTCCGGTCGGAGCCGAGCGCGATGATGTGGTTCGCGTCGTCGACGTGCACGACGTGCGGCTCGAGGGCGCGGGCCTCCTCGGTGCTCATCTGCGCGTACGCGATGAGGATGACCAGGTCGCCGGGGTGGACCAGGTGGGCGGCGGCGCCGTTGATCCCGAGTACGCCACTGCCGCGCTCGCCCGCGATCGTGTAGGTCTCCAGGCGGGCACCGTTGGTGATGTCGACGATGGAGACCAGCTCGCCGGGGAGGATGTCCGCGGCGTCGAGGAGGTCGGCGTCGACGGTCACCGAGCCGACGTAGTGGAGGTCTGCCTGGGTGACCGTGGCGCGGTGGATCTTGCCGGTCATCATGGTGCGCAGACGGGTCATCGGGGTGCTCCGATCGTGAGGCTCATGTTGTCGATGAGTCGGGTGTTGCCGAGCTTTGCGGCGACGAGGATCCGCGCCTCGGTGCCAGGTGCGGGCGCCTCGGGCAGAGGTGCCAGGGCCGGGTCGGTGATCACCAGATAGTCGAGGTCGATCCCGTACGCCTGCCGCAGCTCGACGTGGGCGGCCTCGAGCGCAGCTTCGACGCCGGACGTGGCCGCGAGCTGGGCGGCGTGAAGTGCCCGCGAGAGGGTCGGCGCTTCGGCGCGCTGCTCGGGTGAGAGGAAGCGGTTGCGCGAGGAGAGGGCCAGGCCGTCGGGCTCGCGCTGGGTCGGTGCGCCGACCACATCGACGCCGAGGCAGAGGTCGGCCGACATCCGGCGGATGAGCGCGAACTGCTGGTAGTCCTTCTCGCCGAAGACGGCGACGTCCGGCTTGACCAGCCCGAACAGCTTCGCGACGACGGTGAGCATCCCGGCGAAGTGGCCCGGACGGGTCGCACCCTCGAGCACGTCGGCGAGCGGGCCGGGGGCGACGGTGACCTGCGGGTCACCACCGGGATAGACCTCGTCCACAGACGGCGCGAAGACGAAGTCGACGCCCTCGCGCTCGCAGACGTCCAGGTCGGCCTCGAGCGTGCGCGGGTAGCGGTCGAGGTCCTCGCCCGCGCCGAACTGCAGCGGGTTGACGAAGATCGACACGACGACCGGCCCGTCGGCGACGTGGGCGCGGGCGACCCGCATCAGCGACGCGTGCCCGTCGTGCAGGGCACCCATCGTGGGCACGAAGCCAATTGCGGCGCCGTCACGGCGGGCGGGATCGAGGAGCTTGGCCAGGTCCGCGCGGGTGCTGGCTATCTCGGTCACGGGCGGGGCCCGTTCTTCGGGGAGGCAAGCTCGACCACCGGGGAGACCCCTGGGTGAGCGGCATCGAGCAGGTTCTTGATCTTGAGCGCCCGGATCGGCAGGAGCCGCCCGTCGGAGACGGCCCGGTCGAGCGTGGCCCGCGCCATCGAGACGTACGAGGCCAGCGTCTGTGGCGCGTTGGTGCGGATGTCGTCGAGGTGTGCCGCCACGGTGCCGGCATCGCCGCGGACGATCGGGCCGGTCAGCGCCGCGTCTCCGTGGTCGAGGGCGTTGTCGAGGGCCGCGGTGAGCAGCGGACGCAGTGTGCCCGCGGGGTCGGTCGCGCCGGCGGCGGAGAGGATCTCCATCGCCTCGGTGACCAGCGTGACCAGGTGGTTCGCCCCGTGGGCGAGACCGGCGTGGTAGAGCGTGCGCATCTCCTCCGGCACCCACATCGGCTTCCCGCCGAGGTCGTCGACCAGCGCCTCGGCGAAGGCCCGGTCGGCAGGCGTCGCGGCGGTCAGTCCGAAGACGCAACCGGAGAGGCGGGAGAGGTCGACCGTGGTGCCGGAGAAGGTCATCGCCGGGTGCACGGCCATGGTGTGCGCGCCGATGTCGGCAGCGGGCGCGAGGATCGCCAGGCCGTGGCGGCCGGAGGTGTGCGCGACGTACATCCCAGGTCGGATCGCACCGGCATCCGTCATGGTCTTGATGACGTTGCCGAGCATGTCGTCGGGGACGGTGAGAAGCAGCAGGTCGCAGGCCCGAGCGACAGCGGTCGGCTTCTCGACCGGGACCCCGGGAAGAAGAGCGGAGATGCGTGCGCGAGAGGCATCGGACTCGCCGGCGACGGCGACGATCGAATGACCTGCGGAGCGGAGCGCTGCGGCGAGGACGGCACCGACGCGACCCGCGCCGACGACGCCAACCCTGAGTGGGTGGTTCATGGAGTAGACCTTTCGTTCCAGTCCCTCCGACCACTCCCCCTTGCGAGCGGAGCCGGGATGGGTACCAGACGTAGTGCCTGCGAACTCGACCACTGTGACCGAGCCGAAACAACGGTACGCCGCCGGACACTCTTCCGAAACATCCCGTCCCTGTGGGACGCGTCACGCCTTCGCGGGCGATCGTCATACCGGTCGTGGCATCTCGACGGATTCTCCGCGGAACGGACGACCGGCAACCGCCCCCACTGATTCAGGTGAACGAGAGTTGAACGCCTAGACTCATCAGCCGACTTCTTTGTGTCCCCTGTGGAAGGTCCGCCTCTTTTGTCAGCCATGAGCCCGCGCCGCCGTGCGGCCCATCGCGTCGCCGACG
>NZ_JBOHDN010000336.1:0-14628 GCF_050699375.1 Nocardioides sp. | reverse complement strand
CTTCGCGAGGCACGGGGTCAGATGCGCCGACTCGGCACCACGAGATGCGCCGACTCGGCAACACGAGTTTACTTACTTGCTGTAGAGCGCCTCGACCTCGTGGCTGAACTCGCGCATGACGACGTTGCGCTTGAGCTTGAGGCTGGGGGTGAGCTGGCCACCCTCCTCGGTCCAGGAGTCGGCGAGGATCACGAACTTGCGGATCGACTCGGCCTTCGAGACGGCCTTGTTGGCGTCGTCGACGGCGCTCTGGATGACGGCGCGCAGGTCGTCGTCCTCGGTGAGGTCCTCGATGTCGCCGGACTTGCCGTTGGCCTCGGCCCAGGTCGGCAGGGCTTCGGGGTCGACGGTGACGAGCGCGCCGATGAACGGCTGGCCGTCACCTACCACGATGCACTGGTCGACGAGCACGTGGGCGCGCAGACGGTCCTCGAGGACGGCCGGGGCGACGTTCTTGCCGCCGGCGGTGACCAGGATCTCCTTCTTGCGGCCGGTGATCTTGACGAAGCCCTCGTCGTCGACCTCGCCGAGGTCGCCGGAGTGGAACCAGCCCTCGTCGGTCTTGGCCTCGGCGGTGGCCTTGGGGTTCTGCCAGTACTCCTTGAGCACCTGGCCACCCTTGAAGAGCAGCTCGCCGTCGTCGGCGACGCGCACGGAGGTGCCGGGCAGCGGCCGGCCGACGGTGCCGATCTTGAACGCCTCGGGCAGGTTGACCGTGAGCGCGGCGGTCGTCTCGGTGAGCCCGTAGCCCTCCAGGACGGTGACGCCGATGCCGCGGTAGAAGTGGCCGAGCCGGTCACCGAGCGGAGCACCACCGGAGACGGCGTAGGAGCAGTTGCCACCGAGCGCGGCGAGGAGCTTGCCGTAGACGAGCTTGGAGAACAGCTTGTGCTTGGCCGCCAGCAGGAATGGGGCCTTGCCGGTCTCGGTGGCGCGGGAGTATTCGATCGCGACCTCGGTCGCGGCGTCGAAGATGCGGCCCTTGCCGTCGGCGACGGCCTTCTGCGAGGCAGTGTTGTAGACCTTCTCGAACACTCGCGGCACGGCCAGCACGAAGGTCGGCTGGAAGGTGCCGAGGTCGGCGACGAGGTTCTTGATGTCGGGGGTGTGGCCCAGACGGGTGCGCGACTTGATGCAGCCGATCTGGATGATCCGCGCGAAGACGTGCGCGAGCGGCAGGAACAGCAGCGTGCTGCGGCCCTCGATGCTGAACAGGCCGTCGAGCGAGTCGACGACGACCTCGAGCTCGAACATGAAGTTGCCGTGGGTCAGCACGCAGCCCTTCGGGCGACCCGTGGTGCCGGAGGTGTAGATCAGCGTCGCGGCGTCGTCGGGGGTCACCGCGCTGCGGCGGGCCTCGAGCTGCTCGTCGGTGACGTCGGTGCCGAGCTTGACCAGCAGCTCGACGGCGTTGTCGTTGATCGACCAGACGCTGTTGAGCTCGACGCAGCCTTCACGGGCCTCGCTGATGCGAGCCATGTGGCTGGGCTCCTCGGCGACGACCGCGACGGCCGCGGAGTCCTTGAGGATCCACTCGATCTGCTCGGCCGAGGAGGTCTCGTAGATCGGCACGGTGGTCGCGCCGGCGAACCAGATCGCGTAGTCGATCAGCGTCCACTCATAGCGAGTCTTCGAGAGCAGCGCGACCCGGTCCCCAGCGCCGACACCCGCCGCGATCAGGCCCTTGGCGACCGAGGACACCTCGGCGAGGAACTCGCTCGCGGTGACGTCGGCCCAGGTGCCGTCGGCGCCTGGGCGGCTGAGAACGGCGACGTCGGGCGCCTCAGTGGCGTTGCGCACGACATCGTCGCTCAAGCTGCCGGTGGGGGGAACGACGTATGTCGCGGGCGTGGAGAACTCGCGCACTAGGGCCTCCGCATACTGATGGTAGGTGGGTACCGGCCGCAGGTTACCCCCGTCACAGCCGGACCATTTCACCGGGATGCTATCCGGTACGCTCCGTGATCACTCATACGATGGCTTCCGGGGCCACTCCGGTGACCCTCTGAGTGTAGAACCGCCAACTGGAGTTACCCCGGACACATCTGCTCGCATCATGAGCCGGACTGAGTGAGGACACCACCGATGGCCGATCAGACCACCTCGACGATCGTGATCGAGGCCACCCCCTCGGCAGTGATGGCGGTGATCGCTGACTTCAAGTCCTACCCGGTCTGGGCGAAGGGCATGCAGGAGGTCAGCGTCGTCGAGACCGGTGTCGACGGGCGGGCCGAGGAGGTTCGGTTCGTGCTCGACGTCGCGCCGATCAAGGACGAGTACACCCTGGCGTACGACTGGGACGACGACCGCCAGGTGACCTGGTCCCTGGTCAAGGGCAACCTGCTCCGCTCGATGGACGGCGCCTATGTGCTGCGCGACCTGGGCGGCCGGACCGAGGTCACCTACCGGCTCGCGCTCGACCTGAGCATCCCGTTGATCGGCATGCTCAAGCGCAAGGGCGAGAAGGTGCTGATCGACACCGCGCTGCGAGGCCTCAAGCAGAGGGTCGAGAAGTAGAGGGCATGACCTCGTGAGAATCCTCCTCTTCACCGGCAAGGGCGGCGTCGGCAAGTCGACCGTCTCGGCCGGCACCGCGGCGATGGCCGCCGCCCGCGGCATGCGCACCCTCGTTCTCTCCACCGACGCCGCTCATTCACTGGGCGACGCCTTCGGGATCGTGGATGGACAGGGCTCAGGGGGACACAACGAGCGGATGCTGGGCCCCGAGCCCGAAAAGGTCGCCGAGAACCTGTACATCCAGCACGTCGACGCCCAGCGCCGCTTCGAGCAGTCCTGGGCGGAGGTGCAGGGCTACCTGCTGACCGTCCTCGACACCATCGGAGTGGACCGGATCGCGGCCGAGGAGCTGACCATCATCCCCGGGGCAGAGGAGGTCTTCGCGCTGCTGGAGCTGCGGCGGATGGCGTCGTCGGGGGAGTGGGACATGATCGTGGTCGACTGCGCTCCGACCGCCGAGACCCTGCGTCTGCTCGCCCTGCCCGAGGCCCTGGGCTGGTATCTCGAGCGCATCCTCCCGGTCCAGCGCAAGATGGTGAAGGCGCTCAAGCCGGTGCTCACCAAGGCAGCCGGCGTGCCCATGCCCGGCGACTCCGTCTTCGACGCGATGGTCCGGCTCCACGACGAGCTCGCGGACGTACGCGCCCTGCTGTCGGGTCCGGAGGCGTCCGTACGCATCGTGCTGACCCCCGAGCGGGTCGTGCTCGCCGAGGCGCGGCGGTCGTGGACGACGCTGTCCCTCTACGGCTACCGCGTCGACGGTGTCGTCGCCAACCGGATCTTCCCCGCCGGTGGCTCCGACGACTGGCGCGCGGGCTGGGTCAAGGCTCAGGACGACGTCCTCGCCGACGTCGGCGCGTCCTTCGAGGGACTGCCCGTGTGGCGCTCCTTCTACCGGCCGACCGAGCCCGTGGGCGTACCGGATCTGCGGGAGGTGGCCGAGGCCGCGTACGCATGGAGCGGCAGCATCGACGCGCTCGCTGTCCCCGACGCGGTCGCGCCGTTCCGGGTCGACAAGGACGGCGACGATGGCACCGCCGTGGTCCATCTGGCGCTCCCAGGCGTGGCCAGGTGGGTGGGCCGGGAGCAGGTGCAGCTCGGGCGCAACGGCGACGAGCTGGCGATCACCGTGGGCGCCTACCGGCGTCTGCTGACCCTGCCGGCCGCACTTGCCCGGCTGAACGTCAGCGGGGCGCGGGTCGAGGGTGGGGAGCTGCGGGTACGGTTCACCCGCCAGGAGACGCGTCCCGAGACAGAGACCAGCGAGAGCGAGATGCCGTGAGCGAGCAACGCCACGAGTGGGCGGAGGAGCCGTTGGGCACCACCGCCGAAGAGCTGGCCCGGCTGATGGAGGCGATCGGCGACTGGGCCAAGGACTCCAAGGACGGTGCCGGTGCGGCCGCGGGCGGGTTCACGCACACACTGACGGGGATCGCCGGGCATGCCTCCGACCTGGCCGGCAGGTTCGCCGAGGAGTTCGGCGAGCATGTCGACACCGGCGCACCGGAGTGCACCTACTGCCCGCTGTGCCGTACCGTTCACGTAATCCGGGAGTCGAGCCCGGAGGTAAAGGTGCACCTGGCCAGTGCCGCCGCATCGTTGATGCAGGCCGCGACCACGGTGCTCAACGCGGCGGCCGCAGGCCCCGGTGCTGGTTCTGGTTCTGGTGAAGGCGAGGATGCTCACGGTGATGGCGTGCGGGCTGAGGACGACGCGGCACAGCGTTCTACGAGGGTCGACCGGATCGATCTCGATGGTTGGAGCTGAGGGATGAAGAAGCTCGCGTGCGGCGTGGACGTCGGCGGGACGAAGATCCTCGGCGGTGTCGTCGACCATGACGGCAACATCATCGAGGACCACCGCGTCGAGTCACCGGCCAAGCACCCGGAGGCGATCGAGGCCGCCATCGTCGAGGTGGTGGCCGAGCTCAAGTCGCGCCACTCGATCGAGTGCGTCGGCATCGGCGCCGCCGGCTACATCGACAAGGACCGCTCGACGGTCCTGTTCGCGCCCAACATCGCCTGGCGCGACGTGCCGCTCAAGGAGCGCCTGGAGAAGGTCCTCGACCTGCCGGTCGTGATCGAGAACGACGCCAACGCGGCCGCGTGGGGCGAGTTCGAGTACGGCGCGGGCGCCGAGGTCGACAACATGATGCTGGTGACCGTCGGTACCGGTGTCGGCGGCGGTCTGGTGCTCGAGGGCGAGCTCTACCGCGGCGCCTTCGGCGTCGGCGCCGAGATCGGCCACATGCGCGTCGTCCCCAACGGTCATCTGTGCGGCTGCGGCAACCGCGGTTGCTGGGAGCAGTACGCCTCGGGCTCGGCCCTGGTGCGCAACGTCCGCGGCGCCGCCCGCGGCGGGTCCCTGCTGGCCCGCGAGGTCCTGGACCGCGCCGAGGGCGACCTGGAGAAGATCAAGGGCCCGCTGATCACCGAGGCGGCCCGCGACGGCGACGCCTTCGCGATCGAGGCGCTGACCGACCTGGGCATCTGGCTGGGCGAGGGGATCGCGTCGATCGCGGCCGTGCTGGACCCCGCCGTGGTCGCCATCGGCGGGGGAGTGGCCGAGGCCGAAGATCTGCTGCTGGGACCCGCTCGGCGTGCCTTCGAGGCGCAGCTGACGGGCCGTGGACACCGGCCGATGCTCGACATCCGCAAGGCGACGCTTGGCAACGAGGCGGGGTTGATCGGCGCGGCGGACCTGGCGCGCAAGTGAGCCGGGTCCAGTGAGCCTGCACATCGGTGTCGACATCGGTGGCACCAAGGTGCTCGCGGCCGAGGTCTCGGAGACCGGTGAGGTGCTCCGCACCGCTCGACGCAGCACCCCCGGACGCCGGGTCGAGCTCGAGCTGGTCGAGGACGCGCTGACCGAGGCGGTCACCGAGGTCGCCGCGGGCCGGCCGGTCGCCGGTGTCGGGCTGGCGGCCGCGGGTTTCGTCGACGCGGCCGGGGAGCGGGTCATGTTCGCCCCGCACCTGCCCTGGCGCGGCGAGCCGACGCTGACCCGGCTGTCCACACGCTGGGGCACCCGGGTAGCGCTCGACAACGACGCCAACTGCGCCGCGCTGGCCGAGCTGGAGCTCGGCGCTGCCCGCGGCGTCGACTCGGCCCTGCTGATCACGCTCGGCACCGGGATCGGTGGCGCCGTGATCCTCGGTGGCCGCGTGGTTCGCGGCCGCAACGGCATGGCCGGCGAGTTCGGCCACATGCAGGTCGTGCCCGGCGGGCTGCCGTGCGAGTGCGGCCTGACCGGCTGCTGGGAGCAGTACTCCTCCGGCAACGCGCTGGTCGCCTTCGTGCGCGCCCGCGTGGAGACCGAGGAGTACGCCGGCTCCGCGCTCGACGAGCTGGCCGCGGGCGACCCGATGAAGATCACGGGCCCGGCGGTCACCGCCGCCGCGATCCGTGGCGATGAGCTTGCTCTGGCCGCGTACGAGGCGGTGGGGTCGTGGCTGGGCGTCGGGATGGCCGGCCTGGTGGCCGCCTTCGACCCCGAGCTGTTGGTCGTCGGTGGGGGCGTCTCCACGGTCGGCGACCTCCTGCTGGCGCCGGCACGTACGGCGCTGGAGGCGTCTCTCGTCGGACGCCACCATCGTGAGGTGCCGGAGATCGTGCCGACCGCCTTCGGAGCCGAGGCCGGGGTCGTGGGGGCGGCAGCGCTCGCGCGCGGGCTCGGTCGCTAGACCCGAGCGCCGTCGTCCCAGGGGTCGCGGGGCTCGGAAGGCATGGTCACGAGCAGGTAGACGAAGCCGGCCAGGAAGGCCGCGACCAGGCCACCGATGACCCAGCTGCTGAAGCTGCGGCCGGCCACCTGGGTGACCACGATCAGGGCCAGCACTGCGACCGGGGCGCCGAGCACGCCGATCCAGGCGAGCAACCGTGCCGGGGTGGGCTTCGGCAGCGGCGGCGGAGGCGGAGGGACGTAGCCCTCGTCGTCGCCGCGCCACATGTCCTCGTACGCGTCCGGCTCCTCGGCCGGCTCGACGATGTCGATCTTCTGCTCGAAGAGGCCTCCCGAGACGGGCGACTCGTCGAGGGCGGGGCGGTCGCCGTAGTTCTCGACGATCGCGCGCCAGGCTTCCTCGTCCGACGGCGCGGGCCCAGAGGCCCCATCCTTCGACGGCTCGGAGGCCTCCTCGGAGGCCCCGGTCGCGTCCTCGGGCCGGTCGTCTCGGTCGCTCACCCTTCCAGCCTACCGGGATCTCATGACAGGGTGCGCGAGTAGAAGTACCTGTCTCGATATAGGCTGACCGGTCGAAGACAAATACGGAAGGCGATGGGGTGTCGACGAAGCTCTTCTACTCGTTCCTGAAGTGGGTCGCGATCGGGCCCATCCTGCGAGCGATTTTCCGCCCGTCCTATGAGGGCGCGGACAACATCCCTCGCAAGGGACAGGCGATCCTGGCCAGCAACCACCTCTCCTACGCCGACTGGCTCTTCATGCCGCTCGGCATGAAGCGGATGGTGCGGTTCGTGGCCAAGGCGGAGTACTTCACCGGAACCGGCCTCAAGGGCTTCCTGCAGAGGACGTTCTTCTCGGGCACCGGCAACGTGCCGATCGACCGGACCGGCGCCACCGCCGCCGAGGGCGCGCTGATCGCCGCCAAGCGGGTCCTGGGCGAGGGCGAGCTCTTCGGGATCTACCCCGAGGGCACCCGCTCCCACGACGGCAAGCTCTACCGGGGACGTACGGGTATCGCTCGGCTGGCCCTGGACACCGGTGCGCCGGTGATCCCGGTGGCGGTCATCGGCACCGACGTGATCGCGCCACCGGGGAAGAAGTTCGGCAGGATCGTGCAGCCGAGGATCATCTACGGCAAGCCGCTGGACTTCTCGCGCTATGACGGCATGGCCAACGACCGCTACATCCTGCGTGCGATCACCGACGAGATCGTCTACGAGATCCTGAAGCTCTCCGGCCAGGAGTACGTCGACCTGTACGCCACGGAGGCCAAGAAGCTGGCCGACGAGGCGAAGGCCGCCAAGAAGGGCCTGAAGACCTCGAGGAAGGCGTCCAAGAAGGCCGCCGCCAAGACCGGATCTACCAAGGACGTAGCCTGACGATCCACTCCTCCCACCCGTTCCCGGCACCGGAGGACCCGGTTCGCCGGCTGCGTGGTCGTCTGGGTGGGCGGGTGTCGCTGTGGACCTCGGGCTCTGCCGGTTCCTGGGCCGGTCTGACGGTCTCCTCGATGATGGTCGCCAACGGGTCTCCGGGCGCCGTGCTGGGTCTGCTCGACCCCGACTCGGATCTTCGCGACGAGCTCGAGGAGACCGGGTCCGGCGTGGTGTCGTTGCTGCACTGGCGCCACCGCGACCTCTCCGAGGCGTTCGGCGGCACCGCTCCCGCGCCCGGCGGCGCCTTCCGCACCGGCACCTGGGTCGAGACCGAGTTCGGCCGTCGGCTCGCCGACGCGCCGACCTGGGCGGGTGTACGCCTGGTCTCCATGACCGAGGTCGGCTGGTCGGTCCTGGCCACCTGCGAGATCGTGACGCTCGAGGTCGGGGACGACGAGGATCCCCTGATGCACCGGCACGGGCGGCTGGACCGGCCATGACGGGACCGATGACGGGACCGGCGATCGAGGGGTATCTGCGACGGCTCGGCGTCGAGGGGCGGCCGGGGGCGACGTACGAGACGCTTGTCGATCTCCATCGGCGCCATCTGGACACGCTTCCCTACGACAACCTCTCGATCATGCTCGCCGCCATCGGGCTGGCCGAGGCGCCACACTCCGTCGATCCCGTGGAGACGCTCGAGCGGGTCGCCGAGGGAGGCAACGCGGGCTACTGCTTCCACCACAACGGGCTGGTCTCGCTGGTGCTGGAGGAGCTGGGTTTCGACGTCGTACGCCGCCCCGGACAGCTGATCGAGACGACCGGGCCGAGCGGCGAGCTGGACCATCTCGCCCTCGAGGTGCGTGGGCTCCCGACTCCCGAGAACCCGGGCGGTCGATGGTGGCCGGACCTCGGGTTCGGTGACGCCTTCCGGGAGCCGTTGCCGCTGGTCGACGGGCACTTCCGGCAGAGCGGCTTCACCTACCGGCTGGTGCGGGTGGGGGAGAAGGGGTGGACCTTCCACCACGACCCGGCGGGCTCCTTCCACGGCAACCTCGTCCGCGGCGAGATCGGGCAGGGCGAGGTCGCGGCAAGACATCCGGCTCTCTCGACGCCGCCCGGTCCCTACACGAGCAAGCTGGTCGTGCAGCGCCGTGACGAGACCGGCGCCGACACGGTCCGCTCGGTCCGGCACACCAGGATCGGTGCGGGCGCCCGCACGCGCGAGCTGCGGGACTTCGAGGAGTGGCGCTCGGTGCTGGTGGGGATGGGGCTCTCCCTCGCCGGGATCGAGGAGGACGCGCTGCGCGAGCTCCACGAGCGACAGGCCACGGACTACGACGACTGGCTGCTGACGCGCTGAGGCGGATGACTCTACGATGCAACGGTGGCTGATGACCTGCTTGCTGATGCGGCCGAGCTCTACGGCCTGCCGCTGGCCGACTTCACCCCGAGGCGCGACGCGCGGGCCAAGGCGCTGAAGGGCACCGACCTCGCTGGTCCGGTGAAGGCGCTGAAGAAGCCGTCGACGGCGGCGTGGGTCGTGAACCTGCTGGTGCGCTATGAGACCGAGCAGGTGGAGCAGGTGATCTCGGTCGGGGCTCTGCTTCGCGAGGCGCAGACCGGGATGGACTCCGCTCAGCTGCGTGAGCTCACCAAGCAGCGCCGCCAGCTCACCGCCGCCGTCACCACTCGTGCGCGTGGGCTCGCCCGCGAGCACGGCCTGCGCGTGACCGAGGCGGTCGCGACCCAGGTCGAGGGCACGCTCACCGCGGCCATGATCGACGCCGACGCCGCCAAGGCCGTACGCAGCGGCCTGCTGGTCTCGGCTCTCTCGGCCACCGGGATAGATGCCGTGGACGCGGCCGGCGCCGTCGCGGTGCCGGAGGCGTTGGGCTTCGAGGTCTCTGAGGTCGTCCCGCCGCCGCCCGAGCCGCTCCGAGCCGTACCCGACCTCCCCGACACCGCGGCCCTGGACGAGGCCCGCGAGGCGCTCGCGGAGGCGGAGTCCGCCCTGTCCGCGGCCGAGAAGGGACGTGACCGGGCCACGGCCGAGTTCGAGAAGGTGGAGGCCCGACTCCTTCAGGTGAGGTCGGAGATCGAGGACGTACGCCGCCGCCTGGCCGATCTGGAGGAGACTGCTCTCGAGGTCGACGACCAGATCGCCGAGGCGGAGGACGCGCGCGACGCCGCGGAGTCCTCGGTCGCCGAGAGGGTTACCGCCCGCGACGATGCGGCCGCCGAGGTTCAGCGGCTCGAGGACGCCGACCGCTGAGCGGTCAGAGCTGGATGCTCTTCCGCATCCGGACCAGCGGGACGGGCGCGCCGCCGCGGTCGTCGGCGATCCACTCGACCGGCTCGAAGCCGTAGGTCCGATAGAGCGGCTCTCCCGAGAGGGTGCCCATCAGTTCCAGGCTGGTGAAGCCCTCCGCGGCCGCCGCTCGCTCGCACAGCTCCAGGATCAGGCGCCCGACGCCTCGTCGTGCGTAGTCGGGGTTGGTGTACATCGCTCGTACGCGCGCCGGGTCATGGGCGGGGTCCAGCGGAGCGGGCTCACGGCCGGGGGTGTGGTCGCCTCCGTACAGCGTCGCCCGTCGGCTCCAGCCTCCGCAGCCGGCGATCTCGTGGTTCTCCTCGACGACGAAGTAGGTGCCGTCCTCGATCAGCTGGGTGTCGATGCCCATCACCGTCCGGCTCGACCGGATCTGTTCCGGGGTCAGGAAGCCGCGCTGGAGGTCGGCGATCGCCTTGTCCATGATCGCTGTCAACGCTGCGATGTCCGCAGCGGTCGCGATGCGGTGGGTGAACGGCACGGGATGAGTCCTTCAGACCACGATCGTGGCCAGGAACGCGTCGACCTCGTCGATGGCGTAGCCGGGCCGGATCCGGGTCGTGCGCAGCGAGTACGCGGCGACGACGGTGGCCAAGCGGTCTCCGGCGAGCGCGGCGGTCTCGAGGGCTTCGAGGAGCTCGTCGACCTGGTTCATGTCGTAGCCCCGGTGAAAGGTGACCGAGGTGAACCGTGCGTTGCGGATCCGGTCCGCGACCTCCTGCGGCGTCATGCCCAGCCCTTCGAACGCGTGACCGCCTCGTTCCAGGACGCGTACGCCGCGTCGGCCGCGGCGCGACGGGACTCGTCGGGAGTAAAGGTGCGGTCCAGCGCCCACGTCTCCCGGATCTGGTCGAAGCCGTCCCACACACCGACCCCGAGGCCGGCGAGGAACGCGGCGCCCAGACCGGTGGTCTCGACGTGGCGGGGCCGGGAGACCTCGACGCCGAGCTGGTCGGCCTGGAGCTGGCAGAGCAGGTCGTTGGCCGCCGCGCCACCGTCGACGTTGAGGGAGGCGACGGGGGTGGGCATGGTCGCCATCACGTCACGCACCTCGAAGGTGATCGCCTCAAGGGTGGCCCGCACGATGTGGGCGCGGGTGGTGCCGCGGGTGATGCCGATGATCGTGCCCCGGGCGTCGGGGTCCCAGTGGGGAGCGCCCAGGCCGGTCAGCGCGGGCACGAACACGACCCCCTCGGACGAGCTGACCGTCTTGGCCAGGGCAGCGGTCTCGGCGGCCGAGCCGATGATCTGCAGGCCGTCGCGCAGCCACTGCACCGCGGCTCCGGTGACGAAGATCGAGCCCTCCAGGACGTACGTCATCTCGCCACCGGGCGCCATCCAGCCCGGCGAGGTGAGCAGGCCCGAATCGGAGCGCTGTGGTGTGCTGCCGGTGTTGGTCAGCACGAACGATCCGGTGCCGTAGGTGCACTTGGAGTCGCCGACCTCGAACGCGGCCTGCCCGAACAGGGCGGCCTGCTGGTCACCGGCGACCCCGGCGATGGGCAGCGACAGGTCCAGGAACGAGCGCGGATCGGTCACCACGCCCTCGCCCCAGTTGGGCCCGATCTCGGGCAGTGCGTCGCGGGGCACGCCGAAGAGCGAGCAGAGCTCGTCGGACCAGTCGTTGGCGCCGATGTCGAACAGCAACGTGCGCGACGCGTTCGACACGTCGGAGACGTGGTGGAGACCGCGCGTCATCCGGGCGATCAGGTAGGAGTCGACCGTCCCGATCGCATACCGGCCCGACTCCACGTGTGCCCAGGTGTGGGGCTCGTTCTCACGGATCCAGGCCAGCTTGGTCGCGGTGAAGTAGGGGTCCAGGCGGAGGCCGGTCAGCTCCCGGACGCGGGCGTCGTGGGCCGCCATCGAGGCGCACATCGAGGTCGTACGACGGTCCTGCCACACGATCGCGCGACGCGGCGAGCCCAGCGTCTCCCGGTCCCACAGCACGACCGTCTCGCGTTGGTTGGTGATGCCGATGCCGACCAGGTCGCTGTGCCCGCCCGAGTGGGCGCCGTAGGCCGCCAGCGCGGTGCGGCAGGCCTCCAGGGTGGCCTGCCAGATGCCCTCGGGCACGTGCTCGACCCAGCCGGGCTGGGGGAAGTGCTGGTCGAACTCCTCATACCCGCGGGCCGCGATCTCGCCCTTCTCCGTGACGATCAGCGCGGTGACGCCGGTGGTGCCGGCGTCGATGGCGAGGATCCCGCTCATTCGGCGCCCCGCACGATGTCGAGGATGCGCTGGTCGATCCAGGAAACGTCGTCGGCGACCCGCATCTCGTAGTTCTGGGTGGCCGCCCAGGTGTAGAAGTCCTTGGAGCCGTACGCAGCGGCGAAGGTCGCCAGTTCGGCGTCGATCTCGGGGCCGACCGGCACCTTCTCGGCCTCGGAGGGTGCGGTCAGGTAGAAGTCGTTGAGGTCGAGGAGCCGGGTCAGCTCGGTGACCGGGTCGGTGTGGTCGTCGACACGGAGATCGGCGGCGATGTCGTCGTTGCCCCCGTAGCCGGCCTCCTCGCGTACGACCAGGATCGCCGCGCTCTGGCGGCCTCGGCTGTCGCCGCCCGCCTTGTCGCCCGCGGCCAGCGCGGCCAGGAGACGACGCTGCAGCGGCGCCTCGGGCGAGGAGGCCAGCCAGGCCGCCTCCATCTCCTCGACCACCTCGGGCCCGGTGAGGATGTTGCCCTGGATGGCGTAGCCGCCGTCGTCGGTGGAGCCGGTGCGCGAGCCCGCCCAGTCGAGGCAGGATGAGCCGGTGTGGGAGGCCGCGGTGCCGTCGACGTCGACGATCCCGACCTGGCGGTGGTCGCGGCCCGGGTCCTCCTCCAGGAGGCGCTCGAGCGCGACCGACGCGGTCGCACCCTCGTCGAGATGGGCCAGCGCGAGGCCCTTGTAGGCGACGTTCGCCTCCGCTTGCGTGGCGATCGCGCCGACTCCCGCCACCGCTGCCGGAACCGCGGATCCGACGGCCAGGAACTTCGAGGCGACCGCCACACCCCAGGTGGGCTCTCCGGTGGCTGGATCGACCGACTTTGCAACGATGGAGAACGTCATGGCAGCGACCCTAGCGGTGAATTTTCCCCCGGTTACGGCGTGTTTACGAATTGTCGTACACCTAACGCCGCCGGTGGGCTTTGATATAGGGATCCCTTCATCCCTTTTCGAAACTATGTTTCGATCCTGACCAGGAAGGACTCTCACCATGACAACCCTGGCAAAAGATGAGACCCCTGAGCTGAAACGAGTGATGGGGCCCTGGCTCCTGTTGCTCTTCATCGTCGGAGACATCCTCGGTGCCGGTGTCTACGCCGTCACCGGGACCATGGCCGGCTACGTCGGCGGCATGCTCTGGCTGCCGTTCCTGCTCGCCTTCATCGTCGCCACGATGACGGCGTACTCCTACCTCGAGCTGGTGACGAAGTACCCGAGCGCGGCGGGCGCCGCCCTCTATACGCACAAGGCGTTCGGGATCCACTTCCTCACCTTCATCGTGGCCTTCGCCGTCGCCTGCTCGGGCATCACCAGCGCCTCGACATCGGCGACCACCCTGGCGCAGAACTTCTTCGGTGGCCTGGAGATCAACGGCTGGATGGACGCCCCCAGCAGCGGCGTCATCACCGCGCTCGCGATGGCCTTCATGGTCCTGCTCGCACTGATCAACCTGCGCGGCGTCGGCGAGAGCGTGAAGTTCAACATCATCCTGACCGCGGTCGAGATGGTCGCGCTGTGCATGGTGATCGGTGTCGGGTTCTACGTCATCGCTCAGGGCAAGGCGGACATGGCGGAGCTGGTCTCCTTCGACGACTACCAGAACATGGGGGTCGTCTTCGCCGTCACGGCCGCCACCTCCGTCGCGTTCTTCGCGATGGTCGGGTTCGAGGACGCCGTCAACATGGTCGAGGAGACCAAGGAGCCGGAGCGGATCTTCCCGCGTACGATGCTGATGGGCCTGGGCGCGGCCGCGCTGCTCTACATCCTGGTCGCGATCTCGGTGGTCAGCGTGCTCTCCCCGGGAGAGCTCGAGAACATCCGTGAGTCCGAGGGCCGGGCGTTGCTCGAGGTCGTCGGCAAGGGTGCTCCCGACTTCCCGATCGACAAGATCTTCCCGTTCCTCGCCGTCTTCGCTGTCGCCAACACGGCGCTGATCAACATGCTGATGGCGAGCCGGCTCGTCTACGGCATGGCCAGGCAGCGGGTGCTGCCGAAGCAGCTGGGTGCGGTCCTGCCCGGCCGCCGGACGCCCTACATCGCGATCGCGTTCACCACGATCCTCGCCCTCGCGCTGATCTGGTACGTCTCCAGCGACCCGGACAGCAACATCGTCTCCAACCTCGGCAGCACGACCGCGCTGCTCCTGCTGTGCGTCTTCGCGGTGGTCAACATCGCCGCCATCGTGCTGCGCAACCGGCGCCCGGAGACGGACAAGACGTTCTTCACCGCACCCAAGTGGCTGCCCTACCTCGCGGCGGTGCTGTGCCTCTACCTGGCCGGCCCGTGGGTCGACCGCGACGGGCTCGTCTACGAGATCGCCGGCGGCCTGATGCTGATCGGTGTCGTCCTGTGGGCGATCACCTGGCTCATCAACAAGTTCCTCAACAAGGACGACGAGCCGCCGCACTTCAGCGACATCGAGCACATGGACGTGAACCCGGACGACGACAAGTAGTCCTCCGCTCGACCCTCGGGGCCGGCGTACGTCGACTTCTGACGTACGCCGGCCCCGCCG
>NZ_JBOHDN010000335.1:0-1569 GCF_050699375.1 Nocardioides sp. | reverse complement strand
CCCACTGGTGGGTCTGCGCACGCGAGCCCGACGGCAACGTCTGGCTCTTCATCCGAAGGGACCGCGTCAACGTGGTCCCGCTCCTGGAGATTCTGCAGGCGCTCTCGGCGCGACCTGCTATCGCTGCTTAGGCGTCTCCCTGGGTGCTGCCACCTCGACGACCACGGTCCCTTCGATGACCTGTTCGCCCGCGGGTCGCGGCGTCAGCAACATGTCGAGCCTCAGCGCCGACTCATCTGACATCTCGTCGATCATCCGACCATAGATGTTGATCGTGGTCTGGATGTCGTCGTGGCCGACGCGTCGCATGATCTCGGCCAGCGTCAGGCCAGCGGCGTGGCAGATCGCGACGTGCGTATGGCGGAGCCAGTGCGGGGTCGGCCCGCGGTCGGCCAGCCCAGCCTCCTCGACAAGCCGCTTCCAGCGCCGGCCACGGAACGAGGTCTGGTTCCATGGCTTGGTTCGGCTCGGGCCAGGCCGTCCGTCCTGGAATGTGAAGACGAGATCGCCGGGGCTCTTCGGCTTCCCGTCCTCGTCGAACATACGTCGCCGCACGAAGCCGACCGCCGGACCAAGGACGCGCAGCCTGCGCCCCTCGGACGCCTCTGACTTACCGCCCTCGGTGAAGCCGACCATGCGGCGGTGGATCCGGTCCATGGAGACGTAGAGCTTGTCGCCCTCATCCTCGATGCTTGCGGCCGTGAGGGCGATCGCCTCGCTGATCCGCCACCCGGTGCCGGCCAGGAATGCCACGAGGTCTGCGGTGTCCCGATCGCCGATCCGCTCGCCGGTCTCGAGCAGGGCCATGAGCTCGGGGACGCGCAGGCCCTTCGGCTTCTTCTTGGACCGCTTGGGGAGCTCGGTCTCCTTGCACGGGTTGCGCTCGACGAGGCCGCGGGTTCTGGCCGAGCCCCACTTGAAGATCTGGTGGAGGATCGTGTGCTTGTCGCCGATCGACTTCGCCGACAGCGGCTCCCCGGTCGCAGAGGGGTGCACCTTCATCCAGTCGACCCAGTCCTGCACGTCCCTCTCGGTGATGCCCGCGGCCTCACGGAATCCGAGCCGGTCCCGGATCCAGTTGTTGTAGTCGCGGCCGTAGCTGTGGTGGATGTACGGCGTGACGGCGCCCTTCTTGGCTGCCAGCCACTTCTCGGCGAGCTCGTCCAGGCTCATGCCCGCCTGCTGGGGCTGTTCGTCGAGTAGGTACTTCAGCGCACGCTCCACGCCGACCAGGTCGATGCTGTTCTTGAAGGCCTCGGCCGCCTCGGGGGTCTCGAAGGTCTTCGAGCGCTGCTTCTTGTTCTGCCGAAACAGCACCGAATATGTCTTCTCGTGACCGTCTTCGCCGTTCTCACGCACACTCGCCATGCCTACACGCTCACTCATGCTCGTTGATGGTCGGTTGATGCTCTGAAATGAACGTTCCCCGAAGCCTGCGTATGTGCAGGTCAGAGACCAGTCTACGCGATCAGCGGCGCCGGGTTCATCACCCACCGCCGATCCCGCTCAGCGACTCCAGTCACGCTCAGTCAGGGCCATTCGTACTCGCTCGTACCCCCTCATGATCGC
>NZ_JBOHDN010000334.1:0-3924 GCF_050699375.1 Nocardioides sp. | reverse complement strand
AGCTTGTCGAGACCATCGAGGTCTCGACAAGCTCGACCGCCGGCGTACGTCAGACGTTGGCCTTCTCGTCCTCGGTGGCAGCCTTGTCGTCTCGGTGCCAGATGACCCGCTGCGGGAACGGGATCTCGATGCCCTCGTAGTCGAGGCGGGCCTTGATCCGCTGGCGCATCTCGCGAGCGATCGCCCACTGCTTGAGCGGCAGCGTCTTGATGAGCACCCGCACGGTGATCGAGTCGGCGGCCAGCGCCTCGACGCCGGTGACCTCGGGCTCCTCGATGATCTGGCCCTTGAACTCCTCGTCGACCCACAGGTCGTGGGAGACCTCGCGGAGCACCCGCTGCACCTTGTTGAGGTCCTCGTTGTAGCCGACGCCGACGTCGATGACGGCGCGGGCCCAGTTCTGGCTGTGGTTGCCGACGGTGAGGATCTCGCCGTTGGGGATGTACCAGACCGTGCCGTCGAGCGAGCGCAACCGGGTGATCCGCAGCGTCACCGCCTCGACCGTGCCGCTGATGTTGTTGACCTCGATGCTGTCACCGACGCCGTACTGGTCCTCGATGATCATGAAGATGCCCGAGAGGTAGTCACGCACCAGGGACTGGGCACCGAAACCGAGCGCCAGACCGACGATCCCGGCCGAGGCGATGATCGGCGCGATGTTGATGCCGAGCTGGTCCAGGATCATGGTGGCGAAGATCGCGACCAGGACACCTGTGATGACGCTCTTGAACAGTGAGCCGATCGCCTGCGCGCGCTGGCTGCGACGAGAGGACGCGGTCATGGCCTCGCCGGCGTCGAAGCGTTTGGGGATCTTGCCGGCCAGACCGGGGCTCTCCATGGCACGGACGACGACCTTGTCGATCACCCGATGGAGAATCCAGCGGAGCACGATCGCGAGGACGATCAGCCCGACGATGCGCAGCGGGATGCCGATCACCCATTCGCCGAGCTTCGACCAGGAGACCGAGAGCAGAGGGGGGTTCGGGGGGATGGACATGGGGTCCAGTATCCAGCCCGCTCAAGGGCTGCGGCCAATCCCCGACCGGGCATCGGCTGCGGGCGCCGCGACGAGGGGTAGAGATGAGAAACCACAGGTACGCCGGTTAGTATCTGCCCCGTGAGCAACCAGATCCTGCGCCGCGCCGCCATCTTCGGCGCCTCCGCCTCTGCCGCCGTCGTCGCCTCTGTTGCCGCCGCCGGCCCCGCCAGCGCCGAGGTGCCCAACGGCTGGCCGATCGCCGAGGACATGACCGCCTCCGGCCTGCTCCTCGTGATCCTGCTCCTCCCTGCGATCCTCACGGTGGTCATCTCGCTCCTGGTGCTGCTGCCCGGCGTGCTCCGCGGCGAGGGCCTGCTCCCCAAGCCCCACAAGGGCGAGGACGACAACCTCCCCGCCACGACGCACTGACACAGGGACGCACTGACTCAGGTCAGGATGGCCAGCTGCTGGGTCGCCCGCGTCATCGCGACGTAGCGGTCCACGGCTCCCTCGATCCCCGTCCCGTACCCATCGGGGTCGATGAGCACGACCAGGTCGAACTCGAGCCCCTTGGCGTGCACGGGGCTCAGATGGCGTACGCGGCCTTCGGCCGAAGCGGAGCCCGAGGAAATCTGCTCAGCGTCCGATGAGCCGGCGGCGATGACACAGGCGACACCCTCCTCGTTCTCGGCGAGCCAGGTGTCCAGGATCACGTCGAGATCCGTGACGGCGCCGCGGGCGACCGGGATCCCCGAGGCGCGGATCGACGTGGGCACGTTGGCGTCGGGGAGGGCAGCCCGGATGACCGGCTCGGCCTCGGCCATGACCTCCTCGGGCGTGCGGTAGTTGATGCTCAGGCCGGCCATCTCGATCCGGTCCAGGCCGACCCGCTCGAGGCGCTCCTGCCACGACTCGGTGAACCCGTGCCGCGCCTGCGCCCGGTCGCCGACGATCGTGAAGCTGCGCGAGGGGCAGCGGCTGATCAGCATCTGCCACTCGGCGTCGGTCAGCTCCTGGGCCTCGTCCACGACGATGTGCGCGAACGGACCTGCGTACGGGTCGAGCTCGTCCGGCTCTCTGACGGAGTCGTCGACGAGCGCGGTCCGCAGGTCCTGGCCGCGCAGCATCGACATCACCTTCATGTCCGAGTCGTCGTGGCTGATCAGGTCCGAGACGACCTCGGCCTTCGCCTTTCGGTCGGCGGCCGCGGCTGCCTTCTGTGCGCTCCGGCGCCGGGAGGCATCGGGGTCGCCGAGCCGGCGGTGGGCGGCGTCGAGCAGCGGCAGATCGGCCTCGGTCCACGCCTGACCGGCCTGGAGAACCCGCTCGCGCTGAAGGTGGTCCACCTCCTCGGGGGAGAGCCAGGGCGCGCACATCCGCAGGAACGCCGGCACCTCCCACAGGTCGCCGACGATGTCGGCCGGCCGCAGCCGCGGCCAGACCTGGCCGAAGACGTCGAGCAGTTCGGCGTTGGTCTCCACCGAGGCGCGCAGGGCGTCGGTCGCGTCCTCGTCGACGAGCCCGTACGCGTCGAACTCGTCCTCCCCCTGGCCCGGGCTGTTCCAGGCATCCTCGGCCCAATCGTCGACATCGGCGTCGTAGTCGCGGTCGGGGTCGTCGCCTGCGTTCTGCTGGATCTTGTCGGTCACGATCCGCAGCAGCGCGTCCCAGACCTGGTCGCGGGCGTCGTTGTGCGGCACGCCCTGCTCCGCGGCGGCGAGTGCCTCGGCCCAGTCGCTGGTGCTGATCACCGCGTCGCCGTACGGAGTCTCGACGAGCGTGGGCTTCGACGGCGGCTTCTCGTAGAGCGCGACCGCGGGTTCGATGGCCGCGACCATCCTGGAGTCGGCCTTGAGCCGGGCGACCTCCAGGTCGGTCTCGGGCGCGAGCGACGCGCCCTCGGGCACCATCCGGCGCAGCGTGGCGGTGCGTACGCCCTCCTCGCCCAGGCTCGGCAGCACGTCGGCGACGTAGGAGAGATAGGGCTCGTGCGGTCCGACGAACAGCACCCCGCCCTTGCCCTCGCCCAGGCGAGGGTCGGAGTAGAGCAGGTACGCCGTGCGGTGCAGCGCCACCACGGTCTTGCCCGTCCCGGGGCCGCCGTCGACGACCAGAGCGCCCCGGGAGGACGCGCGGACGATGGCGTCCTGGTCGGCCTGGATGGTGCCGAGCACGTCCCGCATCCGCGGGGAGCGGCTGCTGCCGAGCGTGGCGATGAAGGCCGACTGGTCATCGAGCGCGGCATGCCCCTGAAGTCCGTCGGCGGTGAAGACCTCGTCCCAGTAGTCGGTGATCCGGCCGTTGGTCCAGCGGTAGCGGCGCCGGCTCAGCAGCCCGCTCGGGTCGCCATGTGTGGCCGCGAAGAACGGCTCCGCCGCCGGCGAGCGCCAGTCCACCAGCAGTCGCTGTCCGTCGCTGCCGGTCAGCCCGAGCCGGCCGATGTAGATCGTCCGGCTCCGGCCGTCGGGGCCGGGCTCGGCGACGATCCGCCCCAGACACAGATCCAGGCTGAACCGGCGCAGCATCCGTAGCTGCCCGCCGATGCGGTGCACCTCCAGGTCGCGGTCCATCGCCTCCTGGCCGTGACCTCCCGGCCGGCGGCGTACGTCGTCCAGCCGCTCGTGCAGCTCGGCGACCTGCTCCTCGAGGCTCTGCTTGATGGCGGCGAAGTGCCGCTCGTCCTCCGCGATCAGTGCCGGGTCCGCCTTGGCGTCGTGCCGCCCCGCGAGATCGAATGCTTCCACTGCTGAATCCCCTGTCTGATCAGGCGTTTTACCTGTTCGAGGAGGAGATTCTGCCCCAATCCGGGGGCCTTGCGGCAAGCCCCTGTATGCGCTATAAAGTTATTAGTGGAAGGGGAGATCTCCCCTTCCTTTCGTCGTTTTAAACGCCGAGTCGGCGCATCTTGACCCCAAAAGCCGCCGAGTCGGCGCGTTCTAACGCGC
>NZ_JBOHDN010000333.1:0-4487 GCF_050699375.1 Nocardioides sp. | reverse complement strand
GTCACTGGCTGCCTTCTCGGCCTGCAGAACTGACGCCTCGGCCTGCAAAGGTGACGCCTCGGCCTGCAGGGGTGACTTCTCGGCCTGCAGGGGTGACGCCTCGGCGGGGAGGGATCAGAGGGAGGTGGTGCCGTCGGCGACCAGGGCGGCGGGGCCGGCGAGGAGGATGCGGTCGTCGGACGTCCAGGTGACCTGGAGGATGCCGCCGGGTACGTCGACGCGGTACGTCACATCAGCATCGCGCGCGACCGCGAGACCGTCGGCCTCGGCGGCCGCGACCATCACCGCGCAGGCGCCGGTGCCGCAGGAGCGGGTCTCACCGGCGCCGCGCTCGAAGACCCGCATGGCGACATGACGCTCGGCGACGCGTTCGAAGAACTCGACGTTGACCCCATGGGGATAGACCGCCTCGTCGAAGACCGGGGCGTCGTAGAGGTCACCGACGGGGCCGTGCGGGTCGATGGACTCGACCTCGGCGGCTGCGTGCGGGTTGCCCATGTCGACGTTGCAGGCAGACCAGAAGTGGTGCGCGACGCTGACCTGCGTAGCCCCGAGCAGCTTCGGGGAGCCGAGATCGGCGGTCCAGATCTCATCGGTGGAACGCAACGTCTTGTCACCGGCGCGCGTGGCGAAGGTGACCTCGTCACCGGCGAGCCCGGCCGAGCGCAGATACTCGGCGAAGACGCGGGTGCCGTTGCCGCACATCTCGGCAAGCGTCCCGTCGGCGTTGCGGTAGTCCATGAACCACTCGGCGTCGCTCACCGGACGATCGGCACCCGCATACGCGGCAGTGCGGATCACCCGCAGGACCCCATCGCCGCCGATGCCCGCCCGGCGGTCGCACAGCGCCTGGACCCGCTCGGCCATCTCCTGATCCGAGAGCGCGCCGTGCACCGACCCGTCCAGATCCGGTAGCAGCACGAAGTCGTTCTCCGTGCCGTGGCCCTTCAGATAGGCGTACGTCATCAGTAGAGGTGCTTCGAGTAGGTGTCGGTGCGGTAGTAGTCCTCCATCTCGGCCAGCGTGCGCGGGTCGTTCTCGACCTGCTTGGCGATGACGGCACGCTTGGGGAGGTGGTCGGGGTCCCAGGTCTCCGGGTCCCACAGCCCCGAGCGCAGGAACGCCTTGGCACAGTGGAAGAAGATGTCGTCGATCTCGACGACCAGGGCGAGGATCGGCCGCTTGCCCTTCACGACCATCTCGTCGAAGAACGGCGCGTCCGAGACCAGGCGTGCTCGGCCGTTGATCCGCAGCGTGTCGCCGCGGCCGGGGATCAGGAAGTTGAGCCCGACGTGCGGGTTGGCGAGGACGTTGCGATAGCCGTCGACCCGCTTGTTGCCCGGCCGCTCGGCGATGGCGATCGTGGTGTCGTCGATGACGTGCACCAGCGACCCCGCCGGGTCTCCCTTCGGGGAGGCATCGCAGTTGCCGAAGGGGTCCGCGGTCGCGAGCACGCAGAACGGCGTCGCCGCGAGCCACTCCCGGTCGATATCGGCGAGCGCCCGGCGCCCTTTGGCCACGGCCCGCTCGTTCGGGACGCCGACCAGGTCGACGAGCTCCTCGAGCGTGCTGATCTCAGTCCAGGTAGGGGTCACGACCCAAGGGTACGAGGCGCCGGCTCACGCCGCCGAATCAATTCAGGCCGACGGCACCTCGCCCCGACGACCACGCAGCCACTCGATCGGGTCGCCCCTGTCCACCTCGACACCGGCCATCCGGAGCATCATTCGCGCCAGCAGGCGACGATGGGCTGCGTACGTCAGGACGTGGGCGATCACCGACCCGATCTGGAAGCTCTCGGGTGGCTCGCACAGGGCGTCGATGAGCCGGTCCTCCCAGGCTCCACGGCGCTCGATGTCGCGTACGACGGCGAGCCACCGGGCGCCCACGGCCTCGTGCCGCTCGGCAAGCGTCGCCACATCGTCCGAGCGGTTCCGGACCGGCATCGAGAGCCCCTCGATGGAGGCGACCCAGCACTCCTTGGACCACACGGTGGCCTCCAGGACCTGACCGATGGACTCCTCCGGTCCGTCCCACTCCAGCACCACGTGCCCCGGCAGGCGCACCCCGGCGACCACCTCCGCGGGCAGCCCTTTGGCGAGGCCGAGCAGCGCCGTGGTGTCGTCGAGATCGTGCATCACGAGCTGCTCGGTCAGCGGGGAGAGCACCTGCTCCTGGGAGTCGACCCAGAGCGACTCGGGTGGATGGAAGTGGATCCCGTTCGGCGCCGGCAGCCAGTGGCTGACGGCCGCCGTGCTCGGCGGATGCCCGAAGGCCTTGGTGTAGGCCCGCGAGAACCCCTCCACCGACTCATACCCGGCGGCCCAGGCAGCGTCGGTCACCGTGCCACCGCGCTGCAGCTGCCAGGCGGCGCGCTCCAACATCACCCGCCGCCGCATCGCCACCGGCGGCTCCCCGGCGCCTCGAGAGAGCAGCCGGTTGAAGTGGAAGGGTGAGGTGAACGCATCCCCCGCCATCTGCGTCAGCGTGCGCGGCACCCCGTCGTCTGCGCCCTCGAGCACGGCGTCGAGCAGCTCGCGCAGTCGGTCGCGGCCGCTCCCGCTCGTCTCTCCAGGCTCGCTCACGTCACCATTCTGACCCAGAACAGGACGTACGAACCCAACCGATCTTGCTCAGCCGACCTGCTCAGCCGGCGATCGCCCGCACCGCCTCGATAGCCTTCGAGACACGAGACGGGTCATCATATGAGACCCAAACGACGCGTGAATCCTTGCGGAACCAAGCATCCTGGCGCCGAGCGAACTGCCGGGTCTTGATTGCCGTCCGCTCCACGGCGTCCGGGAGGGTCATGGAGCCGGACAGATACGCGGCGACCTCCTTGTAGCCGATGGCCGCGGCCGCCGTCCGCGATGTCGCCAGACCGGCCTCCAGGAGCCGGGCCACCTCATCGACGAACCCGGCCTCGAACATCTCCGTGACCCGCTGCCGGATGCGTACGTCCAGGGTCTCGCGGTCGATGTCGACCCCGATCTGGATGGACGCCGGGTCGTGGTAGACCTGCTCGGGCAGGGTGGCGCTGAACGGCCTGCCGGTCAGCTCGATGACCTCCAGAGCGCGTACGACGCGGCGACCGTTGACGACCTCGATCCGCTCCGCGGCGACCGGATCCAGCTCCCGCAGCCGATCGTGAAGTCCCTTCTCACCTGCGGTTTCGAGTTCGCCCTCCAGACGCGAGCGGACCTGCGGCGAGGTGCCCGGGAACTCGAACCGATCCAGGATCGCCCGCGTGTAGAGGGCGCTGCCACCGACCAGCACCGGCACCCTGTCGGCATCTCGAAGGGTCGCGATCACCCCACGGGCCAGCCTCTGGAACTCGGCGACCGAGGCCGGTTCGGTGACCTCGAGGAGGTCCAGCAGGTGGTGAGGTATCCCCCTCCGTTCAGCGACCGGCAGCTTCGCCGTCCCGATGTCCATGCCGCGATAGACCTGCATCGCGTCGGTGTTGATGACCTCACCACCGAGGGCCTCGGCGAGCTCCAGCGAGAGCGACGTCTTCCCTGCCGCGGTGGCGCCGACGACAGCCACGATCGGGGCGCCCGGCAGAGGCGAAGAGCCCAGTTCGGATGGCCCAGACGACCCATCCGACTCGCGTGTCCCCCTGTTGCTCTCGTACGTCATGTGGTTAGTGTGGCCGCAAGTTGGCTCAAACGGGGAGCCACCGATCCAGAGGGGGAAGTATGAGCTTCTTGGACAAGGCAAAGGACCTCGCAAGCCAGGCCGTCGACAAGGTCGGCGCCGACAAGGTCGGCGAGGGTCTGGACAAGGCCGGCGAGGTCGCCGACGAGAAGACCGGCGGCAAGTTCAGCGACAAGATCGACCAAGGTGTCGAGGCTGCCAAGGACCAGACGGACCAGATGGACGGCAACAACGGCAACAACTGAGTCCAGCGACTCCAGCTCGAATGCGAGGCGGGGAGCAACCCACACCGGGTTGTTCCCCGCCTCGCATTTCGGCGTCGTTACACCAAGAAGACATTTTACCTACCGTTTATCGAAACACTGTTACGGACCTGTTGCCATGAGTGCCGCTACATGGAACGGTCTAGAGCGTTCCATTGTCGTGCCCCACCGAAGGGGCCGCCGGGGGGAGGAACATGCAGCGCATGTTCTAGATCCGGTCCAAGCACAACTACTCGGAAGCGTGGACGAACATGTCTGAGAACTACGGCAACAGCGACGAGCAGCAGAACTACGGCCAGGAGGGTGGCCAGAGCGAGGGCGGCTTCGAGGGCCAGAGCGGCCAGTCCGAGGGCGGCTTCGGCGGCGAGCAGCAGCAGTCCGAGGGCGGCCAGAGCGACGGCGGCTTCGGTGGCGGTGAGCAGTCCAGCGAGGGCGGCTCGTCCTACGGCTCCGAGGGCCAGAGCGAGGGTGGCCAGTCCGAGGGCGGCTTCGGCGGCGGCGAGCAGCAGTCCGAGGGTTCGTCCTTCGGCTCCAAGGGCGGCCAGTCCGAGGGCCAGTCCGAGGGCG
>NZ_JBOHDN010000332.1:0-3614 GCF_050699375.1 Nocardioides sp. | reverse complement strand
GGGTCACATCATGCTGGATGTGACCCACGCCATGCCAATCACCGAGTGGTCACCAGGCCACGCTCAGATACTGGGTCTCGAGGTACTCCTCCAGCCCGGCCCGCGCCCCCTCCCGCCCGATGCCGCTCTGCTTCACGCCACCGAACGGAGCCGAAGGATCGGAGACCAGGCCGCGGTTGACCCCGACCATCCCGGCGTCGATCCTCTCGGCCAGGTGGATCGCCTCGCCGAGCTCGCCGAAGACGTACGCCGCGAGCCCGAGCTCGGTGTCGTTGACCGAGGCCAGCAGCTCCTCGGTGTCGCTCCAGACGACGATCGGAGCCACCGGGCCGAAGATCTCCTCACGCAGGAGCGGGGAGTCGGGACGTACGCCGGCCAGGACGGTGGGCGGGTAGAAGTAGCCCTCCGATGCCGGGACCTGGGCACGGTGGGCGATCGCGGCTCCCGCCGCCACCGCCTCGTCGACCAGGCCGGTGACGGTGGCGTACGCCTTCGCCGAGATGAGCGGGCCGATGTCGCTGCCCGTCTCGGCGGGACCGACCTCGAGCGCCTCCACGCGAGCGCCCAGCAGGGCGGTGAACTCGGCCGCGATGTCGGCATGGACGTAGAACCGGTTGGCCGCGGTGCACGCCTGTCCGCCGTTGCGGAACTTGGCGACCATCGCGCCTTCCACCGCCGCGGCGACGTCCGCGGACGAGGTCACCACGAACGGCGCGTTCCCGCCGAGCTCCATCGAGGTGTTCACGACCCGGTCGGCAGCCTGCCGCAGGAGTACGCGGCCGACGCCGGTGGAGCCGGTGAAGGAGACCTTCCGGACCCGCTCGTCGGTGAGCCAGGCGCTGACGATGCCGGGGGCGTCCAGGCCGGGGACCACGTTCACGACGCCGTCGGGGATGCCCGCCTCGGAGATCAGCCGGGCGACCGCGAGCGCGGTCAGAGGCGTCTCGGCGGCAGGCTTGAGCACGACGGTGCAACCCGCCGCGAGGGCCGGTGCGATCTTGCGGGTCGCCATGGCGGCCGGGAAGTTCCACGGCGTGACCAGCGCGGCCACGCCCACCGGCTTGTGGGTGACGATCGTGCGTGTGCCGCCTGCCGGCGATGGCCCGAAGTCGCCGTGCGGACGGACGGCCTCCTCGGCGTACCAGCGGAAGAACTCGGCGGCGTAGGTGACCTCACCGCGCGCGTCGGCGAGGGACTTGCCGTTCTCGAGCGCGATCAGGCCGGCGAGCTCGTCGGCGTCACGGAGCATCAGGTCGCGCACCCTGCCGAGCAGGTCGGCCCGGGTCCGGGGCGGCAGCGCCGACCACTCGGGCAGCGCCTCGGCGGCCGCGTCGACGGCCGCGGTCGCGTCCTGGACCGTGCTGTCGGCGACCTCGGCGACGATCTCGCGGGTGGCGGGGTTCTCCACGGCGAAGGTGGTTTCGGGGCGTGTGCTCAGGTCGGTCACGGGTAGAGACCTCTCACTTCGTGGGCTCGGTAGACGCGCTCGACGGCCATGCAGGTGGCCGCCAGACGCAGGGACAGCTGGTTCTCGGTGGCGTAGGCGAGGACGTCGTGCCACGCCCGGGTCATCCGCTCGACGAGGCGCTCGTCGACCTCGGCCTCGCTCCACCAGTAGGACTGGTTGGCCTGGACCCACTCGAAGTAGGACACGACGACACCGCCGGCGTTGGCGAGGATGTCGGGAACGACGAGCACCCCGTTATCGGCCAACATCTGGTCGGCGGCCGTGCTCACCGGACCGTTGGCGCCCTCGACCACGACGCGGGCGCGCACCGAGGTGGCGTTGCCGGCGTGGATGACGCCCTCGATGGCTGCCGGGACGAGCAGGTCGACGTACGCGGTGAGGACCTCCTCGCTCTCGATCGGCGTGCTGCCGGGGAAGCCGACGACGCTGCCGGTCGCGTCGACGTACGCCTCCAGGGCCGCGACGTCGAGGCCGTCGGCGTGGTGCACGGCGCCGTTCACGTCGCTGACCGCGACGACCCGGACGCCTTCGCGGGCGAGGAACCGGGCCGCGCCGCGACCGACCTTGCCGAAGCCCTGCACGGCGGCGGTGGCTCCCTCGGGAGCGATCCCGACGTGGCGCAGGGCCTCGACGGCGACCGCGACGACTCCGCGGGAGGTCGAGGAGGCGCGCCCGAGGGATCCGCCGACGGCGATCGGCTTGCCGGTCACCACGCCGAGGACGGTGTGGCCGCGGCCGACGGAGTAGGTGTCCATCATCCAGGCCATGGTCTGCTCGTCGGTGCCGACGTCGGGGGCAGGGATGTCGTGGTTCGGCCCGATCAGGGGTGCGATCTCGGAGGTGTAGCGCCTGGTGATCCGCTCGAGCTCTCCCGTGCTGTAGCCACGCGGATCGACACGTACGCCGCCCTTGGCGCCGCCGTAGGGGACGTCGAGAAGAGCGCACTTCCAGGTCATCCACATCGCCAGCGCGCGGACCTCGTCGAGGTCGACACGGGCGTCGAAGCGTACGCCGCCCTTGCCGGGGCCGCGGGAGTAGTTGTGCTGTACGCGGTAGCCGCGAAGCACCTCCACCGAGCCGTCGTCACGGCGCAGCGGGATGCTCACGCTGACCTCGCGGCGGGGCGCGGCCAGCATCGCGTGCACCTCGGACGGAAGACCGAGCACCTCGACCGCCTGGGACAGCTGCGCGCGGGCGTCGTCGAGGACGGTCGTCTCGGTCGCCTCCGCTCCCAGGACGGCGGTCATGACGCCTGCTCCAGCCCGGTCGCGAGCACGTCCAGGGCCTCGTCGAGCAGCTCGTCGGAGATGCTCAGCGGGGGCAGGAACCGGATGACGTTGCCCCAGGTGCCGCAGGTCAGGGCGATGACACCCTGGCTGTGGGCGTACGCCGCGACCGCCTTGGCGAGCGCCCCGTCGGGGTTGCCGGTCGCCGGGTCGACGAACTCGGCGGCGATCATCGCGCCCCGGCCGCGTACGTCGCCGATCCGCGGGTCGCGCGTCTGCAGGTCGCGGAGCCGGCCCAGGAGGCGCTCCTCGATCTGGCACGCGCGGGTGAGCAGGTCCTCGGCCTCGATGGTCTCGATGACGGCCAACGCGGCGGCGCAGGCGAGCGGGTTGCCGCCGTAGGTGCCGCCCAGACCACCGGCGTGGACGGCGTCCATCACCTCGGCGCGGCCGGTGACCGCGGCGAGCGGCAGGCCGCCGGCGATGCCCTTCGCGCTGACCACGATGTCCGGGACGACGTCCTCGTGCTCGACGGCGAACCAGGTGCCGGTCCGGCCGAAGCCGGACTGCACCTCGTCGGCGACGAGGAGCACATCGTTGGCCCGGCACCACTCGGCGAGCGCGGCGAGGAACCCGGGCGCGGGGACGATGAAGCCGCCCTCACCCTGCACCGGCTCGATCACGATGGTCGCGAGGTTCTCGGCCCCGACCTGGGTCTCGATCTGGGCGATCGCCCGTGCCGCGGCCAGCTTGCCGTCGACCTCGGGAGCATCGCGGAAGGGGTAGGACATCGGCGCCCGGTAGACCTCGCCCGCGAAGGGCCCGAAGCCGTGCTTGTAGGGCATGTTCTTCGCCGTCATCGCCATCGTGAGGTTCGTACGCCCGTGGTAGGCGTGGTCGAAGACCACGACCGCGTCCTT
>NZ_JBOHDN010000331.1:0-10330 GCF_050699375.1 Nocardioides sp. | reverse complement strand
GAAGAGCTGGGCGGTGGCGTGGGCGCGCTTGAAGTAGAGGTGGGCGTCGTGCTCCCAGGTGATCGCCACGCCGCCGTGGAGCTGGATCATCTCGGCTGCGACCTGCGAAAACGCGTCGCTGCACCAGGCCTTGGCCAACGACGCGCGTACGTCCTGGTCGGGCTGTCCCACGGACCAGGCCGCCGCCCAGGACATCGTGCGTGCGGTCTCGGTCTGGACCAGCAGGTCGGCACACCGGTGCTTCAGCGCCTGGAACGAGCCGAGCGGGCGGCCGAACTGGTGACGTTCCTTCAGGTACGCGACGGTGATCTCGAGCGCCCGCGCGGCGGCGCCGGCCTGGAGGGCGGTCATCGCGGTCGCGCCGACGGCGTCGATGTTGCTCGGGTCGGCGGTGCCGATCGAGGTCGCCTTCGTCCTGTCGTAGCGCACCTTGCCGAAGCGGAGGGTCTGGTCGAGCGCATCGACCGGAGTGACCTCGGCGTCGACGACCTCGAGGAGCTTCTCACCGTCGATGGCGAGCACGATCTCGGCGCCGGGAGCGTCCAGGACGAGGTTCTCGTCGATCACCAGCGCCGCCGGCGTCCCCGCCGCGATCTGCGGCAGCAGCCGCTGCTTGGCCTCGTCGCTGCCGCCGATCAGCAGCGCCTCGGTGGCGAGCAGGACGCCCAGGAGCGGCGACGGGGTGAGACCGGCGCCGAGCTCCTCAAGCACGAGGTGGGCCTCGAGATAGGTGCAGCCGGCCCCGTCGTACTCCTCCGGGATCGCCAGCGCCGCCACCCCGATCTGCTCGGTGAGCGTCCGCCACAGAGTGGTGTCGTAGCCTTCCGGCGTCGCCATCGCGGCGCGCAGATCCATCGAGGTCGCGCGCTTGGCGATCAGGGTGCGCACCGTCGCGACCAGGTCGGACTGCTCCTCGGTGAGCGCGAACCTCATCGAGCGTCCTCCCCTGAGACGAGCGATTCGAGGATCCGGGCGCGGTGCTCGGCGGGGGTGCCCCAGGCGCCGACGAGCGCGCGAACCTTCAGGATCCACAGGCTCAGGTCGAACTCGCGGGTGTACCCGATCGCGCCGTGGACCTGCAGCGCGGTGCGCGAGGCGAGGTACGCCGCATCGCCGGCCGTGACCTTGGCGGCTGAGACCGCGCGGGCCGCCGTCGGCGTCTCCGCGTCGAGCTCGACGGCGGCGTTGTGCACCAGTGGGGCAGCGAAGTCCAGGGCGACGCGTACGTCGGCGAGCAGGTGCTTCACCGCCTGGAACTCCCCGATCGGACGACCGAACTGGGTCCGCTGTTTCACGTAGGCGACCGAGTCGTCGAGCAGCCGCAGACCCGCGCCGTGGAGCATTGCGGAGCAGGCGAGAGTGCCGCGCTCGAGTGCGAGACCGGGGTCGATCCCCGTGATCTCGTCGCCCACGGTGACGTCGAAGAGTCGTCGCGTCGGGTCGACCGACTTTCGCGCTGCTCCGCGACCTGCGCGGTGGGCAGTCGTGGACCCACCTCCGCTCAGCGAGTAGGTCGGGTCGGCGATGTCGGCGTCGAGTGCCCTGGCCATCTGCGGGCGAAAAATTTCGCCCGCAAAGGTGGAGGGGTTGCCCCCGGGCCAGTCCCGGGGCGGCGCGACCGACACGATCGCCTCCCCGCTGGCCAGAGGCTCGAGCAGGTCGGCATCTGCGGACACCACGATGGTGGGGCCGACCGCGACGGACTCGATCCAGGGACCGGGGACGCCGTGGTAGCCGAGCCGGTCGAAGGCGACGGTCAGATCCACCGCATTGGCGCCGAGACCACCGTGCTCGTCGGGGACCAACAAGCCGGTGACTCCGAGGTCGGCGAGACGCTGCCACAGCTTCAGTCCGACCGAGTGGTCACCGGTCGTCCAGGCGCGGGCGACCGAGGGGACGTCGGCAGCGGTCAGCAGGTCGTCGAGTGCTTCGGAGAAGGCGTGCTGCTCCGGCGTACGTCCGAATCTCATCTGGTTCGACCCTCCTGGTGCGCACTTCGCGACTGCGCAAATTTGGGCAGTCCGAGCACCCGCTCGGCGACGATGTTGCGTTGGATCTGGTTGGTGCCGGCGTAGATCGGGCCGGACAGCGAGAAGAGGTAGTCGTCGAGCCAGGGTCCCTCGAGCTCGGCGTCTGCGCCCAAAAGCGACAGCGCGGTCTCGTGCAGCGAGAGGTCGAGATCGGACCACCACAGCTTGTTGATCGAGCCCTCGGGCCCGACCGCGCCGCCGGACTCGACATGAGTCACGGTGCCCCAGGTGTAGAGCCGGTAGGCCTCGGCACCGACCCACGCGTCGACGACCTTCGACCCCAGGTGGTCGATCCTGTCGACGCCCTCGGCACCATCGAGCCCACGCTCGCGATACAGCTCGACCAGCCGCTCCGCGGCCGCACAGAACCGCCCCGGTGACCGCAGCGACAGCCCGCGCTCGTTGCCGGCGGTCGACATCGCGACCTTCCAGCCGTCACCGACCCCACCGAGCACGTCCTCGTCGGGCACGAAGACGTCGTCGAAGAAGATCTCCGCGAACCCCGGCGTACCGTCGAGCTGGTCGATCGGCCGGACGGTGACACCGTCGGCCGTGAGGTCGAAGAGGAAGTACGTCAGGCCGCAATGACGTTCGGCGGCGGGATCCGATCGGAAGAGGCCGAAACCACGGTCGGCGAAGGGTGCCCGGCTGCTCCAGGTCTTCTGCCCGTTGAGCCTCCAACCTCCGGTGGTCGAGCCTGTCGAGACCACCCGCGTCGCGGTCGCGCGGAGCGAGGCGAGATCCGATCCGGCCTCCGGCTCGGACCATGCCTGAGCCCAGACCAGCGTCCCGTCGGTCATGTCGCGCAGGTAGCGCTCCTTCTGCGCCTCGGTCCCGTGGCCGAAGATGATCGGCGCGAGTAGCGAGATGCCGTTCTGGCTGATCCTTGTCGGGGCCCCGCAGAGGTAGTACTCCTCCTCGAAGATGACCCACTCGGTCAGCGATGCGTCGCGACCCCCGTACATCTCGGGCCAGGTCACCACCGACCAGCGACCGGACGCCAGGGTGCGCTCCCACTCGCGGTGGGCCGCGGCCCCCTCGGCGGTGTCCATCGACGGCAGCCGGCCGGGGTTGTTGGCGGCGAGCCAGTCGCGTGCCTCGAGGCGGAACGCCTCCTCCGCCGCGGTGAACTCCAAGGTCGTCGTCACTTCATCGACCTCGCGTTCATCCCCGCGAGCGAGTCCTTGCCGACCTCGGCGTTGTGGGCGTGGGCGGCGTGGTGGAGACCGAAGACCGAGTCCATCCCGGCCCGCATCCCCATCAGGTCCTCGGCCTGGTTGACGGCCTTCTTGGCCAGCGCGAGCCCCAGGCGCGGCATCTCGGCGATCCGCCCCGCGAGGGCGAGCGTCTCGGACTCGAGGTCGTCGCGGCGTACGACATGGTTGACCATGCCCCAGCGCTCGGCCTGCTCGGCGGAGAAGCGGCCGCCGGTGAAGAGCATCTCCTTGGCGGCGCGGGGGTTGGTGACCCAGGGGTGGGCGAAGTACTCGACCCCGGGGATGCCCATCTTGACCACCGGGTCGGAGAAGAAGGCGTCGTCGGAGGCGACGATGAAGTCGCAGGACCAGGCCAGCATCAGACCGCCGGCGATGCAGGCGCCCTGGACCATCGCGATCGTCGGCTTCGGCAGCTCGCGCCAGCGACGGCACATGCCCAGATAGACCTCTGACTCGCGCGCGAGGCGCGAGTCGACGCCCTCCTTGCCGACGTGGTCCCACCACATCACGGCCTTGCGCTCGAAGCTCTCGTCGACGTCTCGGCCCGGGGTGCCGATGTCGTGGCCGGCGCAGAAGTGCTTGCCGTTGCCGCCGAGGACGATCACCTTGATCTCGTCGTCGTTGGTGGCGCGGGTGAACGCCTCGTCGAGCGCGTAGGTCACCTTCGAGTTCTGGGCGTTGCGATAGTCGGGGCGGTTGAGCCGCACCACCGCGACGGGTCCGTGGGTCTCGTACGTCACGACACTGGTCTCGGATGGAGTGGCGGTCATGCGGCAGACGCTACCAAACAAATGCTTGGTTTGGTACGGTGGCGGCGTGGATCTGACCTACTCAGCCGAGGACGAGGCCTTCAGGGCCGAGGTGCGCGAATGGCTGGCCGACCATCTCTCCGGGGAGTGGGCGGCGCTGCGCGGCACCGGCGGGAACGGCCGCGACCACGAGTCGTACGAGGGACGGCTGGCGTGGAACCGCTATCTGGCTTCACACGGGTGGACGTGTCTGGGCTGGCCCGAGGAGCACGGCGGGCGTGGCCTGCCGCTGTTCCAGCAGGTGATCTTCCATGAGGAGTACGCCCGGGCGGACGCGCCGACGCGGGTGAACCACCTGGGCGAGGAGCTCCTCGGGCCCACGCTGATCGCCCACGGCACCAAGGGCCAGCAGGCGCGGTTCCTGCCGGGGATCGTCGCGGCGCAGGAGCTGTGGTGCCAGGGCTACTCCGAGCCAGGCGCCGGCTCCGACCTGGCCGGGGTGCGCACCCGGGCCCGGCTCGACGGAGACACGTGGGTCGTCGACGGACAGAAGGTATGGACGTCGAATGCGCACCTGTCCGACTGGTGCTTCGTGGTGTGCCGGACCGAGCCGGGATCCTCGCGCCACCATGGGCTGTCCTATCTGCTGGTGCCGATGTCGCAGCCCGGCGTCGAGGTGCGGCCGATCCAGCAGCTGACCGGGACCTCGGAGTTCAACGAGGTCTTCTTCGACGGCGCCGTGACCTCGGCGGACCTGGTGGTCGGTGAGCCCGGCGACGGCTGGAAGATCGCGATGGCGACCCTCGGGTTCGAGCGCGGCGTCTCCACGATCGGCCAGCAGGTCGGTTTCGCGCGCGAGCTCGAGACGGTCGAGGAGGCCGCTCGGGCTTCCGGTGTCATCGATGAGCCGGACATCGCACTGCGACTGAGCCGGGCCCATGTCGGGCTGGAGGTGCTCCGGCTGCACGCGCTGCGGACCCTCTCTGCGTACGACTCCGGGTCTTCGGGCCCCGAGGCGAGCGTCTCCAAGCTGCTGTGGGCGCGCTGGCACCGCGACCTCGGCGAGCTGGCGATGGACGTCGTCGGGCTCGCCGGGCTGACCACCGGCGAGGGTTATGCGCTCGACCGGCTGCAGTCGCTCTACCTCTTCTCCCGCGCCGACACGATCTACGGCGGTTCGGACGAGATCCAACGGAACATCATCGCCGAGCGTGTGCTCGGCCTGCCACGAGAGGCCCGTGCATGAAGCCCGAACAGCCAACCCCTGCGTACGTCCCCGGCCATTCGCTCCTGGAAGGCCTGGTCGTCGTCGTGACGGCAGCCGCCGGCGCGGGGATCGGGGCCGCGGTCGTGCGCAAGGTGCTCGAGGAAGGTGCCAAGGCGGTCGTCGTCTCCGACACCCACGAGCGGCGGCTCAAGGAGTCCCGCGACGCGCTCGCCGAGGAGTTCGGGGAGGACCGGATCACGGCCGTGACCTGCGATGTCACGCAGCAGGACCAGGTCGATGCGCTGCTGGACGCGGCCGATGCGTACGGCGGGGTCGACGTCCTGATCAACAATGCCGGCCTCGGCGGCACCGCGTCGGTGCTGGAGATGACCGACGAGCAGTGGTCTCGCGTTCTCGACATCACCCTGACCGGGACGTTCCGGTGCGTCCGGGCGGTCGGGCAGCGGTTCGTGGCCGCCGGGAAGCGCGGAGTCATCGTCAACAACGCCTCCGTGATCGGTTGGCGGGCCCAGGAAGGTCAGGCGCACTACGCCGCGGCCAAGGCCGGGGTGATGGCACTGACCCGCTCCGCCGCCGCCGACCTCGCGCCGCACGGGATCCGCGTCAACGCCGTCTCGCCGTCCTTGGCGATGCACCCCTTCCTCGAGAAGGTGACGAGCCCCGAGCTGCTCGTCGAGCTCAAGGGCCGCGAGGCGTTCGGTCGCGCCGCCGAGCCCTGGGAGGTCGCCAACGTCATGGTCTTCCTCGCCTCGGACTACTCGTCCTACATGACCGGCGAGGTCGTCTCGGTGAGCAGCCAACATGCCTGAGCTGGCCCGCGGGGACCATTTTCCCGCCATGGCGGGAAAATGCGGCGCCCCAGTCCGTCAGAGCCGTCCACTTTCCCGCCATGGCGGGAAAGTGCTTTCGATCGAAGGAGCAACTCGTGAATGAGGCATTCATCATCGACGCGGTTCGGACCCCCGTCGGGAAGCGCGGAGGTGCGCTCGCTGCCCTCCATCCGGCTGATCTGGGAGCGCACTCGCTGGCCGCGCTCGTCGACCGCACCGGGATCGATCCCGGAGCTGTCGACGATGTGATCATGGGCTGCTGCGACACCATCGGCGGGCAGGCGGGCGACGTCGCACGGACGGCGTGGCTGGTGGCCGGGCTGCCCGATCACGTACCCGGTGTCACCATCGACCGGCAGTGCGGCTCCTCGCAGCAAGCGGTCCACTTCGCCGCCCAAGGCGTCATGTCCGGCACCCAGGACCTGGTCGTCGCCGGTGGCCTCCAGAACATGTCGGTGATCCCGATCTCCGCGGCGATGCTGGTGGGTCAGCAGTACGGGTTCACTACCCCGTTCGCCGAGTCGCCCGGCTGGGTGAAGCGCTACGGCGACCAGGAGGTCTCCCAGTTCCGCTCCGCCGAGATGATCGCGGAGAAGTGGGGCATCACGCGGGAGGAGATGGAGGCCTACGCGCTCGCTTCCCACCAGCGTGCCAGGACCGCGATCGCCGAGGGCCGGTTCGACCGCGAGATCGTGGCCGTCGGTGATTTCGACACGGACCAGTGCCCGCGCGAGACCTCGCTGGAGAAGATGGCATCGTTGGACCCGCTCGCGCCCGGCGGGCGGATCACCGCGGCCGTCGCCTCTCAGATCTGCGACGCGTCCGCGGCCCTGCTCGTGGCATCCGAACAGGGCGTACGCAGCCATGGACTGACCCCACGCGCCCGGATCCATCATCTCTCGGTGCGCGGTGACGACCCGGTCTGGATGCTCACCGGCCCGATCGAGGCCACTCGTCATGCGCTTGCCAGGACGGGACTCGCGATCGACGACATCGACCTGTTCGAGTGCAACGAGGCGTTCGCCTCGGTCGTCCTGGCGTGGATGAAGGAGACCGGTGCCCCCCACGAGCGCGTCAACGTCAACGGCGGCGGCATCGCCCTGGGCCACCCCATCGGCGCCACCGGTGCGCGGCTGATGACGACGCTGCTCAACGAGCTCGAGCGCACCGGAGGTCGCTACGGCCTCCAAGTGATGTGCGAGGGCGGCGGCCAGGCCAACGTCACCATCATCGAGCGGCTCTGATCTCGAGGTTGTGAAGCTCAGAGTGGTCTATAGGCCACTCTGAGCTTCACAACCTTGCTTCTCGGAGGGTCAGGCGGGCTGGACCTGCGGGCTCCGGCGCTCAGCGGCGGGGGAGCCCGGGGTCGGGAACCAGCGGTGGATGACAGCGGCCTGACCGGCGGTCCACAGCCCACTGATCACCCAGTAGACGAGCAGGGCCAGCGGCACGCTGCTGCCGGCGATGAGCATGCCGGCGGCGGAGATGACCGGCATCAGCTCCTGGATGCGGATCATCGACTCGGGCATGTCGGCGCGCACCATGTTGGGCAGGACCCACAGCCGCTGGCTGAGGTAGCTGACCAGCGCGGCGGTCGCGGCCAGACCGAGGGTGATCACCAGATGCGTCGTGTCGCCGGAGAGGTAGCCGCGCCCGGTGAGCGGTGTGCCCAGGAAGGTCGCCGCCCCGAGCGAGGCGACCAGGGTGTCGCTCATCGCGCCGACCGCGGTGTCGCGGCTGACGTCGGAGAGCAGGTGGTAGAGGGCCAGGAAGATCGGCAGCTGGGCGAAGGCGGCGAGCATCGCGAACCGGGGTACGCCGTGTTCCTCGTTGATCTTCTTGCGCTCGGCCATCATCGCCATCATGTCGGCCTGGCTCGGACTGCCGGACGCGTTCTGCTTGGCGTACTTCTTCGTCAGTGCCTGCATCTGCGGACGAGCGCGAGCGGAGGCATGGGAGTGGCGTACGCCGCGGATCGTCAGGGGGAGGAGGGCGAGCCTGACCAGGATGACGACGGCGGCGATGGCCAGCAGCCAGCTGACGTTGCCTCCGGCGAAGTTCAGGATGTGGTGGGCTCCGGCGAGGACCGCCGCGAGCGCGTGCGACAACGGATCGAGAATGGACATGGGTGTGCTCCTGAGGTGAGTGGGTAGGGCTGACGGGCTCGCCGGTGGGCGAGCGGTCAGACCTGCTCAGGCGCGCGTGGGCGGCGCGGGGAGCACACCGGGTCGATGACCCGTGCAGCGAGATGGTGTGGGCCGTCGGAGACGTCTCGAGAGACCGTCGAATGTGACCTGACCAGGGAGAACGCGCCGACGTTCTGGAGCGCTCCTACGGCGACCGCGGCGAGCGCGGTCGAGACGGCGATGGTGAGCAGAGCGTGCTCGGGGTCGACGCTCATCAGCGCCGGGAGCATCAGGGTGAAGAGCGCGACGAGCGCGATGCGTACGCGCTTCGTCTCGGTGTTCACCCTGTCACTGTAGCGATTGTGGTCAACCGGAGCGTTATCGCAGGTCGCGACGCATCAGGACGCGGGGATGGCCGGCGAGGACCGAGGCGGTGTCGGCGGCGTGCGTGAAGCCCGCGGCCTCGAAGTTCTTCCGGAGGCCGGCGTACGCCATCGTCAGGTCGACCTTGGCGCCCTTGTTGTCGAGCGGATAGGCCTCGACCGCCGGTGCGCCCCGGTCGCGCGCGAAGTCGACCGCGCCGCTGATGAGCGTGTGGGAGATGCCCTGGCGGCGGTGGCCGGGACGGACGCGGACGCACCAGAGTGACCAGACGGGCAGGTCGTCGATGTGCGGGATCTTGCGGTTCCGGGCGAACGAGGTGTCCGCGCGAGGTGCGATCGCGGCCCATCCGACGGGCTCCTCGTCGTCGTAGGCAAGCACCCCGAGCGGTCCGGATCCGAGCAGGTCGCGGACGTGCTCGCCTCGCGCCGGACCCTGCAGCTCGAGGTTGAGCTTGGACGGGATCCGGTAGCTCAGGCACCAGCACACGCTGGACTCGGGGCGTTTGGGTCCGACGAGAGTGCGTACGTCTTCGAACACCGTTGCGGGGCGAACCTCGATGGGCATGGGTCCAACCTGATGCTCAGGCGCGGGCCGCGTCCAGGTATTTGAGGCGGTCGGAGGCTTGGGCGACGACGCGGTCGACGAGCTCCTCGCAGGTGGGGAGGTCGTCGAGCAGGCCTACGACCTGGCCGCTCGAGAGCATGCCGGCGTTCGTGTCGCCCTCGACCAGACCGGCGCGCAGGAGCATCGGGGTGTTGGCGGCGAGGACGACCTCGGCCCAGGTGCGGTCGCCGCCGTGGACCATCGTGCGGCCGTCCTGGATCAGGGTCCGCCAGGGGAGGCCGGACATCTCCTTGAACTGCCGGGTGCGCTTGAGGGTGCGGAGCAGCTTGGCTGAGATGCCCTCCTTCTCCAGCGTGTCGATGAACTCGGTGCGGAGCAGGCGATGCGGCATGCCGTCGGCCTTCGTCGTCACCACGGTGCCGTCGAGGCCGAATGTCAGGTAGCGCTGTCGGACATCTTCGGGGACCGCCGAGTCGGCGGTCAGCAGGAACCTGGTGCCCATGCCGATGCCGGCGGCGCCGTAGGCCATCGCCGCGGCCAGGCCGCGTCCGTCGAAGAAACCGCCTGCGGCGACGACGGGGATGTCGACCGCGTCCAGAACGCTCGGGAGGAGCAGGGTGGTGGGGACCGCGCCCGTGTGGCCGCCGCCCTCGCCGCCCTGGATCATCACCATGTCGGCGCCCCAGCTCGCGACCTTCTTGGCGTGCTTGGCCGCGCCGATCGAGGGCATCACGACGATGTCGTGCTCCTTGAGCTTGCTGATCAGCTCGGGTTTGGGGGCCAGCGCGAAGCTCGCGACCTTGACGCCGTGGTCGATCAGCAGGCGGCACCGGTCGGGTGCGTCGGAGGCGTCGGCTCGCAGGTTGACCCCGAACGGCTTGTCGGTGCGGCCCTTGACCTCGACGATCGCCTTCTCGAGCTCGTCGAGCGTCATCGTCGCGGACGCCAGGATGCCGAGCGCGCCCGCGTCGGCGGTCGCGGAGACCAGCCGCGGTCCCGCGACCCACCCCATCCCGGTCTGCACGATCGGGTGCTGCACCCCCGTCAGCTCGGTCAGCGGCGTACGAAATGTCTGTTCGGTGCTCATCGAATCTCCTGATCCTGCCGAGTCGGCGCAAATGTCCCAGAATCCGGCCTCGACCCGGCGCGAACGTCCCAGGATTTCGGCTTGAGTCGGCGCGTCTGTCTCACCCGCTTGGGAC
>NZ_JBOHDN010000330.1:0-28853 GCF_050699375.1 Nocardioides sp. | reverse complement strand
CGTTCGGACAGGCCTCCCCAGGGTCAACCGCGCACGGCTGACCTAGTTCGGGGTGGCCCGCCAGCGCTGAGACTCGGCCGCGGTGTCGGTCTGCTGCACGACCAGCCCGTCGGCATCGGCCGCAAGGCTGAGGCCGCTGTGCTTGGCCGAGATCTTCACCGCGGCACCGTCGGTGGCGATCACCCAGCGTTGGTTGGGCGTGCCGGTGCAGGTGTATTCCACGACCGGGTCGCCGCTCGTCTTCGAGCTGTAGGCGACGTCGGCGCACATACCCGTGCCGGCGTTCTTGAGCTGGTAGCTGCCGTCGTCCTCGTTCCGGGTCACCACCCACTTCTGCGACGCCGCCGCGCCCACGGCCGCCGTGGTCAGCTGACCGTTGTTGGTCTCGCCGGCCGCATCCAGCGCGAGACCTGAGGCGGCGTTGCCGAGCGAGTACTGACCGTCCGCCAGGGCCGGCGGGACGATCTCCTCGTCACCGACCGTCATCGCGAACACGTGCACGGCGGCGTTGGAGGGCAGCGTGACCGCGGCGATCTCCTTTGCGGGGTCGGTGCGCAGGGTCTTGGTGAACAGGCGGTAGGAGACCGTCGGGTGGGCCGGTCCGTCCGGGGTGTTCTTCCCGAGCGTGGTGACAGCGACCTTGGCGCCATAGCTGTCGGTCGCCGCGCAGCACCAGTTGGGGAAGCCGAGCGTCCCGGTGCCGGAGGTGCCGTCGGTGTAGTGCACGGTCGCCTTCTCGGCGGCCGAGAGGCTGGTGCCGGTCCCCAGGAAGGCCAACGCGTTGCCCTGACCAGAGATCCGGATGGTCTCGCCGCCGGAGGCCACGTTGTCCGGAGTGCCCGGCTCCGAGTCCGGCCAGGTGAAGTCGAAGCCGTTCGCGCTCACCGTCGCCCCGGGAGTGACACCCTCTGCGGCGAGCTTGTCGGCGAGGAAGCTGCTGCCGCCGCCGTCGATGTCGCCCGGTCCGGGATCCTCGGCCTCGGTGACACCCACGTTGTCGAACGCCGAGGACAGGTCCGGATGGGCGAGCGTGGTGGTCGCCGAGTCGGTCACTGAGTACGCCCGGTCGTGGGTCTCGTAGGTCGCACTCACCTCGATCTTCACCCGGCCGGGTTCGGCATCCACCGGCGGCGTGACGCTGAACTTCGCGGTGCGCGACGCACCGGACGCGAGGGACCCCGACACCGAATCACCCGGGCGTACGTCCCAGCCTTCGGGGGCTTTGGCCGTGATCGACTCGAGCTGGACGCGGGAGCCGGTGTCGTTGGTGAAGGTGGCGCTGACCTCCGAGGCCTCACCGGCGACCGCGATCGCGGAGGTCGCGGCGTCGAGGCTCACGTTGCGGTCGGCCGGGTGGCCACCACCGACCGCCGAGGACCCGTTCAGCGCGACCACGGCCCCGGCGGAGGTGGACAGCTTCCCGGTCTTCACCTGCGTGATGCCCGTCGCGGAGTCGTGGAACCATCCGGTCGCTGCCCCTTCCAGCGCCTCCTTCGAGGCCTTCTGCGGCAGCTCCTTGCCGGCCAGCTCCACGCTGCCCGGTTCGGCATCGGCGTGCACGCTGAGGCCGTACTCTCGCGAGGCCGGCTTGCCGACGTACGAGCCGTCCACAGAGCCCAGCCGCACCACGACCCGGCCGCGACCCTGCTCGGGGGCGTCGACCTTGAACTCCTGGGTGGCGGACTCGCCCGAGGCGTGCGCCTGGCTGCGCCCGTCGTCCTCGTAGTTCACGAACGACGAGGATCCCTGCGGGTAGATGTCCAGATCGAGGCGGCCCGACTTCTTGCCCTGCTGCCAGTCGAGCGTGCCCTCGGGGAACTGCGGCACGACCGCACCGGCACGTACGAAGAGCGGCAGCGTGTCCAGCGGAGCCTTGTAGCCGTCGATCGTCGTGGGTCCCTGGTGGACCCGGCCGCTCCAGTAGTCGACCCAGGTGCCTTCGGGCAGATAGATGCCATCGCGGGTCGTGGAGTCCTCGTAGACCGGCGCGACCAGGAAGTCGTCGCCGGCGAGGAACTCGTACTTGACCTCGTCACCCCAGGTCTTCGGGTCCTCGGGATAGTTGAGGTAGAGCGGCTTGACCGCTCCCACGCCGTCGCGGTTGGCCCGCATCGTGTGCGTGTAGAAGTAGGGAAGCAGCCGCTCGTGCAGGCTCAGGTACTTCCGGTTGATCGAGGTGTACGGCTCGCCGTAGCGCCACGGCTGCTTGTCGGAGGCCGCCCACCCGCTCATCAGGTAGGTCATCGGCAGGAACATCTTCCACTGCATGTCGCGGACGTACGTCTCGGCGCTGCCGCCGAAGATGCCGTCCACGTCGCCGGTGGCGAGGTGCTGGCCGGACATGGTGGAGCCGGCGTACGTCGGGATCTGCCAGCGGATGTAGTCCCAGCTTCCGGACTGGTCGCCGCTCCACACCGCGGCACAGCGCTGAGTGCCTGCCCAGCCCTCGACCGTAAGGACGGTCGAGCGGTCGGCGCTGTTGTCCTCGATGCCGTCGCGGGCCTGCTCGCAGGCATCCAGCGCGAAGCGGTAGCCCGGGCCGACCCAGGCGACGTCGGTCTTGCGGACGCGTACGCCCGCCTTGACCTCGGTCTCCTGCTCGGTCAGGTCGTCCTCGGTCCACAGGCCCAGCTCGGCGCCGTGGTCCTTCAGCATGTCGCCGGTCTCGGCCAGGTCCTCGTAGCCGCAGCCGTAGCCGTCGTTGACCAGCATCCAGCCCAGCGGCATGTCGTGCTCCGCGTAGCCCTCGGCGATCGCGGTCGAGTCGCGCAGGGTCTCGCGCTCGCCACGGTTGGCGTTGTGGAGGTAGCAGTCGGCGTCGCCGACCTCGAGGGCGTACATCGGGACCGCGACCGGGCGGCCGGTCAGCTCCGTGTAGGAGTCGATGACACCCTTGGCGTCACCGACGAAGTAGTAGGCGTCGAAGCGCTGCTCGTCATGGGTGGTCGTGGTCGGCGCACCGAAGTCGTAGCTGCCCGCCGCGAACGTGTTGCGCAGCACCCCATAGCCGCGGGAGGAGACGTAGAAGGGCACCGCGTTCGGGTTGCCGCCGTCGTTCCAGTTGAAGTCGCGCGAGATCTTGATCGTCTCGCCCCGGTGGCTGAACCGGCCGTTCTGCATGCCGCCACCGAAGAACTGCTCCTGGTCGCCGCGTTCCAGGTGCTGTGCGGTGCTCTTCTCGTCCCAGGTCAGCGGCGAGGCCTCCGCCATCAGCACCTTCCCGTCCGGATCGGTCAGGCGCAGGGTGATCGGCTGCTTGGTCACGGTGAGCACGGCCTCGTCGGTGCTGATGACGTACGCCGCGCCGGTCTCCTTCACCTCCGACCGCCCGCCGGGGTAGTCGCGCTTGACGACGATGTCGGCGTCGGGAGCGCCCGGCTCGGTGGGGTCGTCGTTGGCGGGATCGGTGAACTCGCCGTTCGGGGCCAGACGTACGCGCACCATGTCGGCGTCCTCGAAGGTCACGCGCAGCGCGGCCTCGCCGGACAAGAAGGTGTAGCTGTCGCCGTCGCGCTCGAAGCCGGTGACGTCGCCGAGCTCGCTCGCCTCGGCAGCCACGGAGCTGACCGGGCTGAGCGCGACCAGTGCGGCGGCCAGAGCCACCCCCGGGACCAACAACCGTCGAATGGAGTGATTGAACATGATCGCCTCACGCCCTAAAGAGTCAGAATCAATCGCAAGTTGGAGGCGACTGTAACGCAGGTCACACTGCGCGGTCCACCCTCGGTCCGCCGATCAGCGCGAGCAGACGGGCGGCCTCACCGGCCACCGCATCGCGGCCGGCGCCGAGGTACTTGCGCGGGTCGACCTTCCCCTCGTCCGCGATCGCCGCGCGGACGGCGCGGGTGAAGGTCGCGTTGAGGTGGGTGGCGATGTTGACCTTGGTCATCCCGGCGGCGATGGCCGCGACGATGCCCTCGTCGGGAACCCCGGAGGAGCCGTGCAGCACGAGCGGCACGTCGACGGCGTCGGCGAGCCGGGCGATGAGCTCGTTGTCCAGGCTGGCCGTACGCGTCGTCATCGCGTGCGAGGATCCGACCGCGACCGCGAGCGCGTCGACGCCCGTGGCCTCGACGTAGGCGGCCGCCTCTGCCGGCTGGGTGCGAACCCCTGGTGCGTGCACACCGTCCTTGCCGCCCACCTCGCCCAGCTCGGACTCGACGGAGGCGCCGCGCTCGTGGCACCAGGCCGCGACCTTGGCGGTGGCGGCCACGTTCGAGTCGTAGTCGAGCTTCGAGGCGTCGAACATCACCGAAGGACACCCCAGCTCGACGGCCTCCTCGACGAGCTCGACGCGGGTCGCGTGGTCGAGGTGTACGCAGACCGGCACCGTGGCGCGCTCGGCGATCGCGATGCTCGCCCGCAACAGGGGCGCCACCGCACCGCGGTAGTCGACGGTGTTCTCGGAGATCTGCAGCACCACCGGACGGCCGGCCTGCTCGGCGCCGGCGACGATCGCCTCGGCCAGCTCGAGCTGGATGACGTTCATGGCGCCCAGCCCGCGTCCGGTTTCATGGGCATTGCCGAGCAGCAGCGACATCGATGCCAGGGGCACGTCAGATCTCCTTGGGACGAGAGGCCGGAGGCGGATTACGCTGCACGCTCGAGTGGTCGAGCGAGTGGTCGAGCGAGTGGTCGAGCCGCCTGACGCTGACGCCGTCCAGGAACGACGCGTAGGCATCGGGGTCGATCTCGCCGGCCACCGGCGCGACCACCGCCGCGGCGCCCAGCGCGGCAGCGTCGCGAAGCGTCTCCGGCCACGGCCTGCCCCTGGCGATGCCGCGGGCGAGCCCGGCGGCGGCCGCGTCCCCGGCGCCGGTCGGGTTCCCGCTGACCCCAGCGGGTGCGGACGCCTCCCAGCAGACACCGTCGGCGTACGCGACCAACCCATGGTGGCCGCGGGTGAGCACGACCGGGCCGCCGTTGCGGACGGCGAGCTCGGTGACCGCAACGACGGGGTCGTCGGGGGTGCCCCCGAGCAGGCGCGCGGCCTCCTCCTCGTTGGGAGTCAGGACCGCGCCGGTTCCGACCGCCGCCGCGAGCGCGGCGTCGTCCAGATCGAGGAGCACCGGGACGCCGGCGGCTGCCGCGAGCCGCGCGATCCGCGCCGGAAGGTCGGTGGGCACGCCGGGAGCCAGGCTTCCGGAGACGGTGAGCGCGGTCGCGTCGGCGATCCGGTCGGCGAGAAGGTCGAGCAGCCTCTGGTCGGCGCCGGGCGCCGCATGCCGGCCCGGTTCCCACAGCGAGGTCGTCGACTCGGCGACGACGACCACGGTGCGGCGTACCTCGTCGAGCTCGGGCAGGAAGGTCGCCGGCAGCTCTCGCCCGAGGGCTTCGCCGAAGTCGTCGTCGGCCAGGCCGACGGCATGCGCGGGCTCACCCAGCTGGTGCAGCACCCTGGCGACGTTGACGCCCTTTCCGCCGAGTCGGCTGGTGACCTCGGCGACCCGGTGGACCTCGCCCACGGTCAGCCGAGGCAGCCGGTAGGTGACGTCGATCGCCGGGTTCAGCGTGACGGTGAGGATCACGGGCCCATCCTCGTCGAAGCCGGTCTCACCGCAGCCAGCGCGAGCCGGGCGGCGCCGACGAGGCCGGCTCGACCGCCCAGGGCGGAGAGGCGCACGGGTGGCACCGCCGTCACGCCGGCGCGCTCGCGCATCCGGGCGCGTAGCGGGTCGAGCAGGTCTTCGCCGGCTTCGGCGACACCGCCGCCCAGGATGATCTCGCCGGGCGCGAGCAGGGCCCCGACAGCCAGGAAGCCGTCCGCGAGCGCCGTGATCGCCTCGGACCAGACCTGGGCAGCGAGCCGGTCGTACGCAGCCTGCTCGACCAGCTCGGCGACGCCGGTGATCGTGGGGTCGCCGCCCAGCGACGCATACCTCTCCAGCATGCCGCGGGCGCCCGCGCGCGTCTCCACGCAGCCACGCAGCCCGCAGGTGCATGGCGGCCCGGCCGGGTCCACCACCAGGTGTCCGAGCTCGCCGGCCTGACCGGAGGCACCGACGATCGCCCTCCCCTCGACGTACGTCACCGCAGCAACGCCAGTCCCGAGCACTGCGACGAGTGCGGAGGCCGGTGAGCCGGCATCCGCCCAGATCGCGCCCGCGGCGGCGACCGTGTCGTGCACCACCGAGACCGGCAGACCCAGCCGCTCGGCGAGCGGGGCTGCCACCGGGGTGTCGACGAGACCGAGGTTGACCGCCCTGCGGGAGATTCCGGACCGGGTGTCGACGAGCCCGGGGAAGGCGACCCCGACCCCGGCAACCTGCGCCTCCCGGCCCAGGCCGGCGAGCAGGTCCTCGCCCAGCTGTGCGATGTCGTCGAGCACGGCCGGACCGGTCCGGGTCGCCACCCGTGACTCGGCCACCACGACGTCGTCGGCACCGACCACGGCTCCACGCACCGAGGTGCCGCCGACGTCGAAGGCGAGGGCGAGAGCCCGCTCCGCGACTGGCTCGCGCGGCCTGGGAGACTCGCTCATCGCTTCACTCGGGACGGTCGGCAGCCGGGTTCAGGATGATGGAGCGCGTGAGGCCGCGCGGCGCGTCGGGGTCGAGCCCGGCCAGACGGGCACGCGTCCCGCAGAGCAGGTGCACGCGCACCAGCTCGGCGAGCGGGTCGACCTCGTGGTGCACCAGGTCGGCGCCCGTGGCCGCGACGTCCTCGGCGAAGCCCGGCACCAGATCGCCGAAGGCCCACACGACCCGGCCGGGGGCGCTGATCGAGACCGGACCGTGCCGGTACTCCATCATCGGGTAGGACTCGGTCCACAGCTGCGCGGACTCCCGGAGCTTGAGGGCCGCCTCCTGCGCCACTCCGTTGGTCCAGCCTCGGCCGACGAAGGTGACCTGCTCGGCGGTCGACGCCGCACCGAACGAGCCCTCCCCGGCGTCGATGATCTGCCGGGCCTGCTTGGCGGCCAGGCTCAGGTCCTCACCGAGGTGCCAGCGCAACATGGCCAGGGAGGTGGTCGCGAAGCGGGTCTGGACCACAGACTTCTCGTCGACCTCGGCCATGAGGATCGGCTCAGCGAGCTCGAGAGCCGGAGTCCCGGGAGAGGACGAGATCACCGTCGCCGGAATCCGGCCGCGGACCTGAGCGAGCAGCTCGACGATCTCGGTCGTGGTCCCGGACCGGCTGATCGCGAGCAGCCGGTCATAGCCCCGGTCGATCCGGGCCTCGGTCGGCGTCCAGGCGTCGGTGATGCCCTGACCCTGCTCCTCGCGGAGCGCGGCGTAGGCCTGCGCCATGTAGAGCGAGGTGCCGCAGCCGATGACCGCGACCCTCTCCCCCGCCTTCGGCAGTGCATCGCCCGATCGTTCGGCGGTGCTCCTGGCGGCCATCCAGTCGGCCGGCTGCGTCGCCGTCTCGGATGCGAGATGCGTCGTCGGTGTGGATGTGGTCATGGCGTCGGGTCACCCTCCGATGTGTTGCCGGGCTGGACCCGAATCATCTATCGCTTTGCGCGTTTTTGTCAATAACACCCGTCAAATGATCAAAATCAGTCAGTGGCAACCACGACCTCCGTCCCAGCGTCAGCCAGTGCGGTCGCAAGCGGCTCGGGCACCGCCCGGTCGGTGACGAGCATGGAGATGCTGGCGAGGTCGTGGATGCGCGCGAAGGTGGGATGCTCGAGCTTCGTGCTGTCGGCGACGACGATGGTGCGCTGCGCCGCCGCGATGAGGTCGGCGCTGATCTTGGCCTCGGCCGGGTGGATCGTGGTGAGGCCGGCACGAACACTGATGCCGTCGACGCCGAGGATCGCGGTGTCGATGTGGATCTTCGACAGCACTCCCTCGCTCAACGGGCCGACCAGCTCGTAGGACTGGGTCCGCGCGGCCCCGCCGGTCACCACGATGTTGACGTTGGGCCGGATCGAGAGCTCGTAGGCGATGTTGAGCGCGTTGGTGACCACGGTGATGCTCTCGTCCTCGGCCAGGTCAGGATGGCGCCCGATCGCGCGCGCCACCTCGCTGGTGGTCGTCCCGCCGTTGAGCGCCACCGTCTCGCCCGGCACGAGCAGGTCGGCGACCGCTGTCGCGATCGCACGCTTCGCGTCGGCCTGGCGGCCGATCTTGTACTGCAGAGGCAGCTCGTACGCCGAGCCGAGTGCCGTCGCGCCGCCATGTGTCCGGGTGACCAGCCGCTGGTCGGCGAGGTGCCCGATGTCGCGGCGGGCGGTCGCCGCCGAGACACCGAGCGTACTCTCCACCTCCGCGATCGAGACGTGCCCGTGCTCGCTGATCAGCTCGAGCAGCTGGTTGAGTCGCTGTTGCCTCATGGGCTCCCTTCCTGGGTCCCGGACAGCCTACGCAGATCCGGCGGCTCAGACCGCTCAGGCGCCGCACTGGAAGGTCGCGTCGGCCCAGTCGGCGTGGTCGTTGCCGTTCCCGTCACCGGCATCGCCGGCCACCAGATCGACATACTCGGCGCCGGTGATGTCGGCCGTGATCGACTCGGTGGCGCTGGCCGGCCCCAGGGTGCCGGTCTCGCTGACGGTCCGACCGTCCGCGACGACGGAGAACCTCACCGAGCCCCGCGAGGTCTGTACGTCGTCGACCCCGACGTCGGCGCTGAAGGCGGTGCAGTTGCCGGCCAGGTAGTAGCGAACCTTCGAGACCGCATGCGCTCCCAGCCCCTTGGCGTAGACCTTGCCGGCGAGCGTGATCGGCCCACCGTCACCGGCGCCGTTCTCCCCCACGCTGGTGTCGCGCTCCACCGGCCCCCAGCCGTTGGTGGCCGAGATCCAACCGAGGTCGCTGGCATAGGTGTCCGCGGTCGGCGGGGGCGGCGCGGTCTGCACCGTGGCCGAGCGGGTCACCGTGCGCGTCTCGCCACCGACGTCGTACGTCGCGGAGCCGACGAGCTGATAGCTCGACTCGGCCGCATCTGCCGGAGGCGTGACCTTCCAGGTCACCGAGTGGCTCTTCCCGGGAGCGAGCGAGTCGAAGGCGGCCGGGGTGGTGGCCTCGGCCGTCCAGCCCTCCGGCACCTCGAGATCGACCTTCCCGGCGCCGGTCTCCGAGGCCTCGTCGCTGGTGAGCGTGGTGGTGACCTCGCCGGCCGCGCCCGGCAGCAGCTTCTCCTCACCGGCATCGACGGCGAGGGTCGCGCAGGCCGGCAGGTCGCCGGCAGGACCGAGGTCCTCGACGGTGAAGTCGTCGATGCTGATGTCTCCGTTCGCGCCGTTCTCGTCGACGGTCCGCAGACCGACCCAGTAGTCGCCGCAGCCGCCGGCCACGAGCTCCTCGCTGAACCGGGTCGTCTCGACCTGCTTGCCGATCGGGCGAGCACCTACCTCGACCGAGCGCGGCTCACCGCTCGCGACCGAGTCATAGCCGGTCACCCACTCGTAGTCGTCGGCCCTCGCCGTCTGATGGTCGAAGGAGACCCGGTAGCGGTGGCCGGGCTCGAAACGTACGGTCTGCGGGACCGTCCGGTAGACGAGGCCGCCGTTCTCCGCGTGCGACTTGAGCGACCAGTCGCCGCTGATCACGTCATCGGTGACCTTGCCGTTCCAGCCGCTCTGGGTATACGGCTCGTGCCGCTCGGCCAGATGGGTACGCGGGTCGGTGACGCCGCCCGAGGTGCCCTTGACGAACGGGGACCAGCCCTGGACGACCTCCTCGAAGTCCTCCTCGACGATGACCTTCGCCTTGGACGCGGCCGGCAGGTCGCGGTCGACCGCGACGACACGTACGTCATCGAGCCGGACCCGGCCGGAGCCTGCCTCTGCGGAGATCTTGACGGTGGCCGTGCCGTCACGGCCGGCGTCGAAGGGCACCTCGACCCGCTGGAAGTAGGTGCTGTGCAGCTCGTCGGCGGCAACCAGGTTCTTCGCGGTCGAGCGCTCGACCCGGTTGGTGTAGGTCTTCCCGCCCGAGGTGACGGAGACCGAGGTGGCGCGGCTGTGGCCGGGCTCGACCTCCACCCAGACCCCCAGCGCGTTGCGTCCGCTCTTCAGACCGTGGAGGCGCTGGCTGATCGTGGCTTTCTCGCCACCGTCCAGGACGGCGACCTGCTGCCCGGTCGAGGTGCGCCCGGTCGTGGCCGGCCCGCTCGGGTGCCACGCCTCGAGGTTGCCGGCGTTGAAGCCGGGGTCGACGATGTGGCTGCCCTGACCCCACCGCGCGTCGAGTGAGCTGCCGGGAGCCTTGGTCAGGACGTACGCCGTCCCGGCCTTCGCCTCGAGGGTGACCTTGCCACCGCGGACAGGCACGCTGCCCGCCTCGACCCGGCCCTGCTCGGTGAGCTCGTAGACGTTGAGCCTTCCGGAGCTGCTCCACGCGTCGGTCAGCGTCCAGGTGGTCCGGCCGCCGTCGGTGTTGTAGTGGTAGAGCTTCGCCTCGTCCTGCTCGGTGCCGGCCCGGCCCTGCCACGGGAGGAGGTAGGCGTCGCCGTCGAGCACGAGGTCGTCGTCCTGGTAGATCTTGCGGGTCTTCTCGGTCTCGCCTGAGTTGACCACGCGTACGCCGCCGTCCTGGACGATCTCGTCGCGGCCCCAGCGCAGGATCGGGTTCTTCTGCAGATACTTCGTCGGCAGGTTCGTCCGCCAGATGTTGTCGTAGAAGGCATTGATGTCGTTCTCGCCGGTCCACCCCTCGAACTCGACGATCTCGGTGTGCCCGAGCAGCTTGTCCGGGTTCCAGGTGTCCTTCTGCCCGTTGCGTACGAACCGGATCATCTGGCTGTTCAGGCCCTTGTTGGTGGCCCCGCCGTAGGACTCGTCGTTGGCCCAGTGGGACCAGAGCGCATCCTCCTCGAAGTGGTAGGACCACTCGGTGCCGATGTTCCAGCCCTGCCCGCGCAGCTCCTGGGCGAGCCGCTCCTGCAGCCAGCCGAAGGAGTAGTAGACGTCGATGTAGAGGAAGTCGAGGTTCTCGTGCGCCTCGCGGCGCAGCTGGGCGAAGCGGTCCACGATGTTCTTGGTCGCGAGGTCGGTGCGCTGGTCGATGTAGTAGGACTGGTCGATCCAGTCCCAGCCGGGCTTGTCCTCCTCGACGAGCGTCTCGTCGAAGGTCTTGGCCTCGGGATAGGCCTCGGTCGCGTTGACATGGACCCCGAAGTCGGCGCCCCACTTCTCGCCCTCACGGGCAAGCGTGTTGAGGTCGTCGAGCCCGCCGGCGCGGGTGTTGTAGTTGCCGCCGTAGTCGGGGTGCGCGGAGTCGTGGCCCTCGGAGCCGTAGCCCTTCAGCACCGCCAGCTGGCCCAGCCCGTCGGTGGCCAGCGAGACCCGCTTGACGTCGTCCAACGTACGCAGGAACGGATGGGTCGCCTGGCTGGCGAAGTTGAACGGGATGTGGGTGACCACCCGCTCGGGCGTCTCCTCCGCGCCGTTCATCGGCCGCTGGATGTCGCGCAGCGCGATCGCGCCGTCCTGCCAGTCGACGGCCTCGTCACCGTTGGCGTCGGGGGTGATGGTGACCTTCGCCCACGGAAGCTCCTCGGTGTAGGGCGAGCCGGTCGCGCGGTAGGTCCACTGGCCGCTCCACAGACCGACCCGGCGGCCACTGTCGGTGGCGCTCACGCTGCGCCAGATCCGGCCACGCTCCTTGGTCGAGTCGCCGCCGCTCTGGTCATAGACCGAGTTGGTCTCGATGGCCGCGGCCAGCTGGTCGGTGTCGACGATGGCGTACGCAGATCCGACCGGTTTCTCGGTCGTGGCCAGGTCCGCGGTGACCTCGGTGTGGGTGTCCCCGTCGGTGGTGCGGTCCGCGCTCACCACCGCCGTGTTCACGGTCGCGCCGGCCTGGTCCGAGCTGACCGAGAGCAGATCGTGCCCGGGGATGTCGAGCGTGCCGACCCGGTGCTCGTCGGTGTCGGTCACCTCGGTGACCGCGAAGGTGACGACGTCGCCGGCCACCTCGAGCTTCGCGCCCAGCTCGACGCCGGGCAGGTCGGCGAAGGTCAGCCGGTAGGTCGCCGTGTCGGCGTCGACCTGCTCCCCCGTCACTGTCGCCGCGTGTGCGGCGCCGTCGATCCGTACGGAGGTGGGCGGGATCGCGGCGCCACCGATCTCACCGCCGGCTCTGTGCCGGTAGCCGAGCACGGCCGGGAAGTCCTCGGCCACCTGCACGCTCAGCATCGGTGAGGACAACGTGAACACGGCCGCGGGGGCGGCATGGCTTTCGGGCGCGATGGCGACCACGCCGGCGAATGCCGTCACGGACGCGAGGAGGGCTGCGGGGGAACGCTTCGACATCGTGACTCCCAAGAGGGGTGGGTCTGACGAGGAATGCCCATCATGCAGAGTTTTGCTCGAATCGGCTAGGTTTTGCGCAAAAGTCGTCAGGCCTTGCACTTACGCTTGTCCACGTGACTGCAGCGAAGGCACCCCGCCGTTCCCCCGTTCTCAGCTGGCATGACGGCGAGTTCTCGAAGCACGGCGTCCGCCACCGAATCCTGTCCGGGTCCGTCCATTACTTCCGCATCCACCCCGACCAGTGGGAGGACCGGCTGCGGCGGGTCGCCGCCACCGGGTTCAACACCGTCGACACCTACGTCGCCTGGAACTTCCACGAGCCGGACGAGGGGTCCCCGGACTTCACCGGACCGCGCGACCTGGCCCGCTTCATCACGATCGCGGGTGACCTCGGACTCGACGTGATCGTGCGCCCCGGGCCGTACATCTGCGCCGAGTGGACCAACGGCGGGCTGCCGTCGTGGTTGACCGCCCGCACCCGGGCACCGCGCAGCAGCGACCCGGTCTACCAGGATGCGCTCTCGCGCTGGTTCGACGTCCTGCTCCCCCACCTCGTCCCGCTCCAGGCCGGTCACGGCGGGCCGGTCGTGGCCGTGCAGGTGGAGAACGAGTACGGGTCCTACGGCGACGACGCCGCTCACCTGGCCTGGCTCCGGCAGGGGCTCCTCGACCGCGGCGTCACCGAGCTGCTCTACACCGCCGACGGCCCGACCGAGGTCATGCTCGACGCCGGCATGGTCGAGGGCACGCTCGCCGCGGCGACCTTCGGAAGTCGCGCCGAGGAGGCTCAGGCGATGCTGCGGTCGAGACGGCCCGGCGAGCCCTTCCTGTGCGCCGAGTTCTGGAACGGCTGGTTCGACCACTGGGGCGAGAACCACCACGTACGCTCCCCCGAGAGCGCCGCCGCGACGCTGCGCGAGATCGTCGACCTCGGTGGCTCTGTCAGCGTCTACATGGCGCACGGCGGCACCAACTTCGGGCTCTGGGCGGGCGCCAACCACGACGGCCGCCGGATCCAACCCACCGTCACCAGCTACGACTCCGACGCCCCCGTCGGCGAGGACGGCCGGGTCTCGGAGAAGTTCCGGCTCTACCGCGACATCCTGGCGCTGGCCACCGGGCGCACGGTAGACGAGCTGCCCGCCCTGCCGGCCACCCCTGCACGTCTCCCGCGGTCTTCCGCCCCGCTCACGCCCGGTGCCGACCTGCTGTCGCTGGTGACCCGCCGACCCGCGACCCGCGCGGCTGGACCACTGAGCTTCGAGGAGCTCGGCGTCGACACCGGCCTGGTGACGTACCGCTCCTCGGTCACCCTCCCCAGCCACGACGTCCATCTCAGCGTGCGCGGTCTGCACGACCGGGCGTACGTCTTCCTCGACGGGCGCGCGCTGGGCACGCTCGAGCGCGACGACGCCGAAGCTGCCGTGCTGACGCTTCCCGGCCTGGGCAGGGTCGCCGAGCTGACCCTGGTCGTCGAGGCGCTGGGCCGGGTCAACTACGGCCCGCTGCTCGGCGAGCACAAGGGGATCCTCGGCGGCGTCCAGGTCGACCGGCGCCTCGTCCACGGCTGGGAGCACCACCTCGCACCCCTCGACCGCTGGAGCACTCACGACATCGACGGGGTCGCCCGTGCCGTCATCGAGGTCGGCGCGCCCGCCGACGGCTGGCTCGCCGTCCCCGGCGAAGGCGACCGGTTCATCTGGCTGAACGGCACTCTGCTCGGCAGGTTGTGGAGCCGCGGACCCCAGCGACGGCTCTACGCGCCCGCTCCGCTGTGGCGTCCCGGCGCCAACCAGGTGGCCGTCCTCGACCTCACCGGGCCGGCGACGTACGTCGAGGTGCACCCGGACCCGGACTTCGGGCCGACCGAGGAGTACATCGAGTCGCTGCTGACCGGCTCGGACGACGCCGACGGGGTTTCGAGACCCGACTGACGCGCCCTGAGCCGGCGCGCCTCGCAGACCTCAGCACTCGATGACGTTCACCGCGAGGCCGCCACGAGAGGTCTCCTTGTATCGGGCGTGCATGTCCTTGCCGGTGTCTCGCATCGTCTTCAGTGCCTTGTCCAGGCTGACCTTGTGGGAGCCGTCGCCGTTGATGGCGAGCCGAGCGGCGTTGATCGCCTTCACGCTGGCGATGGCGTTGCGCTCGATGCATGGGATCTGTACGAGCCCACCCACCGGGTCGCAGGTGAGCCCGAGGTTGTGCTCGATGCCGACCTCGGCCGCGTTCTCCACCTGCTCCGGGGTGCCGCCGAGCACCTCGCAGAGGCCGGCTGCGGCCATCGCGCAGGCAGAGCCGACCTCGCCCTGGCAGCCGACCTCCGCGCCCGAGATCGACGCGTTCGTCTTGCACAGGATGCCGACGGCGGCCGCGGTGAGCAGGAACCGGACGATCCCATCCTCGATCGCGGCCTCGTCCAGTCCTGCCTCCGGTGCCACGAACCGCACCCAGTAGTGCAGGACGGCGGGGACGATGCCGGCCGCGCCGTTCGTGGGGGCGGTGACGACCCTGCCGCCCGAGGCGTTCTCCTCGTTGACCGCCAGCGCGAACAGGTTGATCCAGTCCATGACGCGCAGCGGCTCCTGGCTACGGGAACCGGAAGCGAGGTCGCGGTATAGAAGGGGCGCACGTCGTGGCACGCGCAGGCCGCCGGGGAGCACACCGTCGGTCACGGGGTCCCGGTCGCAGCCGGCCTGCACGCAGTCCGACATCACCCGCCAGATCTCCAGCAGGCCGGCGTACACCTCTTCTCGGCTGCGCCAGGTGAGCTCGTTGGCCAGCATGAGGTCGGAGACCCGGAGCCGCTCTCGCGAGCAGGTGCTGAGCAGCTCGGCACCGGTCGTGAACGGGAACGGGAGCGGCGTACGGTCGGGGACCACTCGATCGGGGCCGGCGGCCTGCTCATCGACCACGAAGCCACCACCGACGGAGTAGTACGTCCGCTGCCGGCGTACGTCCCCGGAGCCGTCGAAGGCGGTGAACACCATGCCGTTGGGGTGCGCGGGCAGGCTTTTGCGTCGATGCATCACCAGGTCGGCGTCGGGCCGGAAGCGGACCGGTCGCACCCCTGCGAGCAACAGCTCGCCGGCCTCCCGGATCGCCGCTGTGCGCCTGGGCGATTCCCGGGTGTCGACCGTGGCCGGCTCGGCTCCTTCGAGTCCGAGCAGGACCGCGCCCGCCGAGCCGTGACCGTGGCCGGTCGCACCCAGCGAACCGAACAGCTCGGCCTTCACCCGCGTGACGGCGTCCAGCTGTCCGTCCTCGACGAGGCCGTCGATGAAGGTCTTCGCAGCGCGCATCGGTCCCACGGTGTGCGAGGAGGACGGTCCGATCCCGATCGAGTACAGGTCGAAGGCGCTCAGCGACACGGCGCCTGCCTGGGGTGCTTGGCGAGGCGGAGCGATGGATGTCTCGAGTGATGTCATGGACGGGAGGCTCCCTGCTGGAGGGTGCCGCCGGAGCGGCACCCGAGGATGGGGTGACCTCCCCGCTCTGTCATGGGTACCTGAGAGCTTCACCGCCCGGTGAGGGCGGCTTGCACCGTGGGTGCAGGATCCATCCGGACCCTGGCTTTCCAGAGGTCGCCTCACCACAGCGGTAACGGGGCCTGAGAGATTCTGGGGAGGTTTGCTCCTTCGGCGCTTAGCCCGGGATGGGCGAAGACTCTCCCGCTGCAGTTCGATCGGCGTATGTGAAGTTGTCGGACCAGCGTAGTCCGCGCACGCGCAACCCGTGTGGCGAAGGCCACTTCTGCCCCTGAACCGGCCGCGTTGTCGACGCCCGCGTCATGGTTCGATGGTCGACACCACATCTCATGAGGAGCACCATGGCCACCTTGACCATCGCCGCGGTCGGCGTCTTCTTCCTCGCCATGGGGACGTACGCCCTGGCCAGCCCGGCCGCACTGGTCGCTCCGTTTCGTCTCTCGGCCCAGAGTCCCGAGTCCCGCTCGGAGGTCCGCGCGGTCTATGGCGGGTTCGGCATCGCGATGGCCGCCGTGCTTGGGGTCGCCGCCCTCGACCTGGGCGACATCCGCGCCGGTGCTGTGCTGACCGTCGGCCTGGCCCTGATCGGGATGGCGGTCGGCCGGCTGGTCTCACGCCTGTTCGACACGGTCGTGGGGTTCTACCCGATCTGGTTCTACTTCGGGGTCGAGCTGATCTGCGGGACGGCCCTGCTGCTCTGTGCCTGACCGTCTCCGTCCGCAGCTCGCTCGAGTCGCTCGAGTCACTCGAGCGTCAGCGCCACCATCGGCAGTCCCTCGACCTCGTGGCCGACGGCAGTCTCGATCGCGCCACGCAGGCGCTGCCACGCTTTCGGATGCGCCACCTGATAGCGGCCGAGAGCCGCGGCGGACTCCTCTTCCGAGAGGAACCGAGCCCGCGCCGAGACGTTGGTGCGGGCACCGATGCTGACCCGACAGGCAGGCTCGGCCCGCAGGTTCTGATACCACTGCGCCCTGGTTCCGAAGCCGCTGACCACGACGATCTCGTCCGTGCTCGGGCGCTCGACGACCTCGAGGCACACATACCGGGGAGCCCCCGAGCGCCTTCCGACGTGCTCGAGCATCAGCATCCGCTGACCGAGGAGCCACCCCGCGCGATGTCGGTAGAGCCAGATCGGCGCGCGCACCACCGCGCGTGTCTGCAGGAGCCGGGACACAACCGAGTCGATCAAAGACGTCACCGGCCGGACCTTACCCATCTTCGATGGGTCCGAGCCTTCCCATTCGACAGCCTTCCCAATCGACGCATACAGCTACGCATCGAACAACGATTCGAGATATCTGCGGAGACCGTCGAGGTCGGTGCCGCCGGCGCGGTAGCCGACGTATCCGTCGGGCCGGACCAGGTAGTGCGCCACATCGTCCTCGCCCAGGCCGAGGCGGCCCAATGCCAGGCCGGTCGGGTCGGCCGATACGCCGGGCCTTGCACTGGCGCTGAGTCGTACGCACTGGACCTGGGGCCATTCAACCCCCGGATCGTGGTCGGTCCAGCTGTCGGCCGGCCCACACAGCAGTAGCGCGAACTGCGTCGGCGACAGCCGGCCGTGGAGCGTGCTCCGGGTTCCGTCCACGGTTACCGGACCATCGGGCAACCGGTCGCCGGCACGCGGGCCACGACGCAGTCGAGGGCGCCCCTCGACCGACAGCGGACTACGCCGGTAGCGGATGCTCAGCTGGGAGATGGTCCGGAACCCGGCCCTGCGGAGCGTCCCCACCCGCGCCACGACCGGCACGACGACTGCAGGGACCCGAGGACGCAGGTAGCGCACGACCGGGTCGCTGGACGTCGCCACGCGGAAGGCCCTGTTGGTCATCCTCAGAACCGCGTCCGCGACCGGGATCCGCTCGCGCTCATAGCTGGCCAACAGGTCCGCTGTGGCCGACCCTCGAGACACCAGGGCGAGCTTCCAGCCGAGGTTGACGGCGTCCTGGATGCCGGTGTTCATGCCCTGCGCACCGGCGGGGCTGTGGATGTGGGCGGCGTCGCCGGCCAACAGGACACGACCCTTGTGGAACTGGTCGGCGCGTCGGCTGTGGACGGAGAAGCTGGTCAGCCAGACCGGGTCATGCAGCACCACAGGATCCTGGGTGTACCGCCCGACGATGGCCTGCACCGATTCCAGCGTGGGCTCGGCGGCCCGGTCTGCCTGAGGGACCATGGTCAGGAGCCGCCACGTCGCCGGCGAGCCCAGCGGGAAGAAGAACATCATCCCCGCGTCGCTCAGGTAGGCATGAATACGTCCCGCCTGCAGGCCGTCCGCCTCGAGATCCGCGATCACGAAGGTCTGCGGGAACGCCATCCCGGAGAACCCGATCCCGGCACTGCGCCGGACCGCGCTGTGTGCGCCGTCGCACCCCACGACGTACCTGGCCCGGATCCGATCCTCGCCCCGCGGCGCCCGAACCGTGCACGTGACCTCATGGTCGGACTGGACCAGGTCGAGCAGCTCGATATCCCGTTCGACCTCCATCCCACGCGCAGCGAGGCGGTTCACGAGGATCCGCTCGGTCTCGGCCTGGGAGAGGAACAACAGGAAGGGGTACGCGGTCTCGTCGAGCCCCTCCTCGAACAGCCTGACCTGCGTGCTGCGCTTGCCCGAATGCAGCAGCAGGACCGTCGCCGGATCACCAGCCGCCACCAGCTCCTGCGACACGCCCAGTGGTGCCAGGACCTCCAGCGTCCGGGCCTGGATCGCCAGCGCCCGCGACTCGTGAACCGCATCCGGCGCACGGTCGACGATCCGGAAGCTGACCCCAGAGGCGCGCAGCTCGGCAGCAAGCGCCAACCCTGTCGGACCGGCACCCACCACGAGCACGTCCACCAACGGCTCCACTCTCCAGACGCTACCGCGGTCGAGCGGGGTCTGAGGCTGACGTATTCACGTTGCGCGCGCAGCGGCGGCCAGCGAGTCTCGGCCCTTGGAGTTCTTCTGCTATCACCGCGACCGCCCGGGATCGACGCCGCTGCGGACCCAGATGGTGGAGCATCATTGGACCTACATGGACCAGTTCGCCGCAACGATGATCGCCCGGGGCCCGACCTTCACCGGCGACGAGACACTGACCGGAAGCGCGCACATCCTCGACCTCCCCGACGCCGCCGCGGCTCGCGCCTTCGCCTTCGCCTTCGCCTTCGAGGAGCCCGGCTATCAGGCCGGCGCCTATCGTGACGTGCTGCTCCGGCGGTGGCACAACACACTCGGTCGCACCATGTGGGACTTCGGCGGGCGGCAGGCGTAAGAGGCACACCCCGTCCGATCCGATAGTCCTCATGCCACGCCTCCGGCGCGGCCAACTTCACCATCCAGGACATCCTGATCCGGGCAGGCGACCCACGTCTCGACCGCAGGCGCCGGCGGCGTTAGCGGCGGGAGGACGTCAGCGTCCTGGAGGCGCGCGCGGGTTCAGCAGACGCTTACTTGCCCGACCGGTCACAGATAGCCTCGTACCTGTGAACGCACCCAGTCCCAACACCCCTGACATCAAACCCCGGTCGCGCGCCGTCACCGATGGCCTGGAAGCCACCGCCGCCCGAGGGATGTTGCGGGCCGTCGGCCTTGGGGACGACGACTTCGCAAAGCCGCAGATCGGCGTCGCATCGTCGTGGAACGAGATCACCCCCTGCAACCTGTCCCTCGACCGGCTCGCGAAAGCGGTGAAGAACGGCGTACACGCGGCCGCCGGCTACCCGCTGGAGTTCGGCACCATCTCCGTCTCCGACGGAATCTCGATGGGCCACGAGGGCATGCACTTCTCGCTGGTGTCGCGCGAGATCATCGCCGACTCGGTCGAGACCGTGATGAGCGCCGAGCGGCTCGACGGCTCCGTACTGCTCGCGGGCTGTGACAAGTCGTTGCCCGGCATGCTTATGGCGGCTGCCCGGCTCGATCTCGCCTCGGTCTTCCTCTACGCCGGCTCGACCATGCCTGGGCAGGTCGACGGCCGCGACGTCACGATCATCGACGCCTTCGAAGCGGTCGGGGCCTGTATCGCGGGGAAGATGAGCCGCGACGAGGTCACCCGGATCGAGAAGGCGATCTGTCCTGGCGAGGGCGCCTGCGGGGGTATGTACACCGCCAACACGATGGCCGCCGTCGCTGAGGCGCTCGGCATGTCGTTGCCCGGTTCGGCCGCTCCCCCCGCGGTCGACCGACGCCGCGACGGCTTCGCCCATCGCTCGGGCGAAGCGGTGGTCGGGCTGCTGCGGAAGGGCATCACCGCGCGTCAGATCATGACCAAGGAGGCCTTCGAGAACGCCATCGCCGTCGTGATGGCCCTCGGCGGTTCCACGAACGCCGTGCTGCACCTGTTGGCGATCGCCAACGAGGCCGAGGTCGACCTGGATCTCGACGACTTCACCCGGATCGGAGAGAAGGTCCCCCATCTCGCCGACCTCAAGCCGTACGGCAAGTACGTCATGAACGACGTCGACAAGATCGGCGGGATCCCGGTGGTGATGAAGGCGCTCCTGGACGCGGGGCTGCTCCACGGCGACTGCCTCACGGTGACCGGGAAGACCATGGCGCAGAATCTCGCCGAGCTGAGCCCGCCCGCGCTCGATGACGACGTGATCCACTCCTTCGATCGGCCGATCCACCGCACCGGCGGCCTCACCATCCTGAAGGGCTCGCTCGCACCGGAGGGGGCTGTCGTCAAGACGGCCGGCTTCGACGACACGGTCTTCCGTGGCACCGCCCGAGTCTTCGACGGGGAGCGGGCCGCGATGAACGCCCTCGAGGAGGGCCTCATCGTCGCCGGCGACGTCGTGGTCATTCGCAACGAGGGCCCGAAGGGCGGCCCGGGCATGCGGGAGATGCTGGCCATCACGGGAGCAATCAAGGGTGCTGGTCTCGGGAAGGATGTCCTGCTGGTCACCGACGGCCGGTTCTCCGGAGGAACCACGGGCCTCTGCGTCGGCCACATCGCCCCAGAGGCCGTCGACGCCGGCCCGATCGCTTTCGTACGCGACGGCGACCCCATCATCCTCGACGTCCTCAACCGCACTCTCGATGTCGGGGTGGAGACCGAGGAGCTGGAGCGGCGGAAGGTCGGCTGGGAGCCGCTCCCGCCGAATCACCCTCGCGGCGTGCTCGGCAAGTACCGCCGAACGGTGCAGTCTGCTGCGGTCGGCGCCGTCACGAGCTAGTGTCCCGCACCTCAATTCCGCACCATAAGTCGCACGCTGCGCACGCACCTCGCTGCGTTGGCATCGCTCGGAAGACACCCGGTATGCCGGCGCGACGCCGCCTTGCGATGCACGCACACATCGCACGACTCATGGCACGGACTCTCGGCGCGGGACACTAGCCCGGTTGTTCGGCCCGACCGAGCCAGGGACCCATCTGGGTCCCTGGCTCGGTCGGCGCTGCCAGGTCAGACCCGCGCCGGGTCCTCCCGAGGGCCCTCGGCGTCAAGCATCCGGATGGCCTCGTCGAACTCGGCGTCGATGGCCGGGTTCTCCCGGTAGGTCGCCAGGCTGACCACCACCGCGACGATCGCGTTCAGAGCAAAGCCCGGCACGATCTCGTACATCTGCGAGCTGAGGGCGTCGATGTTGCCCCAGACGATGACCGTCACCGCCCCGGTGACCAGACCCGCCAGCGCGCCGGCAGCGGTGAGCTTCCGCCACCACAGAGCCAGCAGGATGATCGGGCCGAAGGAGCCGCCGAAGCCCGCCCAGGCGTAGGAGACCAGGTCGAGTACGGTGCCGCTCTTCGGCCAGGCCAGCACGGCCGCCACGATGGCGATCCCGAGCACGGCGAGCCTGCCGAACATGACCAGCTGACGATCCGACGCGTCGTTCTTGAAGACCGCCTTGTAGAGGTCCTCCACCAGAGCCGAGGACGTCACCAGAAGCTGCGAGGAGATCGTGCTCATGATCGCGGCGAGCACGGCGGCCAGCATGATGCCCGCGACCAGCGGGTGGAAGAGGATCTGGCCGAGCGCGATGAAGACCGCCTCCGGGTCGCTGAGCGTCGCGTCGGTGTTCTGCTGGAAGTAGGCGATGCCCACCAGAGCGGTGCCGACGGCACCGAAGAGGCTCAGCAGCATCCAGCCGATACCGATCCGCCGTGCCGCACCGGCCTCGCCCGCCGAACGCAGCGCCATGAACCGGACGATGATGTGCGGCTGTCCGAAGTAGCCCAGCCCCCAGGCGACGGCCGAGATGACACCGAGGGCGGTCGCCCCTTCGACCATGCTCAGCCGCGACGGGTCGACGGCGCGGATGCTGTCCAGGGTCTCGCCGGGACCGCCGGTCACGAAGACGCCGACCACTGGCACCAGCACGAGGGCGAGCAGCATGATCGTGCCCTGCACGAAGTCGGTGTAGGAGACCGCGAGGAAACCACCGAAGAGCGTGTACGCCACCACAACCGCGGCAACCACCAGCATCCCCGTGTGGAAGTCGGTGTCGAAGGAGCTCTCGAAGAAGATGCCGCCGGCCACCATGCCCGAGGACACGTAGAAGGTGAAGAAGACGAGGATGACGGCCCCGGAGGCCATCCGCAGCAGCCGCGAGCTGTCCTTGAGCCGGTTCTCCAGGAAGCTGGGCACGGTGATCGAGTTGCCCGAGACCTCAGTGTAGGTCCGCAGCCGCGGGGCCACGATCTTCCAGTTGAGCCAGGCGCCGATGGTCAGGCCGACAGCGATCCAGCCCTCCATCAGGCCGGTCGCGTAGATCGCACCGGGCAGGCCCATCAGCAACCACCCGGACATGTCCGAGGCGCCGGCACTCAACGCACTCACCATCGGGCCGAGGTCACGGCCACCCAGCATGTAGTCGTCGAGGTCGCTGGTGCGCAGGTAGGCCCAGAGGCCGATGCCGAGCATCGCGGCCAGGTAGGCCACCAGCGCGATCATTTGGTAGGTCAGGTCTGACATCAAGACTCCTCGATCTGGAAAACGCCGCAGAAACCTAACCCACCGGCCGCTTCTGACTGTGATCGGCGTCGCACCACATCGCTACGGTACGTCTGCGGCGGCCTGTCACCGGCGGGGTCGGGCGTGGTCGGTGTCGGGGTCAGGAGCGCTCGGGCCGCGCCCAACGGCCCCGGGTCTGGCTGATGTGCGCCCGCATCAGCCGTTCGACCCCTTCGGGGTCGTTCGCCTCGATCGCGTCCAGGATGAGGTCGTGCTCCCGGGCGGACTCCTCGAGCTCACCACCGTCCAGGGAGGCCAGGCCGTAGAGCCGGGTGTGCAACCGGAGGTCGGCGATCAGGGCGCTGACGCGCGCATTCCCCACGTAGCCCAGCAGCTGGAGATGGAAGGCGTGGTCGGCGTCGGTGTAGGCCACCAGGTCGCCGGCGAGAGCACCGTCGACGATCGCGCGCGCCAGCTCCCGCAGCTTCGGCATGTCCTCGGCAGGGAGCTCTGCGGTGACCTTGGCAGCCAGCGGAGGCTCGATCAGCATCCTCAGCTCGGTGATGTCGTCCAGGTCCGCTTCGTCCATGGTGGTGATGCGGTAGCCCTTGTTGGGCACCGTCGTCACCAGGTTCTCCCGGACCAGATCGAGCATCGCCTCACGCACCGGGGTCGCGGAGACGCCGAACTTGGCCCCGAGCGCCGGCGCGGAGTAGACGTCCCCGGGTTCGAGCTCTCCGGACACGATCGCCGCGCGGAGCGCGCGCGAGACTCGCTCGCGCAGGCTGACCTTCTCGAGCTGCTGCAGATTCGTGATGTGCACCGACACTGTCATCTCCTGATTCCGGACAGTGCGATCTTAGGCGTCATTGTCATGTGACGTGGCACCGTCGGTCCCGGTCGGCGCGGTGGCGAGCGTCTCCAGCGTCACCGGCGCCGCGAACGTACGCTTGGCGAGCGGGGCGAGATCCGACGAGGTCAGCGCCTCGCCGACCGGTTTCGCCAGCTTCGCCGCGGCGAAGCCGCAGACCCGGCCCTGGCACCAACCCATCCCCGGGCGCGCCAGCAGCTTGACCGTCCGTGCGTCCGTGGCGCCGAGCTCCTCCGTCGCGTCGCAGATCTCACCGAGCGTCGTCTCCTCGCATCGGCAGACGGTGGTCTCCGGCCGCAGCCAGTCCTGCCATCCGGTGGGCACCGGGTGGGCGCGATGCATCGTGGCCGCGAACCGGCGTCCACGGGCGATCTGCCGCTGCAGGTGTCGCACCTGTGGCTCGGAGACCTGGCGTCCGGCGTCGCGGCTCGCCGCCAAGGCGGCGAGCTCACCTTCGGCGACCGCGAGGAGCGCGCCTCCGACCCCGGTCGCCTCGCCCGCGACGTACGCGCCGAGGACATCGGTGCGCTGCCAGTCGTCGACCTCGGCGACCAGCGACTCGTCGACGTCCACCCGGGTCGAAGCCCCGACGGCGGTGATCAGCTCCAGGGACGGGGTGAAGCCCCATCCGAAGGCGACCAGGTCGACGTCGAGATCCGGGAGGCTGACGTCGGTGCGCAGCCGGCCGTCGCGGTCCAGCCGCCCGAGACCGACCGATCCGACCTCGGTCTCACCGTGGATCGCGGCGACCACCGTGCGCATCCGGTAAGGGATCCGGTGGCGCGCGAGCAGCGCGGCGTACTCGACCGCCTCGAGCGCCTTCGACGGCACCGCTGCGGCACCGAGCGGGCTTCGCGCCCATCCGGAGAGCGAGCCGGCTTCGCAGACCGCGACGACCTCGGCACCCGCCTCGGCGAGCCCGGCGGCGACCGGCAGCAGGAACGGCCCGGTGCCGGCGACGACCGCACGCCGCCCGGCCACGCTCCGGTGTGCCTTCAGCAGCGCTTGCACACCACCCGCGGCCATCACGCCGGGAAGCTCCCAACCAGGGACCGGCAGCTGCCGGTCGTAGCCGCCTGGGCACAGCACCAACGCGTCCGCACGGACCTGCGGGAGCCGGGTCTCGCCGTGGGTCGCGGTCAGATGGAGCGCGAACCCTTCCGCCAGGTTCTCGACGAACCAGACCTGGTGCCCGGAGACGAACTCGACGCTGCCGGCTGACCCCGAATCGACCTCGAGTCCACGCAGCCGGGCCCGCAGGTCGGTGAAGCGCGACCACAGATGCTGGCCACGGCCCTCCTCCGGTCGCGGGTGCAGCTCGTCGGGATGGCGCCAGAACTGACCCCCGGGCTGCGTACCGGCATCGACCAGCGCGACCCGCAGGCCGCGCTCGGCGGCGGTGACGGCGGCGCTCAGCCCGGCAGGACCCGCCCCGACCACCGCGAGATCGAACCTAGCCACGCGTGCTCACCTCCCGCAGTCCGCCGCTCTCGAGGCGCATGCCGTCGCGGACGGGCACCAGACAGGCGCGCTGGTTCGGGCGCCCGTCGACGGCCACGAGGCAGTCGAAGCAGACCCCGATGCCACAGAACAGGCCGCGCGGCCGGTCACCCCGCCGGGTGCTGCGCCAGGAGCGGATCCCGGCGTCGGTGAGCGCGGCGCCGACGCTCTGGCCGGCGACGGCGGTGATGGCGACACCGTCGAAGGTGAGGTTCACCTGCTCGGTCATGACACCTCCTGGAGGCTGAACCGTTCCGGTCGGAACGATGTGATGTCGATGGTGGGCGTCGCCCCGGTCATCGCCTCGACCAGCAGCTTGGCGCTTCCCACCGAGAGCCCGATGCCCGCGCCCTCGTGTCCCGCGACGTGGGCCAGGCCGGGCGCTCGCGGGTCCGTGCCGATCACCGGGAGGTGGTCGGGACAGTAGGGCCGGAACCCGAGATAGGTACGCATCAGGGCGACCGCGGCCAGGCTCGGGTAGAGCGCCAGCGCCTTGCCGGCGATCTCGCGCAGCGCCGGCAGAGAGACGGTCCGGTCGAAGCCGACGCGCTCACGCGAGGACCCGATCAGCACGGTCCCTGACCGCGTGCCCTCGATGACGGTGGAGGTCTGCAGTCCTTCGTCGGAGCTCTGGGTGCTGGCGACGTACTCACCGGCGTAGACCTTGTGGAACACGGTCGGCGGCAGCGGTTCGGTCACCAGGATGAAGCCGCGGCGTGGCAGGACGGGCACCTCGACTCCGGCCAGGGCGGCCATCTCCCCCGCCCAGGTGCCGGCGGCGTTTACGACATGTCCGGCGGAGATGTCACCACGGTCGGTGCGGACTCCGGTGACTCGGTCGCCGTCGCGGAGGAACCCGGTGACCGTGGTGCCGGTGCGTACGCGTGCGCCGTGCTCGCGGGCCAGCCGGAGCAGGTGGGCGGCCATCAGCATCGGCTGGACCTGGCAGTCCTGAGGGTAGAACGCGGCGCCGGCCAGCTCCGGGGTCAGGTGAGGCTCATAGCCGTGGATCTCGTCGGCCGCGACGTCGTGCACCTCGATCCCGCTCGCGCGCTGCCGCTCTGTCAGCTCCGTCAGCCCGTCCATGCCGCCCGGGGTGGCGGCGACCACCAGGCCGCCCTTCTCCTCGAACTCCCACAGGCCGCCGAACTCGCCGAGGTCGTCGCGCCACACCTGGTGCGAGAGCAGGGCGAGATCGAGCTCGGGCCCGGCCTCCTTGTCGGAGACCAGCAGGTTTCCCTCGCAGGCACTGGTGGTGCCGCTGACGATCGAGCCGCGCTCGACGACCTCGACCGTGAGGCCGGCACGCGTCGCGAACCAGGCGGTCGCGGCTCCGAGGGCTCCGGCGCCGATGACGACGACGTCGGGGTGCGTACCGGACATCGTCACAGCTCGAACCCGGCCGGGAACGGGTCGTCGGGGTCGAGCATGTACTGGGCCGTTCCGGTGACCCAGGCCCGGCCGGTGATCGTCGGGACGACTGCCTCGATGCCGCCGGCCTCGGTCTTCTCGACCAAGCGTCCGGTGAAGGTGGTGCCGATGAAGGACTCGTTGACGAAGTCGGTCTCGAGGGCGAGCTCACCGCGCGCGTGCAGCTGCGCCATCCGGGCACTGGTGCCGGTCCCGCAGGGCGACCGGTCGAACCACCCGGGGTGGATCGCCATCGCATGCCGCGAGTGCTGCGCCGTCGAGCCCGGTGCCTTGAGATAGACGTGGTGACAGCCCGAGATGTCGGGCCGCTCCGGATGGAGCGGACGGTTCTGCTCGTTGATCGCGTCCATGATCGCCAGCCCGGCCTCGAGCAGCCGGCCCTTGGCCTCCCGTTCGAAGGGAAGGCCGAGCTTCTCCAGGTCGACGACGGCGTAGAAGTTGCCGCCGAACGCCATGTCGTAGCCGACGCTTCCGTACGCCGGGACCTCGACGCTCTGGTCCAGACCCAGCACGAACGACGGGACGTTCCTGATCGTCACCGACCGGGCATGCCCGTCCTCCACCGCGACGTCGGCCACCACCAGGCCCGCCGGGGTGTCGAGCCGGATCGTCGTGACCGGTTCGACGACCGGCACCATCCCGGTCTCCACCAGGACCGTCGCCGTTCCGATGGTGCCGTGGCCGCACATCGGCAGCAGCCCGCTCACCTCGATGAAGAGCACCCCGAAGTCGGCGTCTGGGCGGGTCGGCGGCTGCAGGATGCTGCCGCTCATCGATGCGTGCCCGCGGGGCTCGCACATCAGGAACGTACGCAGCTCGTCGTTGTTCTCGATGAACCATTCGCGCCGCTCGGCCATCGTGTTCCCGGGGAAGACGCCGACACCGCCGGTGACGACGCGGGTCGGCATGCCCTCGGTGTGGGAGTCGACGGCGTGGATGACGCGGGTGGTTCTCATGCGGTCACTCCTGGGAAGAGCCGGCCGTCGATGCGCCGGTCGATCGGGTGGTGCGGGCTGTCACGGAGCTCGTCGGGAAGCAGCGTGTCAGGGAAACCCTGCCAGGCCACCGGCCGGACGAAGCGGCTCAGCGCCGCGGTCCCCACCGAGGTGGTGCCCGGTGCAGTGGTCGCGGGGTAAGGACCCCCGTGCTGCTGGGCGTAGGTCACCGAGACACCGGTCGGCCACTGGTTCCACAGCACCCGGCCCGCCTTGCGGGCGAGGGTCGAGACCAGCTCTGGGACGATCGCATCGTCGGCCTCGCCGGCGACCGTCGCGGTGAGCTGGCCGTCGAGGGCGCGAGCGACCTCGACCAGCTGTTTCTCGTCGCGGTAGGTCGCCACGACCGCCGTCGGGCCGAAGCACTCGGTCAGGATGCCATCGACGTCCTCGAGGAGTACGTCGGTGGTGGTCGCGAGCAGGTTAGGGGCGGGCGGATCGGTCGGCTCCCGGTCACCACCGGCGAGCGCGGTCACACCAGGCCGCTGGAGGAGCTCGTCGAGGACATTGCGATGACCGGCCACGATGCGGTCGTTGAGAAGCGGTGCCGCCGCCGGGAGAGCCGCCGCGCCGAGGTTCTCGACCAGATCGGAGCCGGCCGGCGCGAGGAGCACGCCGGGCTTGGTGCAGAACTGTCCGGCACCGAGCGTGAACGATGCGAGGAACCCGTCAGCGATCTCCTGGGCTCGCCGCGTCGCCGCTCGCTCGGTGACGAAGACCGGGTTCACGCTGCCGAGCTCGCCGTAGAACGGGATCGGCTCGGGTCGTGCCTGGGCGAGGTCGAACAACGTACGTCCGGCGGGGATCGAGCCGGTGAAGGCACCGGCCTTGATCTCCGGATGGGTCAGGATCGCCCGCGCGTCCGACGCCTCCTCGACGAGGCCGAACAGTCCGTCCGGGGCGCCTGCCTCCCGCAGCGCGTCGGTGACGACCTCGGCGGTCGCGATCGACAGCTCGGGATGCCCGCCGTGAGCCTTGATGATCACCGGACACCCCGCCGCTAGGGCGGATGCGGTGTCGCCACCGGCGACGCTGAACGCGAACGGGAAGTTCGAGGCGGCGAACACGATGACCGGTCCCAGCGGCATCGCCGTGCGCCGCAGGTCCGGGCGGGGTGCGCCCATCGGCCAGTCGGCGTCGGCGTGGTCGATCCGGACGTCGAGATGTTCCCCCGCGGCGGCGGACTCGGCAAGCAGGCGGAGCTGGAAGGTCGCCCTGGTCAGCTCCCCCCGCAACCGCGGCTCGGGCAGGTACGTCTCGGCGATGGCAATCGGCACCAGGGTGTCGGCGGCTGCGTCGAGCGCATCGGCGACGACGTCCAGGACTGTGGCGCGGTCCGCGGGCGCCGTCTGCGCCCAGATCTCGCCGGCACGGACTGCGTCGGCGACGAGGCGTTCGCGGGCGACGTCGGTCATTTCCATGCTCTCGGTTCTCCTCAGAAGTCGGTGGGTGGGGTCTGCCGTCCTGACCAGGATCGGTCAGGAC
>NZ_JBOHDN010000329.1:0-5340 GCF_050699375.1 Nocardioides sp. | reverse complement strand
TCCAGGGTGGACTCGACCAGGATCGCGTCGGCATCGGCCTGACTGAGCGGGCCGCGCTTGCCGACGACGAGCGAGTGGTTGGCGCCCGGGATCGGGGTGACCTCGACGCTCTCGGGAAATTCCTCGGGCTTGCCGAACCTGTCACGCGTGCCCTGCAGCACCAGGGTCGGCACCTTGGCATCCAGCAGCTCGTGGGCGCGAGAGATCTGCGGCTTGCTCACCGGGTGCAGCGGGAAGGCCAGGCACAGCGCCCCGGCGGCGCCGAAGCCTCGTGCCGTGCGGACCGCCGATCGGGCGCCGGCGGAGCGGCCTCCGACCACCAGCGGCGTACGCACCCGCATCCAGTTGGCGGCCAGGGTCAGCGCCGCGTCGAGCGACTTCGGCGGCGTGGCCACGGGTTTCCCCTTGACCCGCCAGGGCTGCTCGAAGCGGACCACGGTGATCCCCTGCCCCGGCAGCGCGTCGTTGAGCGCCATCAGGTCGTGGGTGTCGATGCCGTTGCCCGCACCGTGGGAGAGCAGCAGGGTCGCCTGCGGCCGCCGGGCGCGACGGGTGAACAGCCGCCCCGGTCCGTACGGCGTGTCGATCATCTGCGTGGTTGTTCCACCCATGTCATCCCCAGGCTTCCTCGAGCGGCAGCGGCTCGATGAGCTCGCGGCCGTTGTTGCGTACGTTGCTCACCAGCGTCGACACCGGGAAGGCCTCCAGCCGACCGGGCGCCGCCGGGGTCAGGAGCTCCACGTCGCCCGGGCTGGCCGGGTCGAGCCACTGATCCCAACGGTCGCGTTCCACCATCAGTGGCATCCGGTCGTGGATGCGTCCCAAGGAGTCCTCGGCGTCGGTGGTGATCACGGTGCACGACCACAGCCACCGGTCGGGATCCTCGTCCGCCTTGGCCGGGTCGGGCCACAGCTCGTAGAGCCCGGCCATCGCCAGCACCCCGCCGTCCTTCGGGGTGATGAAGTAGGGCTGCTTGCGGGGCTTGCCCTTCGCGTCGAGCGCCTCGGTGGCGTACCACTCGAAGTAGCCGTCGGCCGGGAGCAGGCAGCGGCGCTTGGCGAAGGCCTTGCGATAGGCGGGCTTGTCGGCCACCGTCTCCATGCGGGCGTTGATCATCCGGTTGCCGATCTTGGCATCCTTCGCCCAGGAGGGGACCAGACCCCAACGTACGGAGCGGAGCTGGCGCTGACCGGCCGGCTGCTCCTCGCGCGGCGGGCGCTCGAGGACGGCGTAGACGTCGTTGGTCGGCGCCACGTTGTAGCTCTCGGTGAGCGGCTCCTGCAGACGCAGCTCATCGATCTCGAACTCCTCGGCCAGCTCGTCTGGTTGGCGGCTGGACGCGTAACGACCGCACATACGTTCACAATAGCGCCGCGGTCACCCACGGTGGGCGCTATCAACTCAGACCCCAACGAGGGACGGTTCCGGACGACTTCCGGTCGAGTCGGCTCGTCCTGACGCCGTTCTCCGCCGAGTCGGCTCGTTATGACGAGCCGACTCGGCGCGGATCTCGGTCAGGACGAGCCGACTCGGCGGGGCGGGGTGATCTATGCCCCGCGGGCGAGCTCGTCGAGCAGGATGCCCGCGGACCGGTCGTTCTCGGGGAGGCCCTCGATCCAGATCCGGTCGGCGCTGTGCTCGACCATCCGCTTGAGGAGCGAGAGCCGCTTGACCAGCGTCTCGTCGCGCGCTGCGACGACGACCATCCGGTTGTGTCCGACCTGCCCGACGGCGGCGGCGCCGGCGAAGACAGAGCGTGCCGTCTGACCGAGCAGCGACATCCGTCGTGCGGCGGCGATGCTGTCGAGCTTGCCGCCAGGGTTGCCGGGGAGGTGGGCGTCTGTGACGACCAGCGCATGACTGACGGCTCGGGCGTCGCGGTAGAGCTCCGAGATCCGCTCGCGCACGTGCGCGAGGGTCGCGAGGCCGGTGAGCGGGTCGGCACAGGAAAGGGTGTGCAGGTAGCCGAGGGTCGCCTCGCTCCAGGCGACCGAGAGCGCGTGCACCTCGGTGAAGGCCGGGTCGCGGGCGTTCACCGCCTGCGTGGTCGTCCGCAGGTCCTCCAGGCTCTCGCCCAGGGACACACCTCTTTCCGCGAGGTCGTGACCAGCGACCCAGCAGGCCTCGGCGACGTAGCTGCTTCGCTCTGCCAGGGCCTCCGCGACAGCCTCGAACCGTGACGGGAGCTCCGCCCGCTGTTCATCGGAGAGCTCCCTCACCTCGAAGGGGGTGGATGAATGCGTACGTCGGCCCCGAGAGAACAGCCGCACAGTTCACCCCCTTGTCCTCGTGTCGGGTGTCGGTCTTGTCAAAGTTCGTTGTGTCATGGATGTTGTGTCATGGATACAGTCGCCAGATCGCCGACTCCCGCGTCCTCGCATAGACTTGACGTACGTAATCGGCGACCATGACGCGGAAAGACACCCACATTCCTGGGTTCTTCGAGAAACTTGTTGCCTGATCCGGCTAGGGGGCGTGACGTGCGGACTACCGCTGTCGTTGGCACCACGCATGTCACGCTGTGGCGCAACCCGCGTCATACCTCCGTTCTTCTAACGTCTTTGGTGCTGTGAGCGAAACGACCCCCACCTCTGCGACCACTCTCGACGCGCCCGGCGACGCGGAGTTGATCACCGCTGTCCGCGGCGGTGACCTCGACGCGTACGGGACGCTGTTCGAGCGTCACGTCGAGGCCGCTCGGCGGCTCGCCCGTCAGCTGATGTCACCCGGGGACGCCGACGACCTCGTCTCCGAGGCGTTCGCCAAGGTGCTCAACGTGCTCCAGAAGGGCGGTGGCCCGGACCTGGCGTTCCGCGCCTACCTGCTGACCTCTGTGCGCCGGCTGCACGTGGACAAGATCCGTGCCTCCTCGAAGCTGACCACGACGGACGACCTGACGCCGTTCGACCCGGGCGTGCCGTTCGAGGACACCGCGGTCTCGGGCTTCGACAACCAGGCGGCCGCGAAGGCGTTCCAGCAGCTCCCCGAGCGCTGGCAGCAGGTGCTGTGGCACACCGAGGTCGAGGGCCAGAAGCCGGCCGAGGTCGCGCCGATGCTCGGCATGTCCGCCAACTCCGTCTCCGCGCTCGCCTACCGGGCACGTGAAGGTCTCAAGCAGGCGTTCATCTCGATGCACGCGCAGGACGCCGGCGAGGAGGCCTGCGCCACCACCCGCGCCAACCTGGGTGCCTACATCCGCAACGGCCTCTCCAAGCGCGACGCGAAGAAGGTCGACGACCACCTGCAGGACTGCCGTCCGTGCACCGCGATCTATCTCGAGCTCACCGAGGTCAACTCCGGGATGGGTGCTTGGCTCGCTCCGGCACTGCTCGGGGCTGCCGGCGCCGGCTATCTCGCCGTCGGCGGTGGTGCCGCCGCGAAGGGCGGCGTCCTGTTCTTCTTCGGACGGGTCAAGGACTGGGCGCTGGGCGACCCGGTGGGACGTACGGTCGCGGGTGGTGCGGGTGTCGCCGCCGCCGCAGCCGTCGTCGCCGGTCTCGCGCTCACCGGTGGCGACCCGGCACCGAAGGAGAAGGCCGCCGACGAGCCTGTCGCCGAAGCACCTGCGGCCGACCCCGCGCCGGCTGACCCGCCTGCTGCGCCTCCAGCCGCTCCTCCTGCTGCACCGCCCGCGGCACCTCCTGCTGCAGCTCCCGCTGCACCGCCTGCTGCTCCGCCGACCGCCCCGCCCGCAGCCCCGCCTGCCGCGCCTCCCGCCGACCAACCGGCCGACCCGGCGCCCGCTCAGCCGCAGCAGCCTCCGGTCATCGCCACGCCGATCGCCGACATCAACGGACAGCCCGGAGGCAAGACGGTCATCGACCTGACCCAGGGCGCCACCGACGCCAACGGCGACCCGCTCTCGGTCAAGGAGGCCACCGTCGCCTCCCCGGCGCACGGCACCGTGACCATGGGCGGCGCCTCGACCTCTGGCGGCAAGGGCGGCAGTGTCAGCGGCGCGATCTTCGGCGGCCTGCGCATGGCCGACGAGCCCGTCACCACCGTGACCTATCAGCCCGAGGTGGGCTGGCGCGGCACCGACACCATCGAGTACGTCCTCACCGACGGCAACGGCGGCGACGTCGCCGGCTCGGTGAAGGTCACCACGCCCAACGCAGCCCCGAAGGCTGTCGACGACACCGCCACGGCGGATGCGCCCGGTGTTGACCATGACGGGCCGGGTCGGGCGGAGACCACCATCGACGTGCTCGACAACGACACCGACGACAACGGCGACCTGCTCGAGCTGGTCGAGATCACCGAGCAGCCGAAGCACGGGACCGCCGAGATCGAGGACGGCGAGGTCGTCTACACCAGGGACCCGGCCGCCAAGGGCGACTCCGACTCCTTCGCCTACCAGATCTCGGACGGCCACGGCGGCACCGACATCGGCCAGGTGGAGGTCACCCTCGAGGCGCCGAAGCACGACGCCGGGCTGGCCCTGCACCACCATTCCTTCAAGAAGTACGAGCACATCCAGGTCATGGCCGTCGGCATCCCCTCGGGCGACGGCTTCACCGCGACCTTCCACTACCGCGCGACCGGGGTATCCCAGCCCTACCCCGGGTCGTCGAACCCCCAGTCGATGTGGGCCTGCTCGCCGTCCAGCCCGACGCCTGCGCCACAGGACGGCGTCGTCGAGGGCGAGTGCACCCTGACCAGCGCGAACAACGGCCAGGCTGTGCTCCACTTCGACTTCGTCGCCGACGGTGAGTGGACGTTCGATGCGAGCCTCACCGCCGTGGGCTACCAGGACCCCGAGTCCGGCAACGACAAGGTCGGCGATTCGGGCACCGGCTCCCCTGTGCCCACCGAGACACCGGACGTACGCCAGGTCCCCACTCCCCCGACCAGCCCCAGCCTTCCGGATCCGTCCGGCAGCTCGAAGCTGCCCTCACCGTCCGGCACTTCAACCCTGCCCTCGGGAATCCCGACCACGTCGGTCTCACCCAGCGGTAGCGCCAGCCCGAGCACGTCGGTCCCGCCCAGCGCTCCCAGCAGCAGCGCGAGCCCGAGTGGGCCGCCCAGCTCCGAGGATCCCGAGGCCGAGCGCAGCGCCAAGGCGAGCGGCCTGACATGGAAGGCCTTCCTCAAGGCGATCGGGATCGACTGATCCCACACCAGCCCATGGCGCGTCCGTCTGCCCGAGCGGGCGGACGCACTGAGGTTTTCGCAGGTCCCAGACACTAAGATCGGACCGTGACTACGACGAGCGACCGTGCCGCTGACATCGCCGACCCCTGGCCGGCGCCCAGAGCGCACGGTCCGGTCGCGGCGACGGTGTCGCTGCCGGGGAGCAAGTCGCTCACCAACCGTGCACTGGTGCTGGCCTCGATCGCG
>NZ_JBOHDN010000328.1:0-4410 GCF_050699375.1 Nocardioides sp. | reverse complement strand
CGTTGGGGATGGCCCGGAAGTCGTCCTTGCCGAGCTCCTTCTGCTCCTTCATGCAGAAGGGGCAGTGGTCGGTGGAGACCATCTGCAGGTCGTTGGTGCGCAGCGCCTGCCACATCGCGTCCTGGTGGCCCTCCTCGCGGGAGCGCAGCGGTGTCGAGCAGACCCATTTGGCGCCCTCGAAGTCGCCCCATTCCTCCGACCTCGCGCCGAGCTGGTCCTCGAGGGAGAGGTAGAGATACTGCGGGCAGGTCTCGCCGTAGACGTTCCTGCCCTTGTCACGGGCCGCGGCCAGCTGCGCGACTGCCTGCTTGGCGCTCACGTGCACCACGTAGAGCGGAGCCCCGGTCACGTCGGCGAGCATGATCGCCCGATGCGTGGCCTCCTCCTCGAGCTGCCAGGCGCGTGCGATGCCGTGGTAGTAGGGGCTGGTCCTCCCGGACTCCGCCAGCTGCGCGGCGAGCACGTCGATCGCCGGACCGTTCTCGGCGTGCATCATGGTCAGCATCCCGTGGTCGGTGGCCTTCTGCATCGCCCGCAGCACCTGCGCGTCGTCGGAGTAGAAGACACCCGGATAGGCCATGAACAGCTTGTACGAGGTGATCCCCTCGTCCACCAGCGAGTCCATCGCCTTGAGCGCGTCGTCGTCGACCCCGCCGATGATCTGGTGGAACCCGTAGTCGATCGCGCAGTTGCCGGCCGCCAGCTCGTGCCAGTGGGCCAACCCGTCCTGTACGCGTTCGCCGTACTTCTGCACGGCGAAGTCGATGATCGTCGTGGTGCCGCCCCAGGCCGCGGCCCGGGTGCCGGTCTCGAAGGTGTCGCTGGCGAACGTGCCGCCGAACGGCAGCTGCATGTGGGTGTGGGCATCGACGCCGCCGGGGATGACGTACTTCCCGGTCGCGTCGATGGTGACGTCTGCGTTGACCTCGCCGAACGGGCTGGTGCCGGGTGAGCACAGCGCGACGATCTTCTCGCCGTCGATGAGCACATCGGCCTGGGTGCGCCCGGTCGAGCTGACGACCGTGCCACCCTTGATGAGTGTGGTCATGAGAGCCTCCTCAGGGTCGGGGGATGGCGGCGTACGAGTCGGGCCGCCGGTCTCGGTAGAACTGCCAGTCGTCGCGCATCTCCTGGACCATGTCCATGTCCAGGTCGCGTACGAGCAGCTCCTCCTTCTCACCCGAGCCGAGCTCGCCCACGTAGTTTCCGCGAGGGTCGACCACCTGCGACATCCCGTAGAAGTTGACCGCCTCGGGGCCGTACTCGTTGTCCTCCAGGCCGACCCGGTTGGGCGCGAGCACGAAGTAGCCGTTGGCGACCGCGGCGGCCGGCTGCTCGATCTCCCAGAGGCGGTTGGAGAGCCCGGGCTTGGTGGCGTTGGGGTTGAAGACCATGTGGGCGCCGTTGAGGCCGAGCTCGCGCCAGCCCTCGGGGAAGTGGCGGTCGTAGCAGATGTACATCCCCACCTTCCCGACCGCGGACTCGAAGACCGGATAGCCCAGGTTTCCCGGGCGGAAGTAGAACTTCTCCCAGAACTTCTCCACGTGCGGCAGGTGGTTCTTGCGGTATTGGCCGAGGACCGTGCCGTCGGCGTCGACGAGCACGGCGGTGTTGTAGTAGACCCCTGTGTCGGCCTCCTCGTAGATCGGCAGCACCATCACGATGCCCAGCTCCTTGGCCAGGCTGGCGAAGCGCTGCACTACGGGGCCGTCGGCGGGCTCGGCGTAGCGGTAGTACTTCTTGTCCTGGGTGATCCCGAAGTAGGGCCCGTAGAAGAGCTCCTGGAAGCACATCACCTGGGCGCCCTGCGCGGCGGCGTCACGCGCGAAGCCCTCGTGCTTGTCCAGCATGGAGGCCTTGTCCCCGGTCCAGGTGGTCTGGCTGATGGCGGCTCTGACGATGGTCATGCGACTACCTCCCGCCTCACATACAAGCACGCCGCCGCGACCCGTGGGGCCACGACGGCATTTTGTTTGAAACGAACCAGCGCTCGAGGCGATGCGGTGGTTGAAACCCTGTCGCGCTAGGCGGCGCTCGCCGGATGACGTACGACGACGTGCTCGACGGCCTTGGCGAGCTCCTCGCGGAGACCGGGCGCGAGCTGGGGGCAGTCGAGGGAGAGGAACAGCTCCATCGCGGAGCGGGTCGCGCGGGCGCGCTCGCCGGGCGCGCTCTCGGGGAGCGTCGGCGCGATCTCGGCGAGATGAGCGCTGGTCTCGACGACGGTGTTGCAGTCGTGAGGGGTCAACGGGGCGCGGGCCTCGCGACCGGCCCGGACCAGGACGCTGAGGACCTCGACCTTGGCGGCGGTGGTCAGCGACATCGCGCTCCTCGACGAATCGAACAGATGCGACCCCACACCGTCCGCGTTGTGCGACGACATGTATCTCCTCGTGGGACGTGTGCCTCCCCCGAGGCACTCTCGCCCACTCCAACGAACGGGGGAAGGGATCGGTGATGCCCTTGGCCGCTTTGTAACCCACCTGTGGGCCAACCCGTGAGTAACCGACAGGTATCGGAACTCAGGTGTTGGAGATCTTCTCGATCAGAGCGGTCGTGGAGATCGCCGGCGTACGCGGCAGGTAGACGACCTCGCAGATGTCCTTGAACTCGTCGAAGCGCCCGGCCCAGTCGTCGCCCATGACCAGCACGTCGGCCTGGTGCTTGAGAAGATAGTCACGCTTGAGCTCGAGGCTCTCCTCGAGGAAGACCTCGTCGACCGGCTTGAGCGCCGCGACGATCGCGGTCCGCTCGTCCTCGCTGAAGACGGGGTAGCGGCTCTTCTTCTTGAAGTTGAGGGCATCGGCCGAGACGCCGACCACCAGCCGGTCGCCGTACTCGGCCGCACGCTGGACGATGCGCAGGTGCCCGACGTGGAAGACGTCGAACGTGCCGAAGGTCAAGACGGTGCGGGGGAAAGACATGAGGGGTAATGCTGCCATGTACCGACACCATTTGTTCAACTGGCGTTCCACAATCCATCTCCTTCAGGGTCGCTCCAGTGCGTCGGTGAGCAGTGCATGGGACGACCCGGCACAATTGGGCCCATGAGTTCCCCTGGGGGCGCCGGCATCGGCGGTCTGATGGCCGAGACAGAGGCCGACGTCGTACGCCGCCAGGCACTGCGCCGCATGCGCTTCGTCGCCACCGGCCTGCTGGTCGTGGCGGCCATCGTCTACCTGCTGACCCTTGGGATGGACGGGTTCTGGGGGTTCGTGAACGCGGGCGCCGAGGCGTCCATGGTCGGCGCGATGGCCGACTGGTTCGCGGTGACCGCGATCTTCCGGCACCCGCTGGGGCTGCCGGTGCCGCACACGGCGCTGATCCCGAAGCGGAAGGACGAGCTCGGGGCCAGCCTGGAGGAGTTCGTCCAGGACAACTTCCTGCAGGAGGACATCATCCGCGAGCGGCTCGGTGTCTCGATGCCGTCACTGCGCCTCGCGCTGTGGCTCGCCGAGGAACCCAACGCCAAGCGGGTCGTCGACGAGGTCTCCACCGTTGTCGCCGACGGGCTGTCCCGGATCAGCAACCGGCACATCGTCGAGATCATCCAGGACGGGTTCGTCCCACGCCTGCGCGAGGAACAGATCGCGCCGCTGATCGGCGGCACCCTCCAAGCGGCGCTCGACGACCAGGTGCACCACGGCCTCGTCGACCTGGCCCTGGTCGAGCTGCACGGTTGGCTCGAGGAGAACCAGGAGATCGTCACCGAGGTGCTCGGTGAGCGGGCGCCGTGGTGGACGCCGCAGGTGCTGCGTGAGCCGGTGACCAACCGCATCCACGTCGAGCTGGTCAGCTGGATCGCCGACATCCGCGACGACCCCGAGCACCGCGCCCGCAAGGCGATCGACGCCATGCTCGCCGACCTCGCCGACAACCTCCAGCACGACGAGGCGACCATGGAACGCGCCGAGCGGCTCAAGGAGCGGGTGCTCGACCACCCCGGCGTCATCAACACCGCCATCTCCATCTGGGACGCGCTCCGCCGCGCACTGACCACGTCCCTGCGTGATCCCGAGGGCGTCGTCCGCCGCCGCGCCCTGGACGAGGTCGTCCGCTACGCCCAGAAGGTCGTCCTCGAGGAGTCGCTCCAGCGCCGCTACGACGCACTGGCCTCGGACGTCGCGGTCTATGTCGTCCGGCGCTACGGCAAAGAGGCCACCACCGTCATCACCCACACCATCCAGCGCTGGGACGGCAAGCAGGCCGCCAGCCGCATCGAGCTCTTCGTCGGCCGTGACCTGCAGTTCATCCGCATCAACGGCACCATCGTCGGCGGCCTCGTCGGTCTGTTCATCCACACCATCTCCGTCCTGGTGTCCTGACCCCCGCCCCGCCCCGCCCCGCCGAAGCGTCAGTTCTGCAGGCCGAGAAGTCAGTTCTGCAGGCCGAGAGGGCACCGCGGTGCCC
>NZ_JBOHDN010000327.1:0-3584 GCF_050699375.1 Nocardioides sp. | reverse complement strand
CGCACGGCGTGGTCAGCACCTCGTCGACGCCGATGATCTCGGCGTCGAGCTCCGTGCGGGCCAGCTCGCAGCGGTCGGCCTCGACATCGGTGGCGATGACATGGGCACCCTCCGCGGCCACCAGGGCCGCGACGGCGTACCCGACCGCTCCGAGGCCCTGGACGAGCACCCGGGCGCCGGCGAGGTTGTCGATCCCGGCCTCGCGGCTCGCGGCGTGGATGGCGACGTGGACGCCGTGCGCGGTCTCGGGGGCGCTCGACCCGGGACCGCCCGCCGCCTCGGTACGACCGAAGGCGAAGCCGCTCGCGGCGTGCAGGACGTCCATGTCGGCCGAGGCGGTGCCGACATCCGGCCCGGTCCAGTAGCTGCCGCCGAGGGTCGCGATGTTCTCGGCGTGGATCTCGAGGATCCGGTGCCACTGGTCGTCGGGGATCTCGTGGCGGGGCGCGGGCAGCGCGATCACGGACTTGCCGCCGCCCATCGGCAGGCGGGCGATCGCCATCTTCAGCGTCATCGCGCTGGCCAGCCGGGTGGAGTCCTCGACGGCAGCGTCGTAGCCGGTGTACTGCATCGCCCGGGTGCCGCCGGCGGCAGAGGGGTGCTTGAGGGAATGGACGGCGATGGTGAAGAACGCGCCCGTGCTCTCGTCGTACCGCGAGCAGCTGAGGCGGCCGTCCCACTCGCCGAGGACCTTCTCGATCGTCATGGTTCTTCCCTTCCTGTGGGGTTTCAGAGCTTGCGGATGGCGGTGAGGGGGTCCTCGATGGCGTCGGCGACCACACGCATGAACTCGGCGGGCGGCCCGCCGTCACAGACCCGGTGGTCGAAGACGAAGGACATCTGGGTGATCTTGCGGGCGACGATGTCGCCGTCGACGACCCAGGGCCGGTCGATGATCCGGCCGAGCCCGAGGATCGCGACCTGCGGATGGTTGATGATCGCGGCGCTGCCGTCGACGCGGAAGCTGCCGTAGTTGTTGAGCGTGAACGTCCCTGCCGCGAGCTCCTCGGCGGTGGCGCGGCCGACCCGGGCGCGGGCGGTGAGGTCGCGGATCGCGGCGTCGAGCTCGTCGACGGTCTTCGACTCCGCGTTCAGCACCGCCGGCACCACCAGACCGCGCTCGCCCTGGACCGCGATGCCCAGGTGGATGTGGTCGTACTCCACGATCTCCTGCCGCTCGACGTCGAGGCGGGCGTTCAGCACGGGATGAGCCTTCAGTCCCGCGACCACGAACCGGGCCAGGTAGGCCATGATCCCCGGGCCCGGGTCGGACGCGGTCCGGGTGCGTTCACGCAGCTCCCACAACGCGGTGGCATCCACGTCGACCCATACCGTCGCCTCGGGGATCTCGGCGCGGCTGCGCGACATCTGTGCGGCCACCGCTCGGCGGAATCCGTTGAGAGGCGTACGACGCTCCCCCGCGACCGGGGTAGCCGGCGCGACCGGGGTGGCCGGGGTCGGCGCGACGGGCGTCTGTTCGCGTGCGGCCAGTGCCTGGACCACGTCGCTGCGGGTGACCAGGCCGTCGGCTCCGGTGGGCGTGATCGAGGCCAGGTCGACGCCGCCGTCACGGGCCAGTCGCCGCACCACAGGGGAGGCCACGGCCGGCGAACGACGCTTGCTCGCGCCGGTGGGCTCGGCGGCCGACGCGGTGGCCGTGCGTGGCCGCCGGCGACGGCCCCGAGCCCCCTCGCCCGAGGTGCCGTAGCCGATCAGGACGTTCCCCGATCCGGCCTGCTCCTCCTCACGGTAGGTCTCAGCAGGCGGCGGTTCGGCCGCCGGCTCGACCGCGGGAGGTGGCCTCGTCTCGGTGCCGGGCGATGCGACGGTGATCAGCGGCGTACCGACGGCGACGGTCTCGCCCGTCGCGCCGTGCAGCACCGTGACCGTCCCCGCGAACGGCGAGGGGACCTCGATGATCGACTTGGCGGTCTCCACCTCGACGATCGGCTGGTCGACCGTGACCTGGTCACCCACTTCGACCAGCCAGCCGACGATCTCGGCCTCGGTCAGCCCCTCACCCAGGTCGGGAAGGAGGAACACCTGGTCAGGCACGGTCATGGTCATGACTCCTCCCACTGCAGGTCGTCGACGGCATCCAGGATCCGGTCCACGCCGGGCAGGTGAAAGTGCTCCAGCTTGGGTGGCGGGAAGGGGATGTCGAACCCGGTCACGCGGCGTACGGGTGCGTGCAGGTGGTGGAAGCAACGTTCGGTGACCCGCGCGACGATCTCCGAGGAGACGCTGGCGAAGCCCGCGGCTTCGGCGACCACGACGGCACGCCCGGTCGCGGTGACGGCGTCGCAGACGGTGGCGTCGTCGAAGGGCACCAGCGAACGGACGTCGACCACCTGCAGGCTGCGACCCTCCTGAGCGGCGACCGCGGCAGCCTCGAGCGCGGTCGGGACGGAAGGTCCGTACGCGATGAGGGTCGCATCCGTCCCCGGTCTCACGATCGCGGCCTTCCCGATGCCCGGGACGGGCTCGGCGAGGTCGGCCGCCTCCTTGGCCCAGTAGAGCTTCTTCGGCTCCAGGAACACCACCGGGTCGGGCGACGCGATCGCCGCGCGCAACAGTCCGTACGCGTCCGCGGCGTTGGCGGGCGCCAGGACGTGCAGGCCCGGGGTGTGGACGTAGTAGGACTCCGAGGAGTCGCAGTGGTGCTCGACCCCACCGATCCCGCCCGCGTACGGGACCCGGATCACCATCGGCACCGAGAGCCGGCCACGGGTGCGGTTGCGCAGCTTCGCGACGTGGCTCACGACCTGCTCGAAGGCCGGGTAGGCGAAGGCGTCGAACTGCATCTCGACCACCGGCCGCAGTCCGTTCATCGCCATCCCGATCGCCATCCCCACGATCCCGGACTCCGCCAGCGGGGTGTCGAAACAACGGTCCTCGCCGAACTCCGCGCTCAGCCCGTCGGTGATCCGGAAGACCCCACCGAGAGGGCCCACGTCCTCGCCGAACACATGCACCGTCGGGTCCTCGGCCAGCGCGTCGCGCAACGCTCGGTTCAGCGCCTGGGCCATCGTCAGCTTCTCGGTCACGACTGCACCTCCCGGGCCAGCTCGTCGGCGAGGAGCGCGGCCTGCTCCTCCAGCTGCGGCGTACGTGAGGCGTACACGAAGTCGAAGAGGTCATCGGGCCGCGGCTCGACGTCGCGGTTGAGGCCGTCGCGGATATGAGCGGCCACCGCCTCCGCCCTCTCCGCGTACGCCGCCAGGTCGTCGTCGGTGAGCAGATCGCGCTCCCGGAGATAGGTCTCCAGGCGCAGCAGCGGGTCTCGGTCCTGCCAGGCCGCGACCTCGTCGTCGGCGCGATAGCGCGTCGCGTCATCGGCGTTGGTGTGGGCCTGCATCCGGTAGGTGTGGGCCTCCACCAGCTGGGGTCCCTCCCCGGCCCGCGCACGATCTACGGCGGTACCGAGGACGGCGAGGACGGCCGCGGCGTCGTTGCCGTCCACCCGCTCGCCGGCGACGCCGTAGCCGATGCCCTTGTGGGCGATCGACGGCGCGGCGCTCTGCTTCGCCAGGGGTACCGAGATCGCGTACTCGTTGTTCTGCACGAAGAACACCACCGGCGAC
>NZ_JBOHDN010000326.1:0-17300 GCF_050699375.1 Nocardioides sp. | reverse complement strand
AACCGGATGCCGGCAGCCTGCAGGCGAGCCAGCAGCGCATCGCCCATCGCGGCGGCCGTGGTCACCGAACCAGAGGTCTCGGGAAGCGAGTCGAAGGCCAGGCACAAGGCCGACTCGGCCAGCATCTTCGCGGTCTCGGTGTAGCCCGGGTCGCCACCGGAGACCTTGGTGTGGATCCGCCGATCGCCGGACTCAGCCACGAAGTCGACCGTGAACCACGACTTCTCGCGGCGCTGCTCGGAAGGCCCGGAGCCCTGCTTGACCCGCTCGCCGATCCTGGTCCGCAGCGGCGGCACCTGCAGCGCGAGCGCCAGACCGCTGACCCCGACCACACCCCCGACGGCGTACTTCAACGTCTTGGTCCCGGCGAAGTGCGAATAGGTGAAGGAGGGCCCGTACGCAGGCAGCGCCGCCCCGCTGCGGGCGACGATGAACGGGTCGATCGTCGGCAGCGGCAGCAGCCAGAAGCCCAGCTCCCGGTCGCGGCCCAGAGAAGGCTTCGCCGGTCGGGACCTACGCCCCGCCGGCCGCTCCTCGATGGCCCGACGGGCCCGGGAGGCCGCCGCCATCTCTCGCGGCCGCGAGATCTGTCCCAGCGCCGAGTGGAAGGTGCCGCCGGAGAAGGTGGCGTTGGAGCGTACGACGCCCTTCATCGCCAACGGCTCGGTGATCGCTCCGCCTGCAGCGAGCTCGCGCACCGTGAAGAACGCACCGAGGTCGTGCGGGATCGAGTCGAAACCGCACGCGTGCACGATCCGGGCGCCGTTGGCACGCGCGACGGCGTCGTACTTCACGAACATCCGGTCGACGAACTCAGGTTCTCCGGTCAGATCCACGTAGTCCGCGCCCGCCTCCGCGCATGCCTTCACCAGCGGCTCGCCGAACTCGAGGTAGGGCCCGACCGTGCTGATCACGACACGGGACCGAGCCGCCAGCGACGCCAGCGACGCGGAATCGTTCACGTCGGCCTCGATCAGCTCCACGCCGGTGGATCCGAGCGAGTCCCGAACGGCACCGAGACGCTCCAGGGAACGGCCCGCGAGCGCCCACCGAAGCCCCTCGGGCGCATGCTCGGCGAGATAGCCGGCGACCAGGCCGCCCGTGAACCCGGTGGCGCCGAACAGAACGATGTCGAGATCGCGGGAAGTCGTCATAACCGCTACCTTTCCAGAAGGTAGGAAATCTGGGGAAGGCACGGTCACCGAGACATCAAATGCTGCATCATTAGCGTTACGCTTAAGCGGTTTCTTGCGATGAGTCAGCGTTCGGTGAACGGGCCGGCACCATCCACAACCATGAGATGAGAGACGAGCCAAGTGGGCGACGCGGTGATCAGCGTGCTGCTTGTCGATGGTCATGATGTCGTACGCGTCGGCGTACGCTCGGTCCTGCTGGCCGAGCCGAACATCGAGGTCGTCGGCGAGGCCCGCACGGCCGCCGAGGCGCGGCCCCTGATAGCCACGCTCCGCCCGGACGTACTCATCCTCGACGCCCATCTGCCCGATTCATCGGGGGTCGCTCTGTGCCGTGAGGCGCTGGCGATGACGACCGACATCCGCTGCATGATCCTGGCCACCGACGCCGACGACCAGGTGATGAGCCAGGCGATCATGGCCGGGGCGGCCGGCTACGTGCTCAAGCAGATCGAGGCCTCGAGCCTCGTCTCCGGCGTACGCCTGGTGGCCAGCGGCCACACCCTCTTCGACCCCGAGGCCGCGGCCAAGGTGGTGCACAACGTCGAGGAGCGCCGCCGGATGCATGAGGTGGTCGCCGAGCTGACCCCGCAGCAGCGGCGGATCCTGGTGCTGCTCGCCGAAGGCATCTCCAACCGCCAGATCGCCGAGCGGCTGGTGCTGGCCGAGAAGACCGTGAAGAACCACATCACCGGGCTCCTCGCCAAGCTCGGCGTCAGCCACCGCACCCAGGCCGCGCTGATGGCGAGTCAGCTGCTCGAGGACGGCGTCGTGCCCAGGCCGGCATCACCTGCCGACGACACCAGACCGGCCCGGGGCTCCGGACCGAAGCCTCCCCTACCCCGCGGGCCGGCGCCTTCCCGTGTGCAGGGACGATCCCGGTGACTCTGGTCCGCCGCTGACCCTCCGCGATCCGAGTACCGTTGTCGGCATGTGCCGCAACATCCGCCCGCTCCACAACTTCGAGCCGCCCGCCACCAACGACGAGGTCGCAGCCGCCGCCCTCCAGTTCGTACGCAAGGTGAGTGGCACGACCAAGCCGTCTGCCGCCAACCAGGAGGCCTTCGACAACGCCGTCGCCGAGATCGCGCACATCACCCGGCACCTCCTCGACGACCTGGTCACCAACGCGCCCAAGAAGAACCGCGAGGTCGAGGCCGCCAAGCGCAAGGCTCGTGCCGAGGGCAGGTACGCCTCGTGACCCTGGGGTCCCCCGCGACCCCGGCCCCTGGGGCGAGCACATTCGAGGACTCGTACGCCGCGGCTCTTGCCCTGCTCGAGGACCGTCCGCTCGTCGTCCTGACCGGGGCGGGCGTCTCGACCGACTCGGGCATCCCCGACTACCGCAGCCCGGGCAGCCCGGCACGGCAGCCGATGACCTACCAGCAGTTCATCTCCGGGCCGCAGGAACGGCAGCGCTACTGGGCACGCAGCCACCTCGGTTGGCAGCGGATGGGCGGCGCCGAGCCGAACGCCGGCCACCGGGCCCTGGCGGCGATCGACCCCGAGCTGTTGATCACCCAGAACGTCGACGGTCTGGACGAGCAGGCGGCCCTGGAGCTGGCCGCGAGCGGCCGGATCGTCACCCTTCACGGGCGGGTGGCCGACGTGCTCTGCCTGTCCTGCCGGACGGTGAGCCCGCGCCGTGAGCTCCAGAAGCGGATGGATGTGCTCAACGCCGGCTGGGCCGAGGCGCATGCCGATGTGGAGAGCCGTCCCGACGGCGACGTCGCGCTCGAGGAGACGCAGGACTTCGTCGTACCCGACTGTGAGATCTGTGGCGGCATCCTCAAACCCGACGTGGTCTTCTTCGGCGAGAACGTCCCCAAGGAACGGGTTGCCCGGTGCATGGACGCGGTCGACGCACTGTCAGAACACCGCGGCGCCCTGCTCGTCGCGGGTTCGAGCCTGGCGGTGATGAGTGGCTATCGGTTCGTACGCCGGGCGGCGAAGGCCGGGACCCCGGTCGTGATCGTGAACAGGGGCGCCACCAGGGGTGATGGGGACGCTGCGTACAAGATCGAGGTCGGGACCAGTGAGTTCCTCACCAGCCTGGCCTCACGCAGAGCGTGACTCGACCGGCATCGGCATCTTGGCCATGCGGCCGGCGGCCTCGTCGACGGACAGCCTGGCGCCGATGAAGAAGTGGTAGACCGGGCCCTCGTCGATGAGCAGCACCTTGGCGCTGTGGAAGTCGCCACCGAGGTCGGTGAGCACGATCTCCTCGCCGCGTTCGAGGTGGCGGGTCAGACCGGTGTCGGTGTGATGGACGGCAACTGGGCGGAACGTCTCATCCAGCTCGCGACCGCGAGCGGGCAGATGAACGACCTCCATAGAGCTCTCCCCTCCGGAGACCCCCGCAAGTCTCGACATGACAACTGCTGAAAGCCCACATCGATAACCTGGCCTCCAGCAGCCCCCGCACGTCAAACATAAGCATCTAGACCGTAATCGGTCCAGAGTCACGTGCCAGAATCTGCTGACGTCGAGATAATTTGACCCACGGTTGCGAAAGTGGGCTGTCCGTTGCGATTTCGGGGCCGACTCGTAGAGCCAAAAGTGATTGACTCAGGGCGTTAAAGAGTGGAGGCCCCGAGGAGATGGGCCAGCGAGATCGCTCAGAGAGCCTTGACGAAGATGTGGTCGGCGGCCTCGGGAATGATCTCCGCGGTCTCGCCGCCGGAGCCGAGCAGCACACCGTCGGCGGTCGCCTTGATGGCGACGGTCTGGTCGGGGGTCGCGCCGACCCGGCGGAGCGCGCTCATCAAGGACTCGTCCTTCTGCATCTCCTCGGAGATGCGGCGCACCAGGACGGTGGAGCGCTCGGAGCTGGCTGCGGCGGTGAGCGACTGGACCCCGGCCATGAAGTCCTCGTCGGCGGGCTTGCCACCGAGCTCGTCGAGCCCCGGGATCGGGTTGCCGTAGGGCGACTCGGTCGGGTCCCCCAGCAGGTCGAGCAGCCTCTTCTCGACGGTCTCCGACATGACGTGCTCCCAGCGGCACGCCTCCTCGTGGACGAGCTCCCAGTCGAGACCGATCACGTCGGTGAGCAGGCGCTCGGCGAGGCGGTGCTTGCGCATCACCCGGGTGGCCAGGCGGAGGCCCTCCTCGGTGAGCTGCAGGTGGCGGTCACCCTCGACGGTGAGCAGGCCGTCACGCTCCATCCGGGCAACGGTCTGGGAGACCGTGGGACCCGACTGGTGCAGGCGCTCGGCGATGCGGGCGCGCAGCGGAACGATCCCCTCTTCGACCAGCTCATAGATGGTGCGAAGGTACATCTCAGTGGTGTCGATGAGATCGCTCACGGGCTAATCCTACGTCCTCGCATAAGTAAAAACCGAACCCAGCAGGATGTGTCCCCGACGACGTCCACCTGCGATCACGACCCCTGGCTCTCCAGGGCCTCGTTGTATCGAGACAGCATAGCGCTGAGCCGGTTGATCTCACCCGGACTCCACTCGGCAAGGCGGTCGTCGAAACGTACGCGACGCTCCCGTGCCACCCGGTCGAGCCCCTCGCGCGCCTCCGCGGTCACCGACACCAGGCTGGCCCGCCCGTCCTCAGGATCGGGATGACGCTCGAGCAGACCCAGGTCGATCATCGACTGCATCATCCGGCTGACCGCGCCCTTGTCGATCCCGAGCCCGTCGACCAGCGCGGACGCCCGCACCGGCCCGCGCTCGGCGAGCCAGGTCAGCATCAGGTAGCCGCCCGGCGGAAGGTCGGGGTGGAGCATCCGGCCGCGCACCTTCATCGCCCGCTTCGCTCGCCACATGAGCACGCCGATCTCGGACTCGAGCCGGGTCAGCGACTCATCACGCGGATCCCCGTCGCCGTGGGTGCCTTCGACGTGGGTGCCTTCGACCGACTTGTCGGTAGCGGTCATCTCCGACCAGCTCCCCCGGCCTCGAGCTCGACGGCGACCTCCGGAGCGACCTTCTCCTCGGAGAGGTCCTCGAGGGTGGTCCTCAGCGGGACCTCCTTGATGGCGAGGATCGCGGCCAGCGCGATCAGCGCACACGGGAGGGCCACCAGGAAGAGGTCCGCGGTGGCGACGGCGAAGGCATGCTCGTAGAGGGCCTGCATCGCGCTCGGCATGCTCGCCGGGTCGGCGAGCCCATCACCCCGAAGGCTCTGGAGCTGCTCGGGGGTGACCTTGCCGCTGGCCACCAGGTCGGGGATGCCGTCCGTGATCACGTCCTCCACGCGGTGGGAGAGTACGGCACCGAGTGCCGCGATGCCCATCGAGCCGCCCATCGACCGGAAGAAGGCGACGACCGAGGAGCCCGCTCCCATGTCCTTGTTGTCGAGGTTGTTCTGCACCGCGAGCACGAGGTTCTGGTTGGTGGCGCCGACACCGAGGCCGACGACCGCCATGAAGGCGCCGACCATGGCCAGGTTGGTGCTCTCGTCGATGGTGCTGAGCAGGTAGAGGCCGACCGGCAGCATGATCCCGCCGAAGACCAGGTAGCGCTTCCAGCGACCGGTCGCGCTGATCAAGCGGCCGGTGATCATCCCCGCGCCGGACAGCCCGAACACCATGCAGATCGACATCAGGCCGGCATGGGTCGGCGTCATCTCGCGGGCGGTCTGGAAGTACTGCTGCAGATAGACCGTCGCACCGAACATCCCGGCGCCGACGAAGAACGAGGCGATCGTGGCGAACACCATGGTGCGGTCGCGGAAGAGCCGCAGCGGGATGATCGGCTCCTTGGCGAACCTGCCCTCGACCAGGATCGCGAGCGCGAGCACGATGACACTGCCGGCGACCAGGACGTACGAGGTCAGCGAGGTCCAGGCGAAGGAGGAGCCGCCCAGGGTGACCCAGATCAGCAGCGTCGAGACGCCGGCGACCAGCAGGAAGGCGCCGAGGTAGTCGATGCTGACCTCGCGACGCACCTGCGGGAGGTGCAGGGTCTTCTGGAGCAGGACGAAGGCGACGACCGCGAACGGCACGCCGACGTAGAACACGCCCGGCCAACCCAGCGGGGAGTCGACGATCACGCCACCGGCGAGCGGTCCGATGACGGTGGCCAGGGCGAAGACGGCACCGATGTAGCCCGAGTAGCGGCCGCGCTCACGCGGCGACACGATCGTCGCGATGATCACCTGGATCAGCGCGACGATGCCGCCCATGCCGAGGCCGGCGATCACGCGGCCGGTGATGATCACGGGCATCGATGGCGCCAGACCACTGATCGCCGAGCCGACGATGAACAGGCCGAGCGCGACCTGGACCAGCACCTTCTTGTTGTAGAGGTCGGCGAGCTTGCCCCAGATCGGCGTGGTCGCGGTCATCGCCAGCATGCTCGAGACGACGATCCAGGTGTAGCCACCCTGGGTGCCGCCGAGGTCGGTCACGATCCGCGGCAGGGCGTTGGTGACCGACGTGCTGGACAACATGGCGACGAAGAGCGCCATCAGGAGGCCCGAGAGGACCTCCATGATCTGACGGTGGGTCATCTGCGGCGCTGGGGCCTGCGATGACTGCTGCGGCGAGGACTCTGACAAGTGACGACCGGCTCTCACATGAATTGGTTGACTATAGACAACCAATGTACGCTGATTTAGTTGCGGAACACAACTTGTCGTTGATCACATCGGCGCCTGGAAATCGGCCGCCGGCCTCCCGAGAACGGGACGACCCGCAGGCGGGCCTCGGGCCAACCCGGTGGATGAGTCCGGTACGCCTGCGGGTCGGGTGGCTACCTCTGGATTGCCAGCCCTTATCCATAGTTGGAGAAGCTGCTAACGAGCAGCCACCTCACGCATCCAATCGTTCTTCATCTGATCGGATCACCTCCTTTCCCGTGTCCTGCAACGGTAGGCGCCGGGGCACACCGGGATCAAAGGGTTTATTTCTCGGCGTCGACTGCTCAGGCCGGCTCCTCCACCAGCGGAAGGCTGAACTGCGACTGGTAGAGCTCGGCGTACGCGCCGTCGGCCTCGAGCAGCTCGGCGTGGTTGCCCTGCTCGACGATGGCGCCGTCACGCATGACCAGGATCAGGTCGGCATCGCGGATCGTGGAGAGCCGGTGGGCGATCACAAAGGACGTACGGTCCGAGCGCAGCGCCGCCATGGCATGCTGCAGGAGCAGCTCGGTGCGAGTGTCGACCGAGGAGGTCGCCTCGTCGAGGATCAGCAGCGACGGCTCGGCGAGGAAGGCCCGCGCGATGGTGATCAGCTGCCGCTCGCCCGCCGAGAGGTTGCCGCCCTCGTCGGTGATCAGGGTGTCGTAGCCCTCGGGCAGCGAGTGCACGAACCGGTCGACGTACGTCGCGGTGGCCGCCTCGAGGATCTCCTCCTCGGTCGCGGACGGACGGCCGTAGCGGATGTTGTCCCGGATGGTGCCCTCGAAGAGCCAGGTGTCCTGGAGGACCATGCCGGTGCGGGCCCGCAGGTCGGCACGCGGGATCGAGGCGATGTCGGCCCCGTCGAGCGTGATCCGTCCGGCGCCGAGCTCGTAGAACCGCATGATCAGGTTGACCAGGGTGGTCTTGCCGGCCCCGGTGGGTCCGACGATCGCGACGGTCTGGCCGGGACGAGCCACCAGGGACAGGTCCTCGATCAGCGGCTTGTGCTCGTCGTAGGAGAACGAGACGTGCTCGAAGCGCACCTCGCCTGCCCCCGCCGCGCCGGTGCGGGGAACACCGACATCGGGCGTCTGCTCCTCGGCGTCGAGCAGCTCGAAGACACGCTCGGCCGAGGCGACGCCCGACTGGAGCAGGTTCATCATCGAGGCGAGGGTGGTGATGGGCTGGGTGAACTGGCGGGAGTACTGGATGAAGGCCTGCAGCTCGCCCAGGCTCAGGGCGCCGCTGGCGACACGGAGGGACCCGACGACGCAGACCACGACGAACATCAGGTTGCCCACGAACATCATCAGCGGCATCAGGATCCCGCTGATGAACTGTGCCTTGAAGGCCGCGTCGAAGAGCTTGTCGTTCTCCTCCGCGAAGGTCTTCTCGACCTCGTCCTGGCGCCCGAAGACCTTGACCAGGTCGTGGCCGGAGAAGGTCTCCTCGATGTGGCCGTTGAGCTTGCCGGTGTGGCGCCACTGGGCCACGAACTGGCCCTGGGACCGCTTCATCACGGCCCTGGTCACGACCAGCGAGACCGGCACCGCGAGCAGCGCGATCAGCGCCAGCACCGGGCTGATCCAGAACATCATGAACAGCACCGTGACCAGCGTGAACAGCGCGGTCAGCACCTGGCTGAAGGTCTGCTGCAGGGTCTGGCTGATGTTGTCGATGTCGTTGGTGACCCGGCTGAGCAGCTCGCCGCGCGGCTGCTTGTCGAAGTAGGACAGCGGGACGCTGTGGACCTTCTTCTCGACATCCTCGCGCAGGCCCCTCACCGTGCCCTGGACGACCGAGTTGAGGATCCAGCCCTGGGCGAAGGCGAGCAGCGAGGCGAGCAGATAGACGGCAAGCACGATGATCAGCGCGTTGCCCAGGGCGTCGAAGTCGACGCCCTGGCCCGGGGTGACGTGGTCCATCCCGGAGAGCATGTCGGCGATCTTGTCGTCGCCCTGTGCGCGAAGACCCTCGACCGCCTCCTCCTGGGTGATCCCCGCAGGCAGGTCCCGGGAGAAGATGCCACCGAAGATGATGTCGGTCGCCCGGCCCAGCAGCCACGGACCCAGCGACATCAGGGTGACGCTGATCGCGGCCAGGACGACCGTGCCGGCGACCTGGGCCCTGTAGGGCGCCATCCGGCGCAGCAGTCGCTTGGCCGAAGGGACGAAGGTCATCGCCTTGTCGCCCACTGCGCCGCCCGCGCCCATCGGCCCGGGGCCGCCCTGGGGACGTACGATCCGCTCGGTCTTCTTCATCTGGCCAGTCGTCTGGTCGTTCTTCTGGTCGTTCATGCCGCGGCCTCCTCTGCGCTGAGCTGGGAGGAGACGATCTCCTGGTAGGTGGCGTTGCCGGCGAGGAGCTCGTCGTGGCTGCCTTCGCCCACGATGGCGCCATCCTCGAGGACGAGGATCTTGTCGGCGTCACGGATGGTGGAGACCCGCTGGGCGACCACGATCACCGTGGCGTTGCGGGTCTCCGGCGCGAGCGCGGCTCGGAGCCGGGCGTCGGTGGCGACGTCGAGCGCGGAGAACGAGTCGTCGAAGAGATAGATGTCGGGCCGTCTCACCAGGGCCCGGGCGATGGCCAGGCGCTGCCGTTGGCCGCCGGAGACGTTGGTGCCGCCCTGGTCGATCTCGGCGTCGAGGCCGGTGCCGCCCTCGGGGGCCATCTTCTCGACGAAGTCACGGGCCTGGGCGACCTGGAGCGCGTGCCACAGCTCCTCGTCGGTGGCGTCCGGCTTGCCGTGGAGCAGGTTGGACCTGACGGTGCCGGTGAAGAGGAAGGCCTTCTGCGGCACCAGCCCGAGGGTGCTGCGCAGCGTGGCCGGGTCGAGGTCACGTACGTCGGTCCCAGCGACCCGGACGACACCGGCCGTCGCGTCGAAGAGCCGTGGGACGAGACCCAGGAGGGTCGTCTTGCCGGCACCGGTGGAGCCGATGATCGCGACGGTCTGCCCGGGCCGGGCCTCGAAGGTGAGGTCCTCGAGCACGGGGTGGTCCGCGCCCGGGTAGGTGAAGCCGGCACCGACCATGTCCACGTGGCCACGCCGGGAGATCTCGGTGACGCCCGCCGCCGGCGGCACCACGCTGGTCTCGGTGTCGAGGACCTCGGCGATCCGGTCCGCGCAGACGGCAGCACGCGGCACCTGCATGAGCATGAACGTGCCCATCATGATCGACATCAGGATCTGCGTCAGGTACTGCAGGAAGGCAGTCAGCGGGCCGACCTGCATCTCGCCGTTGTCGACGCGGATGCCGCCGAACCAGATCACCGCGACACTGGCGACGTTGATGACCAGCATCATCAGCGGGAACATCGCCGACATCCAGCGACCGGCCCGCAGCGCGACATCGGTGAGGTCGTCGTTGGCCTTCGCGAAGCGCTCGGTCTCCTCGCGCTCGCGCACGAACGCGCGGATCACTCGGATGCCGGTGATCTGCTCACGCAGGATGCGGTTGACCGAGTCGATGCGCTCCTGCACCTTTCGGAAGTTGGGCACCATGCCACGCACGATCACGGCCATGGAGACGAGCAGCGCCGGGATGACGACGGCGAGCAGCCAGGAGAGCTCGGCGTCCTCCTGGATCGCCATCACGACTCCGCCGACCATCATCATCGGCACCATCACCGCGAGCGTGCAGGTGAGCACGGCGAGCATCTGGACCTGCTGGACGTCGTTCGTGGTCCGGGTGATCAGGGACGGGGCACCGAAGCGGCCGACCTCGCGGGCGCTGAACGAGCCGACTCTCGCGAAGATCGCCGCCCGCAGATCCCGGCCGAAGCTCATCGCGCTCCGTGCGGCGAAGTAGACGCTGACGATCGAGGCGAGGATCTGCACCAGCGCGACGCCGAGCATGATCGCGCCGATCTCGAGGATGTAGTCGGTGTCGCCCTCGGCCACGCCCTTGTCGATGATGTCGGCGTTCAGGCTGGGCAGCAGCATGAACGCCGAGGTCGAGAGGAGCTGCAGGATCGCGATGACGATCAGGAACTTCTTGTAGGGGAGCAGATACTCCCGCAGCAGTCTGAGAAGCATTCAGGGGGTCTCTCTGGTCAGGCTGTGCTCGATGAGAATCCCGCCGAGCAGCACGTCGATGACGTCCTCGCTGCTCAACGGCAGGTTCGCTCGGTTCAGACCGGGAAGCCAGGCCCCGATCGTGAGGCTGCGCAGCACCAGCGCGGCCTTTCGCGGCGGAAGCCGCAACTCGCTCTCGTGCGGCTCGAAGACGAGCCGCGTCAGGTTGTCGACGAGGGCCTTATTGGCCTCGATGAGGAACTTCGGCGGCCCGGGAGGAGGACGTACGCCTTCGGGGTCCGACTCCTCGACCACGGCCGAGCGCACCGCCATCATGACGAGGAAGCCGCGCTGCGAGGACGCCGCGAGCAGGTCGATGACGGCACGGAGCTTGTCCTCGATGCCGTTCGCGTCCGCCACGACGTCCGCCATCGACCGGGCGGCGTCGGAAGGGTTGAAGACGTTCTCGGCCACGGCCCGGTAGAGCTCGCGCTTGTCACGGAAGTGCCGGAAGATCGTTCCTTCGGCGACTCCAGCGGCCTCGGCGATCAACCTGGTGGTCGTCGCCGTGCCGTGCTCGATCAGCAGCGTCTCGGTCGCCGCGATGATCGCGGCACGCCGGTCTGCTGCGGGAATCGGCTTGGCCCGCGTACGTCGTTCCTCCATGTCAACGGATCATAAATGAGTGAGCACTCACTCACAAACCAATATTGGGTGGATCTCGACGTCAGAACCCTGTCCGACCAGATGCCGATTAGGGCATGCTGGGCCCCACTGCCGGCCGACAAGGGCCTGACAGTGGGTGGTCTCGACAAGATCGACCACCGATTCCGGAATGGAGGCAGCATGCGTAGGTTGTTGACAGGTGCGACGGCGGTCGCGCTGGGGGTCGCCGGCACGCTCGTCATGGCGAACTCGGGAACCGCCAGCGCTGACGAAGAGCTCCGGTACGTCGTGGCGTACGCCGAGGGATCCTCGGCCGCCAGCGCCCGCGCGGCGGTCCGCGCCGCGGGCGGCGAGATCGTCTCGGAGAACAGCGACATCGGGGTCGCGACAGTCACCGCCGGCGAGGGATTCGCCGCTGCGGCCAACGCCTCGGACGTGCTCGTCGGCGCCGCCGAGGACCGGGTGGTGGCAGCCACCACCCCGGACGCGGCACGCACCGCCCGCAAGCAGGAGGTCTCGAAGGTAGAGACCGAGTTCCGCACCGGCGACAAGGGCAACGGCCCGAAGGCGCCCAAGCCCAAGGGCAAGACCGACCCGCTCTCCGGCCTGCAGTGGGACATGAAGCAGATCGACGCGGCGGCGGCCAACAAGACCGAGCGCGGCAAGGGCGTCCGGGTCGGCATCCTCGACACCGGTGTCGACGGGTCTCACCCCGACATCGCGCCCAACTTCGACGCCGAGCTGAGCCGCAACTTCACCACCGACATCCCGACCGATGCCAACGGCGCTGCCGTCGACGGTCCGTGTGAGGAAGAGGCCGACGGCTCCTGCGAGGACGCGGCCGACGTCGACGAGAACGGACACGGCACCCACGTCGCCTCGACCATCGCCTCACCGGTCAACGGCGTCGGCATCTCCGGCGTCGCCCCGCAGGCCGACATCGTCAACCTGCGCGCCGGCCAGGACTCCGGCTACTTCTTCCTGCAGCCGTCGGTGGACGCGCTGACCTACGCCGGCCGCAACGGCATCGACGTGGTCAACATGAGCTACTACGTCGACCCGTGGCTGTTCAACTGCACCGGCCACCCGGCCGACTCCGCCGCGGACCAGGCCGAGCAGCTGACCATCATCACCGCGATGCAGCGTGCGCTCGACTACGCCCACCGCCGCGGTGTCACCCTGGTCGCGGCCGCCGGCAACCAGGCGATCGACTACACCAAGCCGCAGACCGACGCGAGCAGCCCGGACTTCGCCAGCGAGCCCGGCGAGGAGCCGTACGTCCGCGACATGCTCGACCCCGAGTCCTGCGTCTCGATGCCCACCGAGGGTGACGGCGTCATCGCGGTCAGCGCCACCGGGCCGTCCGAGCGCAAGTCCTACTACTCCAGCTACGGCGACGGCTTCGTCGACGTCGCGGCGCCTGGTGGGGATGCGTACGACACCGCTGAGGGGACGCGCGACTACGCCGCGAACATCCTGGCCGCCTTCCCGTACGACCTCGCGGTCGCCGAGGGTGCGATCGACCCGGAGACCGGTGAGGTGCTCGTGCCGTGGGCGGTCTCGGACTGCTCCAGCGGGGAGTGCTCCTACTACCAGTATCTCCAGGGCACCTCGATGGCCTCGCCGCACGCCGCCGGCGTGGCCGCGCTGATCGTCGGCAAGTACGGCAAGCACGACCGATCCGGCAAGACCCTCCCGGCCAACACGGTCGAGAAGATCCTGCTCAAGTCGGCCACCGACAAGGCCTGCCCGGTCCCGGCGGACTACACCTACGTCCGCCACCTGCCCGACGGCACGACGTCGACCTCCACGCACACCTGCGAGGGCGGCAAGGCGCCGAACGGTTTCTACGGCAGCGGCATCGTCAACGCGAAGGCGGCGGTCGGCCGACGCTGAGTCACACCAGCCCCAGGAATACCCGGTTGACCGGGCCAAAAAGTTCCTCGGGCTAGGCCTCGCGGATGACCGCGACCTGGCCGGCCCGCACCATGTGCGGGCCGGCTTCATTTCCGGAGAGCAGGTCGGTGCCCCGGACGGGGACGATGACCGCTTCATGGGTGTGGTTGATGACGAAGACGTACGTCCCCTGCTCCCCGACCCGCCGAACGGCCTCGACCCCCTCGGGGAGGCCGCCGACGACCGGCTTGGTGGTGGTGAAGACCTGGGTGGCCAGGGTGTCGAGGGCGTCGGGGGTGAGCTCGGTGCCGACGTACCAGGCCGTGCCCTTGCCGACGCGTCTGCGCGTGACGGCCGGGTCGCCGGTGCAGTCGCCGGTGGCGTACGTCGCCAGGACGTCGGCGCCGACCGCACGACCGCGCTCGCTCCAGATCGTGCCGGTGCCGTAGGCGGTCAGCGGGATCTCCGCGCCTTCGGGGAGCGGGCAGAACTCCTCGATGCGTACGCCGAGAAGGTCTCGCAGGGCGCCCGGGTAGCCGCCCGGTCGGACGTGGTCGTGCTCGTCGACGATGCCGGTGAAGTAGGTGGCGACCAAGGTGCCACCGCCGTCGACGTAGTCGGTCAGGCGCGCGACGGTGGCGTCGTCCAGCAGATACTGCGCGGGCAGGACGACCACGTCGTAGCCGTCGAGCGGGTCGGTGACGCCGACGACGTCGACGCCGAGGTTGCGTGCCCAGCAGGCCTTGTGCCAGGCCCGCGCGGTCGCCATCGGGTCGACGTCGACCGACGGGTGTGAGTCGAAGGTCGCCGCCCACCACGAGGCCCAGTCGAAGACGATCGCGACCTTGGCCTGCTCCACCCGGCTGCCGGCGACCTCGGCGATCGCGGCGAGGTCGGCCCCGAGGCGTACGACATCTCGCCAGACCCGGCTCTCGGTGCCCGCGTGCGGGACCATCGCGGAGTGGAACTTCTCGGAGCCACCCAGGGAGGCGCGCCACTGGAAGAACATCGCACCGTCGGCCCCGCGCGCGACGTGCTGGAAGGAGTTGCGGCGCATCTCGCCCGCGGTCTTGGCGATGTTTCGGGGCTGCCAGTTGACCGCCGAGGTGGAGTGCTCCAGCAGGAGCCAGGGTTCCCCGTGCGCCAACGAGCGGGTCAGGTCGGCGGTCATCGCAAGCTGCTCGGTGCGCGCCCCGTCTTCGGCGAGGAGGTAGTGGTCGTTGGAGACCAGGTCCTCCTCGGCCGCCCACGGACGTGGGTCGGAGTGCTTCCAGAAGCCCATGAAGTTGGTGGTCAGCGGCTTGTCGGAGACCGCCCGTACCGCGTCGGCCTCCGCCTTGAAGAGGTCCAGGAGCGCGTCGGAGGAGTAGCGCCAGAAGTCGAGCTGGTGACCCGGGTTGGGGTGGGAGTTGTCGGAGACCTCGCGGGGCGGGTCGATCTGGTCCCAGTCGGTGTAGCGCTGGCTCCAGAAGGTGGTCGTCCAAGCGTCGTTGAGGCCCTCGATGGTGCCGTAGCGGCTCCGCAGCCACTCCCGGAACGCCGCCGCGCTGGTGTCGCACATGCAGTGCGCGTTGTGGTTGCCGTACTCGTTGCCGACGTGCCACATCACCACGGCCGGATGATCGTGATAGCGCTTCGCCATCTCGGTGACCAGGTCGGTCGCGGCGTCGCGGAACGCCGGTGAGGCGGTGCAGTAGACCTGCCGGCTGCCGAACGACCTGCGTACGCCGCGTGCATCGACCATCGTGGCCTCGGGATGCTGCCGGTAGAACCACGGTGGCGGGCTCGCGGTCGCGGTCGCCAGGTCCACGGCGATCCCGCCCTCGTGCAGCTTGTCGAGCACCCGGTCGAGCCAGCCGAAGTCGTACTCCCCCGGCGCGGGCTCGAGCAGGGCCCAGGAGAAGATCCCCACGCTGACCAGATTGACCCCGGCCTCCCGCATGAGGCGTACGTCCTCGTCCCAGACCTCCTCCGGCCACTGCTCCGGGTTGTAGTCGGCGCCGTAGGCGAGCCGGCCACCCAGCGCCTGGGTGATGCGCCGCATCCCCGTCACGGGGCCAGCCTCTCCGTACGCCACTTGTCGCCCTCACGCCGGTAGACGAGCCGGTCGTGCATCCGGCCGGGACGCCCCTGCCAGAACTCCACCGCCTCCGGTTCGACGCGATAGCCGCCCCACTCTTCCGGGACCGGGACCGGCTGGTCGTCGAAGCGCGCCTCCACGCTCTCGTAGGCCGCCTCCAGCTCCTCGCGTCCGTAGACGACCTTGCTCTGATGGGAGGCGTGGGCACCGATCTGGGAGCCGCGCGGGCGCTGGATGAAGTACGCCTCGACCTCGGGAGGCGGGAGCTCGTGGGCGAGCCCGTCGATGCGCACCTGACGCTCCAGGGGATGCCACGGGAAGAGCACCGCACAGCGCGGGTTGGCGGCGAGCTCCTCGCCCTTGCGGGAGGCGGTGTTGGTGAAGAAGGTGAAGCCGTCGGCCGAGAAGCCCTTCAGCAGCACCAGCCGCGACGAGGGTGCGCCGGTCGCCGAGACGGTCGAGACCACCATCGCGTTGGGCTCGACGATGCCCGCGTCACGGGCCTCGGCGTACCACCGCTCGAACATCGCGAACGGGTCGGACGTGAGGTCGTCCTCGTGGAGTCCGCTGCGGGTGTAGTTCTCTCGCGCTGCCGCCAGCTCGGCCTCCATATCCATGCCGTCGAGCCTATCTTCTGGTCGGGTGGGGCAGAATGCGCATCGACACTAGGAGAATTGGAGAAGGCAGTGAGCCAGGTACAGCACGGTCTCGAGGGCGTCGTGGCTTTCGAGACCCAGATCGCGGAGCCGGACAAAGAGGGGTCGGCACTGCGCTACCGCGGGGTCGACATCGAGGACATCGTCGGCCGAGTGCCGTTCGAGAACGTCTGGGGCCTGCTGATCGATGGCTCCTACGGTCCTGGTCTGCCGCCCGCCGAGGCCTACAACCTGCCGGTGCACACCGGTGACGTGCGCGTCGACGTCCAGGCCGCCATCCCCATGCTCGCGCCGGCCTTCGGGTTCGGGCAGACGTACGACATCTCCGACGAGCAGGCCCGGGCGGACCTCGCCCGGGTGGCCGTCATGGTCCTTTCGTACGCCGGCCAGTCGGCGCGCTCGATCCATCTGCCGGTGGTGCCGCAGCGAGAGGTCGACAATGGCAGCACCCTGGCCGAGAAGTTCCTGATCCGCTGGCGCGGCGAGGCAAACCCCGCGCACGCGCACGCGATCGACGCCTACTGGTCCTCTGCCGCAGAGCACGGCATGAACGCCTCCACCTTCACCGCCCGCGTGATCACCTCGACCGGCGCCGACGTGGCGGCGGCCTTCTCCGGGGCGATCGGCGCGATGAGCGGACCCTTGCACGGTGGCGCACCCTCGCGCGTGCTCGGCATGATCGAGGACGTCGAGAAGTCGGGCGACGCCTCGGCGTACGTGAAGGGGCTGCTCGACTCCGGCGAGCGGCTGATGGGTTTCGGTCACCGCGTCTACCGCGCCGAGGACCCGCGTGCACGGGTGCTGCGCCGCACCGCACGCGAGCTCAACGCGCCCCGCTTCGAGGTCGCCGAGGCCCTGGAGAAGGCCGCACTGTCCGAGCTGCGGGCTCGCCGCCCCGACCGGATCCTGGAGACCAATGTCGAGTTCTGGGCCGCGATCGTCCTCGACTTCGCCGAGATCCCGGCCAACATGTTCACCTCGATGTTCACCTGCGCCCGGACCGGTGGCTGGTCCGCCCACATCCTGGAGCAGAAGAAGACCGGCCGCCTGATCCGCCCCTCCGCGATCTACACCGGCCCCGCCGCCCGCCCGGCCGACGCGATCGAGGGCTGGAAGGCCGACTGGGCGAAGTAAGCCCTCGGTGGTCGAGCCTGTCGAGACCACCTGCAGCAAGACCAGTTCCGCGCACAATAGTGAGCGGCCGCGCACTATTG
>NZ_JBOHDN010000325.1:0-2844 GCF_050699375.1 Nocardioides sp. | reverse complement strand
GAGATCCGCCGCATCCTCAAGCGCTACACCACCCGACAGCTCTACCGCACCCTCAACACAGCTTGACAAACATAGAAGCGTCTTTTCTCGATGGGTCCCGGTGTCCAGGACCGCGCAGCGGCCGGCGCAGCCGGCGGGCCGCAGGCCCGTCCTTGACTCCGGGGTCCATCGAGAACACCCTCCAGAAAGGGTCGGCGGCCCACACCAACCCGCCGGAGCGAACGTTCCGGCAGGGAGGTCTCGACAAGCTCGACCACCGGGGCAGGGAGGTCTCGACAAGCTCGACCACCAGGGCAGGGAGGTCTCGACAAGCTCGACCCCCGAAGACGAGGCGGTCTCGACAAGCTCGACCCCAGAACCACGAGATCGAAATCGATCGCCCCCAGAACCCCGAGAGACGTACGGTCAAAACATGGCAATCCCACTCGCAGACCGCGAAGAGCTCCTGACCCAACCCCTGATCGCAGCGCTCTCGGTAAGCAGAGAAGACGGAAGAGGACCGCTGACGGTGCCGATCTGGTACGACTACACCCCCGGCGGCGAAGCCTGGTTCGTTACCGGTAAGGACTCACTGAAGGCCAGACTGATCGGCGCAGCCGGACGGTGCACGTTGATGGTCGAGCGGCTCGACCCGACGATCCGCTACGTTTCGCTGGAGGGACCGGTGCGGATCGCGGATGCCGCCGAGGGCGACATGGAGGCGATGGCGCGCAGATACCTTCCGCCCGAGGCCGTGGGGCCTTACCTGGCAGAGGCCGCGAACTACCCGCCCGAGGTCACGGTCCGGCTGACGCCGGAGCACTGGTTCTCGGCCGATCTCGGCGCGATATAGCGGGCCCCTCACTTACCTGCCGCTGCACAGCGAGAGCGGCGGCCCGGCCGGCGCGGCTGGCACCGATGGTGCTCGCCGACGGGCCGTAACCGACGAGCTGGACCCGCGGGTCGTACGCAGCGGTGACGGCGGTCTGCACGTCAGCGGATCCGCGCAGCAACGGGATGCCGCCGTGCTCGCTGCGCAGCCGAAGCGGTGCGAGGTGGGTGACGGCGGGCCGGAACCCGGTGGCCCACAGGATCGCGTCGACAGGCTCGTACGCAGCCTCGCCGTCCGCGAGCGGACCGGACCACCGCACCCCGTACGGCTCGATGCGGGTGAACATCGGTCGCCGGCGCTCGTAGACGCCGAGCCCCGCGGCCACCTGCTCCTGCGGGCGGAGCGAGAGCCCGGTGACGCTGACGACGCTCGCCGGCGGAAGGCCCGCCTCGACCCGCTCGGCCACCATCGCGACCGCCTCCCGCCCCCGCGAAGCGTCGAAGTCGGAGCGCCACACCGGCTCCCGGCGAGTCACCCACAGCACCGAGGTCACCGGAGCGAGCTCACCGAGGAACTGCACCGCCGAGGCTCCCCCGCCCACCACCAGCACCCGCTTGCCTCGGAAGTGCGAAGCGCCCGGGTAGTCGTGGGTGTGCACCTGCTCGCCGAGGAAGGTCTCGGCCCCCGGATACCGGGGCACGAACGGCCGCGTCCACGTCCCGGTCGCGTTCACGAGCGTGCGGGTGAGCCAGGTCCTGCCGTCCGCGGAGTGCACGGCCAAGAGCCCGCCGACCTCGGTCACCGACGTCACCCTCACCGGGCGGACCACCGGGAGATCGTGCGAGGTCTCATAGCTGCCGAACCAGCTGGGCACGGCCAGGTTCGCCCTCTCACCCGAGCCACCGGGCGCCAGGCCGTCGGGCAGATCGGCCACGCCGTGGACGTCGTGCATCGTCAGCGAGTCCCAGCGGTGCTGCCAGGCGCCACCGGGGCGCGGCTCCGCGTCGAGCACGACGTGACGTACGCCGAGCCTGTTGAGGTGGTAGGACGCCGACAGACCCGCCTGACCGGCGCCGATCACGACCGACTCGTAGCTCTCCACGCAGATCACAACACCGCGATGCCCCCATCCATGCCCGGCGGCGACGCCCAGCCACTGGAACGAACACCTGCGGGAACACGTTCTAGTTGACTAGCCTCAGCAGAGTCACTCGGGACCGGGAGGTCAGACATGAGGTCAGGCATGAGGTCAGGCATGGTGAGCCACGCACCGACCGAGGCGCGACGCGAGATCCCGCCGCTCGCACCGGGCGACCACGGCCTCCCCTGGGTCGGCAGGCTGCTGGACTACTCCCGCGACCCGACCGGGTTCTACCGACACCAGTGGGAGACGTACGGACCGGTCTCGCCGTTCTTCCGCGCCGGCGAGTCCGGCGTGGTCGTGCTCGGACCGGACGCGTGCGAGACGGTGCTGCGCAACAAGGACAAGGCGTACGCCAACGGCCCGGCGTGGGGTCAGATCGTCGGCCCCTTCTTCGACCGCGGCCTGATGCTGCTCGACTTCGGCGAGCACCACGCCCACCGCCGCATCATGCAGGAGGCGTTCACGCGCGACCGGCTCGCTGCGTACACGACCGCGATGCACCCGGCGATCGAGCAGGGCATGCGGACCTGGGCCGAGACACCGCGGTTCAGGGCCTACCCGAGGCTCAAGCAGCTCACCCTCGACATCGCCACCGACATCTTCATGGGCGGCGCGGCCGAGACCAGCCGGGCCCAGATGGAGCGGGTCAACCGGGCGTTCATCGCCTGCGTCCAGGCGGCAGCAGGAGTCGTACGTGGCGACGTGCCGTTGACCCGCTGGGGCCGGGCGTTCCGCGGGCGGAAGGTGCTCGAGCACTTCCTGCGTCACTATCTCCCCGCCAGACGGGCCGAGCAGACCGGCGACATCTTCTCGGTGCTGTGCCACATCGAGACCGAGGACGGCGAGCGGTTCAGCGACGAGGACGTCATCAACCACATGATCTTCTTGA
>NZ_JBOHDN010000324.1:0-2567 GCF_050699375.1 Nocardioides sp. | reverse complement strand
TCTTGGTGACGTCTCGGCCTGCACAAGTGACTTCTCGGCCTGCAGGAGTGACCTCTCGGCCCCGGCTGGTCTCGCCCGCCCGAGGTCTCGGCCGGATCAGGAGAGGCGGGTGCGGAGGCCGGAGGCGCGTTGGGCCTGGTGGGTGACGGCTGATCGGACGGACTCGGGTGAGCCGATCACGCGTACGCGCTCCTCGGCTCGGGTCACGGCGGTGTAGAAGAGCTCGCGGGTCAGGAGCGGGGAGTCGTCGGGCGGGAGCAGGACCGTGATGGACCTGGCCTGGCTGCCCTGGGACTTGTGGACGGTCATGGCGTGCAGGGTCTCGACGTCGCCGAGTCTCGATGGGGTGAAGTCGAGGGCCGAGCCGCCGGCGATCCGTACGCGGAGGTCACCTGCCGCATCCTCGTAGGTGACACCGGTGTCGCCGTTGAAGAGACCGAGACCGTAGTCGTTGGCGGTGATGAGGACCGGCCGGCCGGCGTACCACTCGCGCCCCCAGCCCGCGCCGAGCGGAGTGCCGGTGGTCTCGGAGAGGCCGCGCTCGATCTGTCGGTTCCAGTGGGCGACGCCCCAGGGGCCGTCGCGGTGGGCACAGAGGAGGCGCGCCTCGTCGAGCATGCGTACGCTGCCGATCCGGTCGCCCGCGACAGCCGACTCCCGCAGGGCGACGGCGTGATCGACCAGGTCGCGCTCGATGTCGGCCATCACGGCCTCGTCGGTAGGGTCGACGAGCTCGACCGCGGGGTCGCCGGAGCGGAGTACGTCGAGGGCCGCGTCGGCGTCCCCGTCCCGGAGCGCTGCGGCGAGCGCGCCGATCGCACCGCCGAAGCGGTGGGTGGTGCGGAGCGCGGCCACCGCTTCCGGAGACCGCGCGGCGAGCCCGGCGACCAGGTCGGAGAGCACGGCCCCCGCTTCGACCGAAGCCAGCTGGTCGGGGTCGCCGACCAGGATCAGTCGCGCCTCCGGACGCACTGCCTCCAGCAGCCGAGCCATCATGGTCAGCGAGACCATCGAGGTCTCGTCGACGACGATCACGTCGTGCGGCAGCCGGTTGGTGCGGTGGTGCTTGAACCGGGTCGACGATCCCGGTCGCCAACCGAGCAGCCGATGGAGGGTCGACGCGCTCAGACCCTCGAGCCGAGCCCGGTCGGCCGCGGTGAACTGACCTGCCTGCTGGGCATCCTCGACCGCCTCCTGAAGGCGCGCGGCCGCCTTGCCGGTCGGCGCGGTCAGCGCGATCCGCAGCGGGGTCTCCGACTGCTCGGTGAGCAGCGCCAGGAGCCCGGCGACGGTCGTCGTCTTGCCTGTGCCGGGCCCGCCGGTGAGCACAGTCGTCGACTGCCGCGCGGCAGCGAGCGCGGCCGAGCGTTGCTCGGCATAGCCGTCACCCGGGAAGAGCCGCGCGGCGGTCGCGTCGAGCAGAGCCTCATCGGCCACGGGACGAGCTGAGGCGAGCCGGGCGAGCAGGTCGTCGCGTACCTGCCCCTCCTCGCGGTGATAGCGGTCCAGATAGAGCAGACCGTCCTCGACCTGCACGAGCGACTGCGCCGCCAGCGGGCTGTCGGCGACGGCCGACAACCATCCCGACGAGTCGGGCCACGGCAGGGTCTCCTCGGTCTCCCGCAAGGCGGCCAGGTCGACGCACACCGACCCGTGGCGTACGGCGCGGACCGCCATCGCCACGGCCAGCCGCACCTCGTCGCGGGACTCCCCCGCCAGCTCGGCGGCGCGGGCCGCCACGTGGACGTCGGCGGCGGTCAGCACTCCCGCCTGGTTGAACGACGCCAGGAGTCCGGTCGCGGACCGCGCCAGCCGTGCGTCGAAGGGGTCCTCGGACTCCCAGCGTTCGATCATTCGGTCACCCCATCAAGCAGATCGGACAGCGCGACCGCCAGCGACGCGGGCGGGTTCCAGGTGAAGACACCGGTCGGGATGCCGTCGACGACGGGGGTGTCCGGGCCGAGCATCCCGCGTACGTAGAGATAGAGCACGCCACCGAGATGCTCGTCCGGTGAGTAGTCCGGCAGGCGCCAGCGCAGGAAGCGGTGCACGACCGCCGAGTAGAGCAGCGCCTGCAGCGGATAGTGGGAGTGCAGCATCGCCTCGGCCAGCTTCGGCTGGGTGTAGTCCATGGCCTCCACCCCCAGGAAGTTGGTCTTGTAGTCGACGACCACGAACCGGCCGCTCGGCAGCCGGAGTACCACGTCGACCGAACCGGTCAGATAGCCCCGCAGCGACTGGTCACCCAGCGGCGGGGTCTCGATCCGGTCGGCGTACGTCACCATCGGGTCGTCGGCCGGAAGATGGGCGCGCAGGATGGGGGCGAGGTCGCGCAGGCGTACGTCGGGAGCCCCGGGGCCGCGCATGTCTCCCCCTGACAGGGGGATCTCGAAGTCGAGCTCACGGAGGCGGTCGCGCAGCGGGATCTGGGCCAAGGTCAGACCGTCGGCCAGCGGGCCGAGCGGGGTCAGGTTGAGCGGCAGGATCGCGGTCGCGAGGTCCTCGGCGGAGGCGGGCACCGGCCACCAGCGCAGCTGCTCACGCGTCCTCGCCAGCAGCTCCTCGCC
>NZ_JBOHDN010000323.1:0-1957 GCF_050699375.1 Nocardioides sp. | reverse complement strand
CCGAGGAATTTCCCGAGAGCGTCGAGGTCACCCCGATCCCGGGCGCCAACCACTCGCTCGTCGTCGGCAAGCGCGGCCCGCTCAGTCAGGCCGATGCCGACGCGATCCTGGTCGAGTCCACCCTGGAATGGCTCGTCCGCGAGGTCATCGCCTAGGCATGTCTGGCAAATCCACGACCGCTACGCGGCGTTTCGCATCCGATCTGGCTGCGTTGCCGCCACTCGACAGCCTCCAGGATGCCTTCCCTCCGGAGGTCCGAACGAAGTGGCCTTTGCCAGATCGACCCGAAACGTCCGTGTCCTTCACCGCACCTGTACGCACCTCGAACGGGTAATCGGGACGGACTGATCCCAAGATGTCTTGGATGCAGTCCTTCACTCCGACCGCGATGGTGAATCGCATCATGACCCGATCGTTCCCTAACCCCGCGCGAAACCGGCTCCGTAGTCATAGTGGTCACCGCTCAGCGCGAGCATTCAGTCGTCCACCACTAGTTCCGCGATCCGCGCAACTAGGGCTTCTGAGCCCATCTCAGCAGACATCTGCTGGAGTCGGGTGTAGTACCGGGCGGTCACGAGAACGTCGTCCTCATAGATCCACGAGCAAAGTGTGTCGAACGCCAAGGCGAACTCCCCGGCCTGCAAAAGCTCGCGTACCGCCTCGGCACCGCCATCGGAGATCAACTGCGCATCCTCCAGAAGGGCGCGCAATTCGGAGCGGTATCGCATTGGGTCCATCGGCATGACGTCCTTCTACTGGAACGGGAATCCTGTGACGATCCGGTCGTTCACCGGTTCGAAGATGACCCTGACGTTAACGCCATCCACGACGCCCTCAATTTTCCAACGGGTTGGGTCACCGTTCTTCGTGAGGAGAGCTCCGGCCTTACCAGTCTGCTGGGTCCAGTTACTGCTCGGGCTTGTCGCAACCTCGGCGATGCTGTTGAGGATCCTCTCGGTGTCCCAATCTGGCGGAAAGACAGTCTTTCCGGGTTGGCCGGGCCACTTATGTCCCCCGCCGGTGCGGTTCCCGCTGATGATGTGATATTGCACGTCGCCGTCGATCAGGTCGCGACCGGGTCGACAAGGCGACAAGCCCAGTAGGTCCGTCGTGACCGTCGGGTTCGATACATACGCTGATGGATTCGGAGCAGGTGCGAGGCCGAGCGGGTCTTGCGAGAGATAGCGGCCCGAGGACGGGTCGTAGTAGCGGTGATAGTTGTAATAGAGGCCGGTCTCGTCATCCGCATACTGTCCGGCAAAGCGCAGCGGCGACGCCGATCCCGCCGCCGAGACACCCCAGATGTTGCGCCTCGCGTGCCAGACCAGGTCGCCGTCGGTGTTTACCAATTCGGAAGGTGCGCCAGCGAGGTCAGTGACGATGGAGTAGAAGCGTGCGTCGACCTCGTCCTGAATGAGCTCGACTTGGGCTAGGGGCTGGTAACTCTCGTACGCCCACGAGAGCGTGTTCCCCCCTCCACCGGTCTGCTCAACGAGGACGATGCCGTCCCAGGCGAAGTCGGTCTGCTCGACAGTTTCGCCGGCCTCGTCGTGGCGACGCTTGGCGACCCGGCGGCCGAGGGCGTCATAGAGGTAGGTCCAGCGGGTGCTGTCGGGGGTGCGTACGGCGGTGAGGCGGTCGTTGGCGTCCCATTCGTAGATCCAGGTGTCCGGTTTCTCCGAGATCTGGGTGCGGGTGTGGCGGGTGAGGCGGCCTTGGGAGTCGTAGGCGTAACGGCTGCGACCGGCGCGGGTGAGGAGGGTGCCGTCGTAGTCGCGGCGTTCGGCGTCGCCGCTGCCGGTGGTGGAGCGGGTGATGTTGCCGAGGGGGTCGTAGGAGTAGGCCTCGGAGACCGAGTCGTCGAGGGCGACGGTGGTGATGCGGTCGGCGAGGTCGAGCTCGAAGCGGCGGGCGCCGGTGAGGCGGTCCTCGACGCCGATCAGGCGGCCGGCGGACT
>NZ_JBOHDN010000322.1:0-6230 GCF_050699375.1 Nocardioides sp. | reverse complement strand
CTTTCCCGCATGTGCGGGAAAGTGCCGCCCGGTGAATCCGGCGGTCCGATCAGGCGCGTCGGCGAGCGGCGCGCAGCCCGAATGCGGCACCGAGGGCGAGCATCCCACCGCCGGCGACCATCGCGATCCCCAGGCCGGGGAGGCTCTCGTCGACAGCGACGGGTGCGGCGGCCGCGATGCGTACGGTGTCGACCTCCTCGCCGGTCTGAACATCGGTCAGCGCGACGGTGGATGCCGTCCCCTGGGACGTCCCGGCCGCTGCGAGGGGCGCGCGAGCGAGCTCGGGCGCCAGAGCGGTCGTGGCCCACGCCTTCGGACCGGCGACCGCCACGGTGGTCGCGACGGGGCCTGCGTCGGACGGCGTTCCGGCGCTGGTCGCTCCCTTGGAGGCGGACGTGGCCGCGGCGCCGACATCGGTCACCGTGCCGAGGTCGGTTGCCGGCTCGGTCACGCTCGCGGCTTCGTCGCTGGACCCATTGTCCATCGCCGGATCGGTCTCAGGCTCCGGCTGAGGGTTAGCACCAGCCTCGTCCTCCACCGGGGCTGCGATGGTGAAGGTCACCGTGGTCTCGTTGCCGAGCGTGTCGTAGGCGACCAGCGTGTTCTCGCCGGCGTGGACACCCCAGAAGCTGCCGAGGGCGAGCTCGTTGGCGTCCGACCAGCGGTTGGCCGAGAGCGCGAAGTCGGTCCCGTTGACCCGCACCCCGGCGACCTTCGCCCCGAGCGCGCCGTCGTCGAGCTTGAACGAGCGGCTGGTCTCCGAGGAGCCGTCCTTCTCGGTGATCAGCGGTCCGGAGGTGTCCAGGACGAACTCGACCGGTGCCGACGCGTTGCCGGCCTCGTCGTAGGCGATCAGCGTGTTCCTGCCCTCCACGCCGCCGAAGCGACCGGGCTTGATGTCGTTGACGTCGGACCACTTGTTGTTGGCGAGGTCCTTGGTCTCACCGTTGACGGTGACCTTGTCGACCTTGTACGCGTCGTAGAGCCCGTAGGACTTCGACTTCGCGATCGCCCCGTCGACGCCCTTGTCGGTGACGGTAGGTCCGGTCTCGTCCAGGACGAAGGTGACCTCGGAGGTGTTGCCCAGCTCGTCGTAGGCGACCAGGGTGTTGACGCCCTCGACGCCGCCGAAGCGACCCGGCTTGATGTCGTTGACGTCGGACCAGTTGTTGTTGGTCAGGTCCTTGGTCTCGCCGTTGATGGTGACCTTGTCGACGTGGCGCGGGTCGAAGAGCTTGAACGACTTGGTCTGGCCGGCCTTCCCGGCGGTGCCCTTGTCGGTGATGTCCGGGCCGGTGGTGTCCAGGATGAACTCGACAGGCGCGGAGGCGTTGCCGGCCTCGTCGTAGGCGATCAGGGTGTTCTTGCCCTCGACGGCGCCGAAGCGGCCAGGGACGATGTCGTTGACGTCGGACCAGTTGGCGTTGGTCAGGTCCTTGGTCACGCCGTTGATGGTGACCTTGTCGACTCGTCGGGCATCGAAGAGCTTGAACGACTTCGACTGGGCGGCCGCACCGGCGGTCCCCTTGTCGGTCACTGTCGGGCCGGTGCCGTCGACCACGAAGTCGTACGTCGAGGTGCTGGCGACGTTGCCGACCGAGTCGAGCCCGTTGTAGCGCAGCGTGTAGGCGCCGTCCGGCAGGTTCACCGGCACCGAGAGCGACCCGGTGGGGGACTGGAAGGACTTGAACAGCTGGCCGCTGCGGTAGATGTTGCCGACGGTCTTCGTGACGAGGTGGTTGTCGGTCGTCTGCAGGTTGAACACGTGACCGGGCCGGACGAGCGGCTCCGGGTTGAGCAGCGTCGTGACCGGCTTGACGAAGTCGCAGACGTAGGTCTCGGGGGCCTCGGTGATGGTCTTGGTGTCGACCTTGCTCGGCCAGCCGGTGGGGGCGTAGCGCACCCAGGCCGCGTCCTCGACGTTCGTCGAGCCGGCCGGCTTGCCGGTGTAGTAGAGAACGGTGTCGGGCTCGTCGTACGCCGCGGTGACCTCGACGACCTCGTCCCAGGCGTCCTTGTCGACGATGGTGGCTGCCGCCACGTCGAGCGAGGGAGCGCGGTCCCAGCCCTTGCCGGGGTTCCAGGTGTCGGAGTCCTTGAACTGGAGCTTGCCGGTCTGGTGCTGGGTGTAGGCGTACTGCGCCGGCTCTTCGTGGGTCGCGGCCTCGTGGTGCACGACCTGGGTGACGGCGTCGTGGTGCGCGCCCGGAACGGACTTGGCGTAGCGGGACTCGGTGTGCGTCACCGCCGCGATGGTCTCGATCAGCTTGGCGGAGCCGGCCGTGCACTCCGGGGTGGCGGCGTAACCGGCGGTGAAGGTGCTGCCCGCGCCAATGATGGCGGTGGTGGACAGCCCGAGCGCGGCGATCCGGACGATGTGCTGCTTCATTGAACGGGTTCTTCTCTACTGGCGGCAGGGTCGCGGGCGCACGGTGACATTCTTTCCCCGTGTCGAACGCCCGGGTGCCGATCGCCAATCTGAGCGAGAGGCCCGCGGCGCCGGTTCCACTTCGCGATCTCATCCTCCGAATTGGGGATGCAGCGTCGCTCCCGGACGCATTCGTCAGGGTGCGGGCGCAGACAACGCCTGCATCACGTAACCGATCGCAAGCAACATCGTCAGGCTGCCGATGGCGATACCGGCGACTGCCGCCCATCGTCCGCGCCGCTTCTCGTCGGCGGTGCGAGCCAGACCGATGATCCCGAGGATGAAGCCCAACGGACCGCACATGATCAAGCTGGCCACCAGTGCGGCGACCGATACCCCATCCAGAGGCACCGCGTAGAGCGACCAGGCCGTGGCCGGCTTCTCCGCCGGCGGCGGTGTGGGCTGCGGGCTCGCCTTTGGAGAGCTGGTCGGCCGTGATTGGGGCGGATGCGGCTGCGCCGGCTGTTGTTTGGCCGGTGGGGGCTGGACCGGCTGTGACTGGACGGGCTGTGACTGGACCGGCGGGGGCTGGACCCCCGGAGGCTGGACTCGCGGGGGCTGGACCGGCTGTGACGGGGCAGCCTGGGGATTGACCGGCCGTCGCCGCGGTGTCGTCTTCGCTGCAGGGGGCGGCGGGGTCGGCGCGGTCTGCTGCCGGGCCGACAGGGCCGGGTTCGCCGGGTTCGTCGCCGGGTTCGCCCGGCGTCCCTGTCGTGAGGAGTGACGCAGACGGTTGGCCGACGGCCTCACCGGGGAAGCCGGTGGCGGAACCGGGCCAGGCGAGTCGCTCCCGGCCGGTGGTGTGGTCCACGGCGAGTCGCTGCCCCACTCTGCTCGCCAGCGTCTGTCTCGGTTGGCGGTCGGTGTGGCCGGAGTCCCGGGCCGAGCATTTCCGGCGGCGCCCGGGGGAGCGGACTCACCGCGGCGCCGAGCGAGCTCCTCGTCGAGCGTCGCTCGGGCGACCGGGTCGAGCAGCACGTCGCGCGCCCGGTTGATGCGCATCATCAGCTCGCCGTCGGCGGCGCGGCCGCCACGATCGGGATGAAACTGCTTCGCGAGCTCGCGGTGACGAGCCCGGACGGCCGCGTCGTCCGCTTCCGTACCGATCTGGAGGACGGAATAGGCGTCGATGAACTTCCCGCTCACTCAACGCCCCCCACGCACAGTCCTCCGGTTGTCAGCCTCGGTCGCCGGGTTCATCTCGCACCCGGTGCCCAAAGAATCCCAAAGCAGTGAAATCCTAGAGCAGTTGCGGCCGGATGCTGGTTTCGCCACGGGAAATTAAACGAGGGCCGCCCAGTGGGCGGCCCTCGAAGTGGAGCGGACGACGAGGCTCGAACTCGCGACCTCAACCTTGGCAAGGTTGCGCTCTACCAACTGAGCTACGTCCGCTTGCGAGATGAACAGTAGCGGATGTGGTCTGCTCACCTCCAACTGGGGATACCGCGTGTCACGAACCCTCCTCGGGGGCATCCACCGGCGACGTACGCCGCTCGAGCTGCTCCATCAGCTGTGCGATCTGAGCCTTGTGAGCGGCCCTGAGGTCTTCGAGCCGATCGTTCGCGTGGGCCCGCTCCCGATCCATCTCGGCGCGGGTCGAGTCGCGGTCGGCCTTGGCGGCGGCCTCGCTGCCGCGGAGGTCGGCGACCTGGTCCCGCAGCGTGTCGATCTGCTCCCGGGCGGCGTCATGCTGCGTACGCAACCCGGAGATCGTCGCCTCTGCGCTCGCTGTCGCCTTCTCCCCGGCCCTCTTCTCGGCGATCAGCTGCTCCTGCAGCCTCGCCATGGCCTTCTCGGCATGGTCGGCGCGGGCCACCTCCCTCCTCCTGAGCTGCTCGGCCGAGGCATGGGCCGCCTGCTCGGCCTCGAGCCTCTCGGCCAGAGCCGCGCGCTCTGCGGTCACCCCTGCGAGGCCCTCTTCGAGATCGGCGATCCTCGCGGCGGCGGACTCGCCTGCCGCGGCAGCCTTGGACTCGGCCTCCTCCAGTGCCTGCTGCGCGGCCTGGTCGGACTCCTCGGCCGCGGTCTTCGCCGTCAGGGCCTCCTCCAGAGAACTAGCCGCGCGCTCGGCCTCCTCGAGCGCCTCCGCTGCCGCGGCGTCTGCCTCGTCCCGGTCCGCCTCGGCCGCGCGCCGCGCCTGCTCGGCCCGCACCGCACGGGCTCCGGCTGCGGCGATCTGCTCCTGCGCCTCGCTCTGCACGGTGGCGATCTGCGCTTCGGCCGCGGTCAGGTCGCCGAGAGTACGCAGCTCGTCGAGCGCCTTCGGCAGCTGATCCAGGAACCTGTCGGCCAGCTGGGTCAGCTGAGTGGTGATCTCGGCGGCGCGCTGCTGAGCCGCCTGCACCGGGCGCGCGGTCTCCTCCGGCGGCCGCGTCTCGGCCACCCGTTGGAGCCGTTTCCGCTCGCGCCAGGCGGCCGCACGGTTGTGGGCAGGGTCGTCGCAGTATTCCGGCGGCCGGCCGCTCCCACTCTCCGAGGCTGCCGCGCGCAGGGGACACCCAGGGAAACGACAGAGCTTCTCGTCCGTACCGTCGATCTCGATCATTACGTCATCCTAGCGTGACCAAAGACGAAACGAATACTTAAAGACCTCGTGATCGAGACCCCAGCCACGCGCACAACATAACCGGCATTATGATGTGTGCTTGTGAGCGCTATCGAGCACCGTCCGCAGACCCCGGAAACCGCCCCGGCGATGACGGAATCCGTCAGAGAGCTGTTCCTCGAAGACCTCGCAGAGCTGCCCCACGAGAAGAGGGCTGAGGCACTGGCCAGAAGGTTCCTGCTCTCGTACGCAGGACACACCCGCGCCGCGTACGGACGAGACCTCGCCGACTGGTTCGCCTGGTGTGCGGCGCTGAAGATCGACCCGCTGACCGCGAACCGGGCGATGGTCGACGGCTACGCCCGCCATCTGGAGACCCGACGAAGCCCGGCGACCATCGCCCGTCGGCTCTCGGCGATCGCGGGCTTCTACCGCTACGGCACGGCCGAAGGAGTCCTGGGCGCATCCCCGGCCGAGCACATCAAGCGCCCGAAGACCAGCAACGACTCCCAGACCCTCGGGATGGACAGGGGAGAGGCACGAGCGTTCCTCGCCACCGCTCGAGAGCACTCCGGCCGCGCCGCCGCGCTGGTGACCCTCCTGCTCCACGACGGCCTCCGCATCTCAGAGGCGCTCGGCGCAGACGTGACCGACCTCAGCCACGCCCGCGGCCACCGCATCCTGACGATCACCCGCAAGGGCGGCGCCCGCCGCGACGTCGTGCTCAACCCAGCGACGTCCCAGACCCTCGACACCTACCTGGACGCGAGAGCCGACGGCCCCCTCTTCGTCACCAGCACCGGCAACCGCTGGCACCGCTCCGAAGCCTTCCGCCTCATCCGCAGGCTCGGTGCCGCTGCCGGCATCGAGCACGGCGACAAGCTCTCCCCACACAGCCTCCGTCACACGTTCGTCACCCTCGCCCGCGAAGCCGGCGTCCCTCTCGAGGACGTCCAGGACGCAGCCGGCCACGCCGACCCCCGCACCACCCGCCGCTACGACCGCGGCCGCCACAACCTCGACCGCCACCCCGCGTACGCCCTCGGCGCCTTCCTCGCCGAGTAGGTGCTGGTGGTGGCGCCGGCAGACCCCACGAGTGACTAGTGGTCTGAGCCGATAGTTCGTCCCTGGTCCGTCGTCAGGGTGCGTGCTGGGCAAAGGCCACTTCGTTCAGACCTCCCCGCGAAGGCATACCGGGGTCTTTCGAGCGGGGGCAACGCCGCCCAGTGCGTGCCATGGCGGCGGACCGGGGAGGAA
>NZ_JBOHDN010000321.1:0-2028 GCF_050699375.1 Nocardioides sp. | reverse complement strand
GCGATCTCGGGGATCTGCAGCACGATCGCGGTGTAGTCGGACTTCGTCAGCCCGCCCTCGCGGTGGTAGACGATCGTCGTGGTCAGGTCGTCGGGGTCCTGCACCTTGGCGAGCTCGTCGATCGCCTGGGTCGACTCCGCGTTGGCCGGGAGCCAGTCGGAGTTGTCGTGGGACTCGACATCGCCGAGCTTCCCGGTCAGCGGACCCATCAGGACCAGCATCACCAGCCAGAACCCCAGCACGACCCACTTCGTGACGGGTCCGGTGACGGCGCCAACGATCCGCTCGGACATGGGGCGCTCAGACATGGGGCGCTCAGACATACGTCAATGGAACAATGCCCACGGGGGCAGAGTCGCAGCGGGACGGCCGGGTGTGGCCGTTGGTGTTAGGGAGTTCACAGCCGGCCACGTTCAGGCCAGCCACTCCTTGACCTGGGCGATGGCCGCGGGAGCGTCCGTCCCGAAGGCCGGTGTCACCTGCAGACTGGTCACGCCGGCCTCCTTGAACGCCGCGATCCGCTCCTTGACGAACGACTCCGGTCCGACCAGGTTGCCCGCCTCGAGCCAGGCGTCGGGCACCTCGGCCTCGGCGTCACGCTTGTGGCCGTCGAGGTAGAGGTCCTGGATCTTCTTGGCCTCGGCCCCGAAGCCGTACTTGACGGCCATGTCGTTGTAGAAGTTCTTGCCGCGCGCGCCCATGCCGCCGACGTACAGCGCCAGCAGTCCACGCATCGTGTCGCGCTGACGCTTGGCCTCGTCGGGGTCGTCGGTGATCGCCAGCAGTCCACCGGCGGAGATCTCCAGGGGCTTCAGGTCGGGCGAGCGCTTGGCCAGGCCCTTGTCGATCGCCTCGCCCCACACGTCGCGAGCCTTGTCCGGGAGGAACTGGAACGGCAGCCAGCCGTCGGCGACCTCGGCGGTCATCGCGACGTTCTTGTCGCCCAGCGCGGCCACCCACAGCGGGGTGTCGGCACGCTCGGGCTTGTTGAGCAGCTTGAGCGGCTTGCCGAGCCCGGTGCCCTGGTCGGCCGGCAGCGGGAGCTTGTAGAGCCCGTCGCTCTGCAGCCGCTCGCCGCGCAGCCCGGCGCGCAGCAGCGCGATGATCTCGCGGGTGCGGGTCAACGGCTTGTCGTACGCCACCCCGTGGAAGCCCTCGATGACCTGAGGTCCGCTCGCGCCGAGGCCGAGGATCGCGCGGCCTCCGGAGACGTTGTCGAGGCCGGCCGCGGTCTGGAGCAGCGCCCCCGGCGTACGGCTGTAGATGTTGAGGATCCCGGCCCCGAGCTCGACCGTCTCGGTCTTCGCGGCCAGGTAGCCGAGGAGCGAGACGGCATCGAAGCCGTACGGCTCGGCGACCCAGAGCTGGTCGAGACCCGCCTTCTCCAGGCCGACGACCTGGTCGGCCGTGTCGCGCGGGTTGCCGAAGTAGGTCAAGGGCATCGCAAGCTTCATGCCGAGGAGGCTACCGTGACCGTGTGACGGAGATCAGGTTCGGATACAAGGCGTCCAACGAGCAGTTCGCACCCACGGAGCTGCTGAACTACGGCGTGATGGCGGAGGAGCAGGGCTTCGACTCTGTCTTCATCTCCGACCATCTCCAGCCCTGGCGGCACGACGGCGGGCACGCCCCGTTCGCGATGACGTGGCTGGGCGCGCTGGGTGCGCGTACGGAGCGGATCGTGATGGGCACCTCGGTGCTCACCCCGACGTTCCGCTACCACCCGGCGATCGTGGCGCAGTCCTTCGCGACGCTGGGTTCGCTCTTCCCCGAGCGGGTCGTGCTCGGGATGGGCACCGGTGAGGCGATGAACGAGGCCCCGCTGGGCGTCGCGTGGCCTGAGGGCAAGGTGCGGTTCGCGCGGTTCCGCGAGGCCGTGCGGGTCATCAAGAAGCTCTGGTCCGAGGACCGGGTCACCTTCGAGGGCGACTACTACCAGCTCGACCGGGCGACCATCTACGACAAGCCGTCGACCCCGGTCCCGATCTACCTGGCCGGCAGTGGCCCGGCCGCGACCAAGTACGCCGG
>NZ_JBOHDN010000320.1:0-6466 GCF_050699375.1 Nocardioides sp. | reverse complement strand
TTCCAAGTCAACCGATCACCATCCCGTGCGAGGCGAAATTAGGTTAGCCTCGCCTCATGAGACCCCACCTCGTCGCCGCCACGGCCGCCGCCCTGGTCCTGGCTCTGTCCGCCTGCTCCTCCGACATCGCCGACGACGGCGCGGAACCGGCATCGGGTGCGTCCTCGGTTCCCGACGGCCCGTGGAGCTTCACCGACGGCTCGGGTGAGGTCGTGAAGCTCGACGAGGCACCGACCCGGATCATCGCGCACGCGCCGGCGGCCGCCGCGCTGATCTCCTACGGCATCCGCCCGATCGGCATCTACGGTGACGAGCCGGTCGAGACCGACCCGAACCTGGACGGCGTCGACCTGACAGACATCGAGGTGCTCGGTGAGGAGTGGGGCTCGATCGACGTCGCCAAGGCGTCCACGCTGAGCCCGGACCTGATCGTCGCCGACTGGTGGCCGGCGGAGATGGCACACTCGGGGCTGGAGAACGGCACGAAGGCGAAGAGCAAGAAGCTCGCCGAGCTGGCCCCGGTCGTCGGCCCCTCCCAGGGTGGCTCGATCCTCAACCTCGCCGAGGGCTACGAGGATCTTGCCGCGAGCCTCGGCGCCGACGTCGGGAAATCCCAGGGCGCCAAGGACAAGGCGGCGTTCGAGAAGGCGCGCGACGGCTTCATCAGCGAGATGAAGGACAAGGACCTGACCGCGCTGGCGGTCTCCCCGGCCGACGACCTGCTCTACGCCGCCAACCCGGAGTACGCCCCCGAGCTGCTGGACTTCACCGAGTGGGGCCTGCAGGTGGTCGCGCCCGACTCACCGGACCCGGACTTCCCCTACTGGGAGAACCTGAGCTGGGAGAACGCCGACAAGTACCAGCCCGACGTCCTGCTGATCGACAGCCGCACCTTCATCGACGCCAAGAAGACCGCCGAGGGCCAGCCGACCTGGACGTCGATCCGTGCGGCCGAGGCCGGCCAGGTCATCGAGTGGCCCGCCTTCTGGCTGCACACCTACGCCGATTACGCCGAGGCCCTGACCAAGCTGACCGCCGACCTCGCCGACGTCGACGACACCATCGGCGAATGACTCCGGCGGTGACCACTTCGGTGACCAGCTCTGCCGCCACCGCGACACCCGCACCGGTACGACGGCGAGCCTCCGGGCTCACCGTCGGCCTGCTGCTGCTCGTCGCCCTCGTGCCCGTCCTCGCCTTCCTCAGCGTGACCCTCGGGTCGCGCGACATCGCGCTGAGCGAGGTCCTCGACGCCTTCCGGCCCGAGAATCTACGCAGCACGAGGTCGACCTCGGTCGAGGACACCGTGACCGTACGTCTGCGGGTCCCCCGCACCGTGCTCGGACTCCTCGCGGGCGCGGCTCTCGGGCTCGCCGGCACCCTGCTGCAGGGCCTGACCCGCAACGCCATCGCCGACCCGGGGATCATGGGCGTCAACGCCGGGGCCGCGTTCGCCGTGGTCGGGTCGATCACCCTGCTCGGCATCGGCTCGCTCGGGTTCCACGTCGTCGCGGCGTTCGCCGGAGCGCTCGCGGCGACCGTGCTGGTCTACTCGGTGGGGTCCCTCGGACGCGACGGCGCGACGCCGGTGAAGATGGCCCTCGCCGGGGCCGCGATCACCGCCGGGCTGACCGCGGTGACGACCGGGCTGCTCCTCACCGACCTCGACGCCCAGCAGCAGTACCGCTTCTGGCAGGTCGGCTCGCTCGCCGGCCGCTACGCCCCGATCGTGACGGGCGTGGCCCCGTTCCTGCTGGTCGGCGTCGTCCTGGCGCTGCTGTGCGGCCGCTGGCTCAACGCGCTGGCGCTGGGCGACGACGCCGCCCGTGGGCTGGGCGTCTCCCTGACGCGTACGCGCATCCTGTCGTTCCTGGTGGTCGGGCTGCTCTGCGGCGCCGCGACCGCGGCCTGCGGTCCCATCGTCTTCGTCGGCCTGGTGGTGCCGCACGTGGCACGCTTCCTGTGCGGACCCGACTATCGCTGGGTGCTGCCCTACTCGATGGTGCTGGGTGCCCTGCTGCTGCTCGGCGCGGACATCCTCGGTCGCGTCCTGGGCGGCACCGGAGAGCTCCAGGTCGGCGTCATCCTCGGCATCATCGGCGCCCCGTTCTTCGTGCTCCTCGTCCGCTACGCCCGGCTGGCGGACCTATGAGCGCCACGGCCACAGAGCCCGCCGGCGTCGACACGACCGCCACCGTCGCAGCGCTGCGCCGCAACCGGCGTCGCCAGCGGATCCGCGCGGTCCTCGTCCCCGTCGCGCTGCTCGTGGTCGCCGCCGCCCTGGCCCTGCTCACGCTCTGCTTCGGCTCGGTCCAGCTCAGCCTGGATCAGGTGCTGGCCTCGCTGCTGCATCTGCGCGACCACGCCGCCGTCGACTTCATCGTGCGCGAGCTGACCGGGCCGCAGGTCAAGGCGGCGGTGTGCGTCGGGCTGGCCCTCGGCGCCGCGGGCACGATCTTCCAGCAGCTGCTGCGCAACCCGCTGGCCTCGCCCGACTTCGTCGGCATCTCCGCGGGCGCGAGCGTCGCCGCCGTCGCGGGCATCGCAGTGCCCGCGCTCGGCGGGGTCAGCCTGCCTGTGCTGGCCTTCGGCGGCGGACTGGTCACGGCCACCGTGATGTACGTCCTGGCCTGGCGTGACGGCATCACCGGCTATCGCTTCGTGCTGATCGGGATCGGCACGGCGGCGTTCTGCACCGGGATCACCGGCTACCTGCTCACCCGCACCTCGCTCACCGAGGCCCGGGCCGCGCTGCACTGGCTGACCGGGTCGATCGGCCAGGCCGGCGACGCGGAGAACAACGCGCTGCTGGTCGCCCTCGTCGTGCTCGTTCCGCTGGTGCCGCTGCTCCAGCGGCTGCTCCGCACCGTGGAGCTGGGCGACGACACCGCCCGCGGTCTGGGCGTACGCATCGAGGTGATCCGGCTCGCCCTGATCGCGACCGGCGTCCTGCTGACCTCGTTGGCCACCGCGGTCGCCGGACCGATCGCATTCGTCGCCCTCGTGGCCGGGCCGATCGCCGACCGGATGCTCGGCAGCGCCCGCGGCGGCATCGTCGCCGCCGGTGCGGTCGGGGCGATCGTGTGCCTGATCGCGGACTACGTCGCCATGAACCTGCTGCCGGTCGAGGTCCCGACCGGTGTCGTCACCGGCGCCGTCGGCGCGCCGTACCTGCTGTGGCTCATCGCCACCACCAACCGGAGAGGGATGGGCGGATGACCCAGCCGGAGATAGCCCAGTCGGAGATCACCCAGTCGGAGATCACCCAGCCGGAGATCACCCAGCCGGAGATCACCCAGGCGGAGATCACCCAGGCGCAGATCACCCAGGCGCAGACGACCGTGGCGCCGCGGCTCGCGGCGCGGGAGCTGTCGCTGGGCTACGACGACCGCGTCGTCGTCGACCGGCTCGACCTCGACGTCCTCGACGGGCGGGTGACGGCGATCGTCGGCGCCAACGCCTGCGGCAAGTCGACGCTGATGCGGGGCCTCGCCCGGCTGCTGCGTCCGTCCGCCGGCGAGGTGCTGCTCGACGGGACCCCGATCCTCGACCGCGGCTCCCGCGAGGTCGCCCGGCTCCTCGGGCTGCTCCCCCAGACCCCGGTCGCCCCGGACGGCATCACCGTCGGTGATCTGGTCTCGCGCGGACGCCACCCGCACCAGGGCTGGTTCCGACACTGGAGCGCACGGGACGAGGAGGCGGTCGCCGAGGCGCTCGCCGCCACCGACACCGGCGAGCTCGTCGACCGCCCGCTGCGCGCGCTCTCCGGGGGCCAGCGCCAGCGGGTCTGGATCGCGATGGCGCTCGCCCAGCAGACCGATCTGCTGCTGCTCGACGAGCCGACGACGTACCTCGACATCAGTCATCAGGTCGACCTGCTCCGGCTGCTGCGTACGCTCAACCGGGAGACCGGCCGGACCATCGTCACGGTGCTGCACGACCTCAACCTGGCCTGCCGCTACAGCGACCACCTCGTGGTCATGGCGGACGGCCGGATCCTCGCCGAGGGGCCGCCGGACGAGGTGGTCACCGCGGAGGTCGTCGAGAAGGCGTTCGGACTGCCGTGCGTCGTCGTGCCCGACCCGGTCGCCGGTACGCCGATGGTGGTTCCGGCGGGCGACTGAGCCGATCGATCGAGCACACCGCGCGCACCACCTGTGGTGAGTCGGTCATCGCCGGGCAAATCGATAGCCGCAAACGGATAGCTCAGTAGTACCAGGGATAGGGCGACCAGTCGGGCTCGCGCTTCTCGAGGAACTGGTCGCGGCCCTCCTGGGCCTCGTCGGTCATGTAGGCCAGGCGGGTGGTCTCGCCGGCGAACATCTGCTGGCCGACGAGGCCGTCGTCGAGGAGGTTGAAGGAGTACTTCAGCATCCGCTGGGCCGTGGGCGACTTCGAGTTGATCATCCGGCCCCAGTCCAGGGCGGTGGCCTCGAGGTCGGCGTGCGGGACGGCGCGGTTGACGGTGCCCATGCGTACGCCGTCCTCGGCCGAATACTCCTCGGCGAGGAAGAAGATCTCGCGGGCGAACTTCTGGCCGACCTGGCGGGCGAGATAGGCGGAGCCGTAGCCGCCGTCGAAGGAGCCGACGTCAGCGTCGGTCTGCTTGAAGCGTCCGTGCTCGGCGCTGGCCAGGGTCAGGTCGCAGACGACGTGGAGGGAGTGGCCACCTCCGGCGGTCCAGCCGGGGACGACGCAGACGACGACCTTCGGCATGAAACGGATCAGCCGCTGGCACTCCAGGATGTGCAGGCGGGCCATCTTGGCCTTGTCGATCGGGGTGGGCTCCTCCGCGCCGGTCCGGCCGGCGGCGTACGCGGAATCTCCGGTGGTCGAGCTGGTCGATTCCTCGTACTGGTAGCCGGCCTTGCCGCGGATGCGCTGGTCGCCACCGGTGCAGAAGGAGTATTTGCCGTTCTTGACCGAGGGGCCGTTGCCGGTGAGCAGGACGCAGCCGACGTCGGCCGAGGTGCGCGCGTGCTCGAGGACGCGGAGGAGCTCGTCGACGGTGTGCGGGCGGAAGGCGTTGAGCACGTCGGGGCGGTCGAAGGCGATGCGTACGGTGCCGTGCTCCTTGGCCCGGTGATAGGTCAGGTCGGTCAGATCCTCGAAGCCGGGTACCTCGTCCCAGCGGCTCGGGTCGAACGTGTCGGAGACTCCCTCGATGGCGCTCATGTGCCCGAGGCTATCCGGGGTTGGAATAGTCGGCGTTCTCGGCTGTTGTAGAAGGCATGACCGAACTGCAAGGTGAATACGTCCCGAGCACGGCCGACTGGGTTCGCGAGCAGGTCGCGGCGTTCGAGGCCTCCAACGGCGCCGACGCCAACGTCCTCGAGCGCGACGGCAAGCCGATCATCCTGATCACCAACCGCGGCGCCAAGTCCGGCAAGATCCGCAAGACGCCGCTGATGCGTATCGAGCGTGACGGCCGCTATCTCGCCGTCGCCTCCTGGGGTGGCTCGGACAAGAACCCCGGCTGGGTGAACAACTTCCGCAAGCACCCCGAGATGGTCCTCCAGGACGGCGGCACCAAGAAGGCGTACGTCGCTCGTGAGCTCTCCGGGGCCGAGCGCGACGAGTGGTGGGCCCATGCGGTGCGGACATGGCCGACGTACGGCGAGTACCAGCCCACCACGTCGCGGATCTTTCCCCTCTTTCTGCTGGAGCCCGCGGGAGAACACGCCACCAGTTGACCGGCCCGTAACCGGTCAGGTGCCACGTCTGTCGGTTGGCGACGCTAGGGTCTAGGGCCATGCCGTTCCTGCTACGCGTCGAGCTGCCCGATGTCCCGGGTTCACTTGGACGCCTTGCCTCTGCCATCGGTGAAGCCGGTGGCGACATCGAGGCGATCGAGATCGTCGAGAAGAACAAGGCCGCCGGAAGAGCGGTCGACGATGTGCTGCTCGAGACCGCACCAGGATCCATGCCCGACTCGATCGTGTCGGCGTGCAACGAGCTCGACGATGTTCACGTCGTGTGGATCTCCCGCTACGCCGCGGGCGGCAACCTCTTCCTCGACCTCGAGGCGGTCGAGGACCTCACCGAGAACGCCCCCGAGGCGCTCGACCGACTCGTCGACGTACTGCCCCTGACCTTCCGCGCCGACTGGGCCATCCGCGTCCACCGCGTCAAGGGCATCGGCAAGTGCACCGAGGGCTCACCCGACAACGTTCCCTTCATCGAGATCGACCGCCCCGAACGTATCGAGGTCGAGGGCGAGGACGAGAGCATGTTCATCGGCGCCCGCATCGACGGCAACGAGATCGTCGTCATCGGCCGCCGCGGCGGCCCCGACTTCCTCGACTCCGAGCTCGCCCGTCTCGGCCACCTCGCCTCCCTCGCCACCTCCATCGCCCGCTCCTGACCCTCCCCTCCGGGGCCTGGCCCGAGGCTTGGCCCGAGGCGTCAGCTTTGCAGGCCGAGAAGTCACCCGCGTCGGCCGAGAAGTCACTTGTGCAGGCCGAGA
>NZ_JBOHDN010000319.1:0-2367 GCF_050699375.1 Nocardioides sp. | reverse complement strand
GAGCTGGCCTCGCGGAACACCAAGCCGCTGACCCGCTACTTCCCCGAGGTGGTCGAGGCGCTGCGGGCAACCCTGCCGGAGAAGATCGTGCTGGACGGGGAGATCTTCGTGGCGATCGGGAATCGGCTGGAGTTCGAGGTGCTGCAGCAGCGGATCCACCCGGCCGCGTCGCGGATCAGCCTGCTGGCAGAGGAGACCCCCGCTGCGTACGCCGCCTTCGATCTCCTGGCGCTGGGCGACAGGTCGTTCGTCGACCAGCCGCTGACGGAGCGGCGCGCGGCGCTGGAGGGCGTCTTCGCGGGTCTCGACAAGCTCGACCACCGGAGGACGAACGTCCACCTGTGCACGACGACGACAGATCCCGAGATCGCCCAGGACTGGTTCACCCGCTTCGAGGGCGCCGGCCTGGACGGGGTGATGGCCAAGCCGCTGGACGCTCCCTACGTCCCCGACAAGCGGACGATGCTCAAGATCAAGCACTCACGTACGGCCGATGTGGTCGTGGCCGGCTACCGCGAGCACAAGACCTCCACACCGGAGAAGCCGCTGCTCGGGAGCCTGCTGCTCGGCCTGTACGCCCCCGGGGAGGACGGTCAGCCGGAGCTGCAGCACATCGGGGTCTCGGCCTCGTTCACCGCCGCGCGACGCGCCGAGCTGTGGCAGGAGATGCAGGAGCTGGTCGTCCCGATCGAGGAGCACCCGTGGGGACGTTGGAACGAGTGGCTGACCGCCAACCCGGACCGGGTGCCGGGCACCCAGAGCCGTTGGTCGCAGGGGAAGGACCTCTCCTTCACCCCGCTGCGCCCGGAGCGGGTGCTGGAGGTCGGCTACGACCACATGGAAGGACGCCGGTTCCGGCACACCGCCCAGTTCAAGCGCTGGCGCACCGACCGCGACCCGGAGTCGTGCGGCTACGAGCAGCTCGAGGAGCCCGTGGCGTACGACCTGTCCGAAGTGCTCGGAGGTGCGCGTTAACCAGCACCGTAAATCCCGCTAGGGTCGGACGCATGAGCTACGACGTCGTTCTCCTGGTCGAGCAGACACTCACTCTCGACGATGCGACCCGAGTCCACTCCCTCCACGAGGGGGTCGAGGAGCCGATCTACCACGTGCTGTTGCCCCTCGAGGACGCCGCCGCGCGGATCGAGTCGGCGATGGGCACCCTCAGCGCCGCCGAATACCTCGGCTCGGCGATGATCATGAACGAGATCGACCTCGACGCGGTGCGCGAGGAGGCCAAGGAAGAGGCCGAGAAGGCGCTCGCGCAGACGCTGAAGGTCCTCAAGACCTCCGGCGCGGAAGCGCACGGAGAGCTCGTCCAGGACCCGGTCAAGGCGCTGCGGGCCAAGGTCGCGGCGGTCGACGGACGCGAGGCGATCATCATGACGCGCCCGCACGTGGTCGCGGAGTTCTTCCACGTCGACTGGACCCATCAGGCCCGCCGGCATCTCGACGTACCGGTGCTGCACCTGATCGAGCACGAGAGCTTCGACGAGCAGTCCGGTGAGGGCGAAGGAGTCAGCGGAATGTGACCCTGTTCCGCTCCGCGGGAGCCGATCACGCTGACGTGACGGTTGCCACATCAATGGTTACCGCTCTGTTACCAGGTTCTCGTGGCGGTCAAGGCTGACAAACCCTTAGTATCTTGGGGTTCGCTGTTCCGGGGGGATCCAGCGGACGGAAGTGCCTGCTCGTGCGATCGGGGGATCCGCGCTGAGTGGGCACTTCTTCTATTTGCCCCGTGGGCCCGCGCCTGAGCCGTAGCATCACCACCACAGGCACATGGAGGTGTGATGGCGCAGGCAGTTGTCTCCCCGCCGACGACGAACCCGGTCCTGGACGTACGCGATCTGCGGATGCGCTACGGGACCAAGGACGTGCTCACCGGGGTGTCGTTCTCCGCACGCCGCGGCGACGTGTTGGCGCTGCTCGGCCCGAACGGCGCCGGCAAGACCACGACCATCGAGATCCTCGAGGGGTTCCGGATGCGCTCCGCCGGCGAGGTATCAGTGCTCGGCCATGACCCCGCCCACGGCGACGAGGCCTGGCGGGCCAAGCTCGGCGTCGTCCTGCAGTCTTGGCGCGACCACGCGCGCTGGCGCGTGCGCGAGCTGCTGCGCTATCTCGGCACGTTCTACGCCCCGTACTCGACGCCACACATCACCCGCCCCTGGGACATCGACGAGCTGATCTCGGTCGTGGGCCTCACCGAGCATGCGAACGCAAAGATCAAGTCGCTCTCCGGCGGCCAGCGGCGGCGCCTCGACGTCGCCATCGGCATCGTCGGACGCCCGGATCTGGTCTTCCTCGACGAGCCGACCGCGGGCTTCGACCCCCATGCCCGACGCGAGTTCCATGCCCTCGTAC
>NZ_JBOHDN010000318.1:0-1627 GCF_050699375.1 Nocardioides sp. | reverse complement strand
ACGAGCCGACCTCCGGTCTCGACCCGTTGATGGAGGCCGTCTTCACCGAGTACGCCCGCGAGGCCAAGGCCGCCGGCTCCTCCGTCCTGCTCTCCAGCCACATCCTCAGCGAGGTCGAGAAGGTCTGCGATACCGTCACGATCATCCGGGCCGGGGTCGCCGTCGAGTCCGGCACGCTCGACGAGCTGCGCCACCTGACCCGCTCCTCCGTCGTCGCGACCGTCGGTGGCGACCCGTCGGCACTGAGCGGGCTTCAGGCCGTCAACGACCTGGTGACCAGCCAGAACGGCGCCGGAATCCGGGTCGCCTTCGATGTGGACAACGCCGCCGTCAGTGACGTGCTCAAGACGCTGACCGACCTCGACGTACGTGGCCTGACCATCACGCCGCCGTCGCTCGAGGAGCTCTTCATGCGGCACTACGGCGACGTCATCGAGACGGAGGAGGCGTGATGAGCACGCTCGCTCCGGCCCTCCCCCGGCGTACGCCACTGACCTCCTTCGCCGGCACCTGGCACCTGACCCGGTTCATGCTGCGGCGCGACCGGGTGCGGCTGACCGTCTGGACCGTCTCGCTGTTGGCGCTGTACGCCTACTTCGTCACCGCGCTCGGCACCGTCTACCCCACGGCCGAGGACCGGCAGGGACGCGCCGACCTGATGCAGCAGCCCGCGTCGGTGTTCCTCGGCGGACCCAACTACGGGCTGGACGACTACACGATCGGCGCCATGTTCGCCAACGAGATGACCCTGTGGATGATCGGTCTGCTCGGGGTCATGAACATGTTCGAGGTCGTCCGCAACACCCGCGCCGAGGAGGAGAGCGGGCGGGCGGAGCTGGTCCGTTCCGGCGCGGTCGGCCGACACGCGGCGGTCGCCGCCTCGCTGCTGACGGTGGTCATCACCAACGTCATCTTCGCCCTGCTCGGAAGCGCGCTGCTCATCTCCGCCGGTGACCTGGCAGCGGCCGACACCTTCGCGCTCTCGACGTCGATCGCCGTCAGCGGTCTGGTCTTCGCCGCCGTCGCTCTGGTCACCTCCCAGCTGACCACACACGGGCGCGGCGCCACCGGACTCGCGCTCGCAGTGCTGGGCGTCGCGGTGCTGGTGCGCGGCATCGGCGACCTGCAGGCCAAGCCCGGCGAGAACGGCACCTGGCTCTCATGGCTCTCGCCGATCGCGTGGACACAGCAGATGCGGGCGTACGTCGACCTGCGCTGGTGGCCGTTGGCCCTGAGCGTCGTGGCGGTGCTGGTACTACTCGCCGTCGGTGCCTTCCTGGCCTCGAAGCGCGACTTCGACGGGGCGCTGCTCACCGGCGGCTCCGGCAGGGCCGAGGCGACCGGGATGCTCTCGTCCCCGATCGCGATGGCGTGGCGCCAGCAGCGTACGGCCCTGTTCTGGTGGTTCCTCGGCACGTTCGTGATGTTCGGGGCAACCGGCACCTACCTGGGTGAGGGAGTCGAGGACATGGTCAGCGACATGGCCGCGGCGAACCCGGAGGCGGCCAAGATGTTCGGCGACGACCCGCTCACCGGGTTCCTGGCGATCATGATCCTGTACGCAGCACTGGCTGCCGCCGGGTACGCGATCGCCACCACTCTGCGGGCCAAGACGGAGGAGACCGAA
>NZ_JBOHDN010000317.1:0-1615 GCF_050699375.1 Nocardioides sp. | reverse complement strand
ACGAGCCGACCTCCGGTCTCGACCCGTTGATGGAGGCCGTCTTCACCGAGTACGCCCGCGAGGCCAAGGCCGCCGGCTCCTCCGTCCTGCTCTCCAGCCACATCCTCAGCGAGGTCGAGAAGGTCTGTGACACCGTCACGATCATCCGGTCCGGTGTCGCCGTCGAGTCCGGCACGCTCGAGGAGCTGCGCCACCTGACCCGCTCTTCCGTCGTCGCGACCGTCGGCGGCGACCCGTCGGCTCTGAGCGGGCTTCAGGCCGTCAACGACCTCGTGACCAGCCAGAACGGCGCCGGAATCCGGGTCGCCTTCGATGTGGACAACGCCGCCGTCAGCGACGTGCTCAAGACGCTGACCGACCTCGACGTACGTGGCCTGACCATCACGCCGCCGTCGCTCGAGGAGCTCTTCATGCGGCACTACGGCGACGTCATCGAGACGGAGGACGCGTGATGAGCACGCTCGCTCCGGCCCGCCCCCGGCGTACGCCACTGACCTCCTTCGCGGGGACCTGGCACCTGACCCGGTTCATGCTGCGGCGCGACCGGGTGCGGCTGACCGTCTGGACCGTCTCGCTGCTCGCGCTGTATGCCTACTTCGTCACCGCGCTGAACGCTGCGTTCCCCACTGCTGAGGACCGCCAAGGGCGGGCCGACCAGATGACGCTGCCCGCGTCCGTCTTCATGGGCGGACCGGGATATGGCCTGGACGACTACACGATCGGCGCGATGTTCGCCAACGAGATGACCCTGTGGATGTTCGGTCTGCTCGGGGTCATGAACATGTTCGAGGTCGTTCGCAACACCCGCGACGAGGAGGAGAGCGGGCGGGCCGAACTGGTCCGTTCCGGTGTCGTCGGGCGGCACGCGGCGGTCGCCGCCTCGCTGCTGACGGTGATCATCGCCAACGTCATCTTCGCGGTGCTCGGCAGCGTGCTACTCATCTCCGCCGGCAACCTGCCAGTCGAGGACACCTTCGCGCTGTCCACAGCGATCGCCGTCAGCGGCCTGGTCTTCGCCGCGGTCGCCCTGGTCACCTCGCAACTGACCACCCACGGGCGCGGCGCAACCGGCCTCGGGCTCGCCGTCCTCGGCATATCCGTGCTGGTGCGCGGCATCGGCGACCTGCAGGCCGATCCCGGCGAGCACGGCACCTGGCTCTCCTGGCTCTCACCGATCGCGTGGACGCAGCAGATGCGGGCGTACGTCGACCTACGCTGGTGGCCGCTCGCACTGAGCCTCACGGCGGTCCTGGTGCTCCTGGCCGTGGGCGCATTCTTGGCGTCGAAGCGCGATTTCGACGGCGCCCTCCTCTCCGGCGGCTCCGGCCGCGCCGAAGCGAGCAGCATGCTCTCGTCTCCGCTCGCAATGTCGTGGCGCCAGCAGCGTACGGCGCTGTTCTGGTGGTTCCTAGGCACCTTCGTGATGTTCGGGGCAACTGGCACCTACCTCGGCGACGGCGTCGAGGAGATGGTCAGCGACATACCTGCGGCGGCCAAGATGTTCGGCGACGACCCGCTCACCGGGTTCCTGGCGATCATGATCCTGTACGCAGCACTGGCTGCCGCCGGGTACGCGATCGCCACCACTCTGCGGGCCAAGACGGAGGAGACCGAA
>NZ_JBOHDN010000316.1:0-4260 GCF_050699375.1 Nocardioides sp. | reverse complement strand
GCCGAGGCCTTCGTGGTAGCCGAGGCCACCGTGAAGACCCACGTCGGCCGGCTGCTGGCCAAGACCGCGTCTCGCGACCGCGTCCAGCTCGTCGTCCTTGCCTACGAGACCGGCCTGGTCGGCCGCTGACCCCGCGGGTCCTGGGTCCGTCGGCGACTCCGCGTTCGAGTTCGGCCGAGGGCACGTCGCCATCAAGCGTCGTCGAGCACCTCGAGCAGCTCTGCGGCGAACGCCGCGGGATCGTTGCTGGGCGACATCGGGCTCACGGCGAACCCACCGTGGTCGCCCGGGAAGACCTTGGGCTCCACACCCAGCTCCTCCGCCAGCGCCTCACCACCCCTGCGGGCGAGCGTGCCTTCCCACTCCGCGCCGGTCGCGGGGATGATCCGAACCTTGGAGTCTTGCAGTGCGCCGAGATCGGGTTCGAAGGGCGGCATGGCGAGGTTGCGGCTCAGCAAGGCGTCGTCGCGGGAGCCGTCGTCATCGGTGGGAAGGCCGAAGTCGGCGGGGTCCGGCGCAGGTCGATCCAGATAGTCGTCCGGAAGCGGACCCGAGTGCATGATCATCTGGATGAACTTCGCCATCGCCGGGCCGTAGCCCTCCCGCTGATAGGTCGCGACGATGTCGTCGCCGACGCGGAGAGTCATCTCGCGGTCCTCGAGGATCGTGGACAGGGGCGGTTCATGCGAGACGAGTGCTACGACGTCGCGGGGATGCTTGACGATCCAGTGCAGCGCGAAGGCTCCGCCGCCGCTGGAGCCGAACGCATCGACCGGCCCGAGGCCGGACGCTTCGATGACGCGGTGCATGTCCTCGCCATGAAGTTCACCGGTGACCGTGCCGTCGGACGTCAGGGTGCTGCGCTCGGCGCCACGCGGGTCGTACGTGATGACCGTGCGGTCAGTGATGTAGCTGATCAGCTGCTCGAAGCCGGAGGCCGCCATCGGCGAACCGAAGACGAACAGCGGTCTGTGCTCGCTGGGCGTCTCCGGTTCGCGGACGTCGTAGGTCAAGACGGCGCCGGGCGCCTCGACAGTGGCAGTGGACACCTTGGTCATGGGGCTCCTTCGGGCCGTACCCATCCTGACGCTTCGGAGACAGGCGGGGTGCCCGACGATGGTGCTGCCGACGGGGTGCGCCCGTCAAGGATCACCGTCCCTACGACAGGTGGTGCACCGGAGCTTGGTTGTAGACCGGCGTCTCGATGCCCTCGAACCGTGCCTTGAGCTGCAGCGCGAGGTAGAGGGAGTAGTGCCGGGACTGGTGCAGGTTGCCGCCGTGGAACCAGAGTGCCTCCTGCCGGGTCGGCTTCCACATGTTGCGCTGCTCGCCCTCCCACGGGCCGGGGTCCTTGGTGGTCTCCGAGCCGAGACCCCAGCACTTGCCGACCTTGTCGGCGACCTCCTGGCTGATCAGGTCGGCGGCCCAGCCGTTCATGGAGCCGTAGCCGGTGGCGTACACGACCAGGTCGGCGGGCAGCTCGGTGCCGTCCTCGAGAACGACAGCAGACGAGGTCAGATGCGAGACCTGACCATGGGCGAGCTTGACCTGCCCGTCGGCGACCAGCTCGGCCGAGCCCACGTCGATGTAGTAGCCCGAGCCGCGGCGCAGGTATTTCATGAACAGCCCCGAGCCGTCATCGCCCCAGTCGTGCCGGAAGCCGGCCTTCTCCAGGCGCGCGTAGAAGTCGGCGTCGCGCTCGGCGATCTGCTGATACTGCGGGATCTGGAACTCGTGCATGATCCGGTAGGGGAGCGAGGCGAAGACGAGGTCGGCCTTCTCCGTGGTCATGCCGGAGGCGACCGCGCGCTCGGAGTAGAGGTCGCCGAGGCCGATGTCCATCAGCGAGTCGCTCTTCACGATATGGGTCGAGGAGCGCTGCACCATGGTCACGTCCGCGCCGTGCTCGAAGAGCGCGCCGCAGATGTCGAAGGCGGAGTTGTTCGACCCGATCACCACACACCGCTTGCCCTCATAGGCGTCCGGCCCCGGGTGCTTGGAGGAGTGGTGCTGCTCGCCCTCGAAGACGTCCATGCCGGGCAGGTCGGGGACGTTCGGCTTCCCGGACATCCCGGTGGCCATGATGAGCTGCTTCGGGTGCAGCGTGATCTCCTCACCGCCGCGCGAGACGGTGACCGTCCACTCTCCGGCCGCCTCGTCGAAGGATGCGTTGGTGGCCGTGGTCGAGGACCAGTAGGGCACCTCCATCACCTTCACGTAGGACTCCAGCCAGTCGCCGATCTTGTCCTTGGGCGCGAAGACCGGCCAGTTGTCGGGGAACTTCAGGTAGGGCAGGTGGTCGTACCAGACCGGGTCGTGCAGGCACAGCGACTTGTAGCGGCCGCGCCACTGGTCCCCGGGCCGCTCGTAGCGGTCGATGACGAGCGAAGGCACGCCGAGCTGGCGCAGCCGCGCACCGAGCGCGATGCCGCCCTGCCCGCCGCCGACGACCAGGACGTACGGCTGCTCGGTGAGGCCCAGCGTCTCGGCCTCCGCCTGCCGCTTCTCGGCCCACGTCACCCGGTCCGGGTCGAAGCCGTGCTCGGCACCCTTCGGGCGACGTACGCCTCGGGGCTCCTCGTGGCCTTTGAGCTCATAGAGCGTGGTCAGGAAGGTCCATGCCTTGGGGCTCTGCCTGCCGTCGGGACCGTCGTCGACCTTGAGACGCAGCAGTCCGCGGCCGCGGCCGACGGCGGACTCGAAGGTGAACCACGCGGTCGTCACGCCCTCGGCGGTCTCCTCCGGCTCCTCGAGCGCGAACCCGGACGGGTCGACGCGCTCCAGGGTGCTCTCGAGGAGGTCGGTGACGCCGGCCGGGTCCTCGACGGTGGTGATGTTCCAGGAGAAGGCGACCAGGTCGCGCCAGTAGCACTTGGTGGCGAACATGTCGGCAGCACGGTGGATGTCGCGGGCCGCCAAGGCGGCTTCGAAGTCGTTGAGCCAGGCCTGCGCCGGGCCGTTCTGGGCGGAGTCGGCAGCGGGAGGGGAGTCGAGTGTCTGGGTCATGTCTCCAGGAGACCGCCGCACGAGGCCGGGCGACAGGGTTGCAGCCGATTGCATGTGGCGCGGCTCACACCTAGGTTCTACCCTCGAAGAGGAGGTGGATGCCGTATGACCGCAACCGGAGCCGTGCCGGCAGGGGCAGACCTGCCCCGGCTCGCCCGCGACCTCATCCGCGTCCACGACGCGGTCCTGTCGGGCGGCCGGCCGCCGAGCACACCCCGGATCCTGGTCGAGCGCTCCTGGCGACGCGTCATGAGCATGGGCCTCGAGCCCGGCAGCAGCAACGGCAGGCGTACGCCGTCGGCGGCCGAGTGCGCTGCCCGCAGGACCCGCTCGCCGCTGGCGATGGTGATCGACGATCTGCGGGCGGTGCTGTCCTCGGCGGCGGATGCCGCGACGTACCTCATGGTGGTCACCGACGCCGAGGGCGTCGTGCTGTGGCGGGAGGGGTCGGCGCGGGTGCTGACGATCGCCGACCGGCTCGGCTTCGTCGAGGGTGCCCTGTGGACCGAACGCGCGGTCGGCACGAACGCCATCGGCACCGCGCTGGCCGAGGCCGCACCGGTCGAGCTCTTCTCGGCCGAGCACTTCGAGCAGGCCCAGCACCCGTGGTACTGCACGGCCGCGCCGATCCACGACCCGCGCACCGGGGCCCTGCTCGGGGTCGTGGACATCAGCGGACCGGCGCTGACCCTGCACCCGGCCATCGGTGCCCTGGTCGAGAGCGCGGTGCGGGTGGCCGAGATGTCGCTGTGGCGCCGCCACCAGGACTGGCTCGAGCGGCTGCGCCGCGAGACCGACCACGTCGTCTCCGGCGTCGAGGGTCCGCTGCTGGTCGTCGACGACGACGGCTGGGTCGCCCACCACGCCGGGATGGCCGCCCGCGACCGGATCGCGGCGCCCAGCCGGGACAAGATGCTGACCGTCCCCGGGCTCGGGCTGTGCCTTCCCGAGCGGGTCGGCGAGCGCGGCTGGCTGGTGCGGCCGACCTCGTCCGGGTCGGGTGCGCTCGAGGCCAGGCTCGATCCCGGCGGCACCCTCGAGGTCGTCTCGGAGGCCGGCAGTTGGAGGACCACGCTGACCAGGCGCCACGTCGAGATCCTCACCCTCGTCGACCGCGCCGGCCCCGCCGGTCTCACCGCCCGCCAACTCAGCGAGGCGGTCTTCGGCGACGCCGAGCACATCGTCACCGTACGTGCCGAGGTCTCCCGCCTGCGTCGCTCGATCGGTGCACTCGTCGCGACCAACCCCTACCGG
>NZ_JBOHDN010000315.1:0-2453 GCF_050699375.1 Nocardioides sp. | reverse complement strand
AATTATTGACTCAATGGATGCTGAGCAACAATCCGAGCTGGAACGCCGGGCCACAGTGCACGCGGCACTCGGCGACCCAGTGCGACTTCGGATTGTTGACAGGCTCCAGACAAGTGATGCCTCCCCCACAGAGCTCGCCGGGATGCTGTCTGTCCCGTCGAACTTGTTTGCTCATCACGTGCAGAAGCTGATGAGCGCAGGCGTCGTGTCCCGTCATCATTCCGAGGGTGACGGGAGGCGTACGTACCTGCACCTCGAGCAGGACACGCTCGTGAGCCTGGGCACCGCGTCCCCCGTGGCGGTGCCCAGGCGTGTCCTGTTCGTGTGCACGGGCAATGCCGCCCGTTCTCACCTGGCTGCGGCGCTGTGGCGGCAGGCCAGCACGATCCCGGCAGCCTCGGCCGGCACCCATCCCGCCGACCGGATCAACCCGGGAACGATCGACGTCGCGGCCCGTCGCGAGCTGGACCTCCCCATCGTCCAGCCGCAGCGGTTCGACGACGTGCTCGATCCCGACGATCTCGTGGTCACTGTCTGCGATCGCGCCCACGAGGTACCAAAGGTCCCCGGCGAGATGCACTGGTCGATCCCCGACCCCGTCGACAACGGCCCCGAGGCCTTCGACGCGGTCTACGACGAGCTCGAGCGCCGCATCGGCGCTCTCGCGTCGCGCTTCGATCTCGCTAAGCCACCCCCCACGCGCAAGGAGTAGCCCCATGGACACCGAGGCCACCCGTGATCATCAGGTGGCGCCGAGCGGCGCCACCGCTGGTCCTGCCGAGGAGTTCGGCGGTCAAGTCAACGACGACGCGGTCGAGCACGGCCCGCATGGTTCGCTCGGTCACCACGCGAAGAGCTCGGACGCCACCGCCGAGGTGACACAGCTCGCCGAGCAGTTCGCCGGCATCCTCTACTTCGCCACCAGGGGTGCCGGCGCCCAGGGTGAGCGGCGGCCGACCCGTCACCGCACGGCCAGGGGCGTGTCTGGCGCAGAGTCGGTTCGCTCGGCGCGTGGTCGCCAAGCCCCCGTCCGGCCGTGGCGGGTTCCCGGCCATCACCCAGAATCCTGAGCTGAGCACGAGGTCTTTTTCGTGCTTCGGTTGGCCGATGCGGTCCTCGCGCGTCGCCAACGCTGCTCGTTCCGGTCGGTGACGCAGTAGCGAGGTCGAGCTGCCCGTCGGCTCCCTCAGTTCGCTGACAGCCTCGCCGGGGCGGTGGCGGGTTCCTCGAAGACGAGCAGGGTGCGGGTGCTGAGGACGCCCTCGATGCCGAGGATCTGCTCAAGCACCAGCCGCCGAAGGTCGGTGTTGTCACGAGCCCGGACCAGGAGCACGGCGTCGAACTCGCCGCCGACCAGGGCGATGTGGGCGATGCCCGGCAACGCCTGGAGGCGTTGCTCGATCTGGCGCCAGTGGGACTGACGAAGGTTGACGGTGACGTACGCCGACGTACCGAAGCCGCTCAGCTCCGGGTCGATGTCGGCGTGGTAACCGCGGATCACCCCGTCGGCGGTGAGCCGCTCGACGCGGGAATAGGCATTGGCCCGGGAGATGTGGACGGTCTCGGCGAGCGAGCGCATCGAGATCCGCCCGTCGCGCCTGAGCGCGTCGAGGATCTCGCGGTCGGTCTCGTCCAGCGGGGTTGCCAAACGTCTCATCCTTTCAGGTGACGGCCGTCACAATTAGACAAATGTCATCCAAAACACACCCTCCGGGCGACATATTATCGATGTTCGCCTATTTGTGGCGCATGATCGGCAACGTAGGCACGCTGTAGCCATGACAGACGACCTGGGTCTGCTGCCTTCGCGCGAGCCCATCCAGCTGATCGATCCGGCGGGCCAGCCCACCGGACTCGACGGCCAGACCATGCCCGACGACGCCACGCTGGTCCGGGCGTACGAAGCGCTGGTGGCCGCGCGTCGGCTCAACGACCAGGCCTACGCCCTCGTGCGCCAGGGACGGCTCGCGGTCTATCCCTCCTCGCACGGCCAGGAGGCCTGCCAGGTCGGCGCCGCCCAGGTCCTCGCCGACGGGGACTGGCTGTTCCCGACCTATCGCGACACCGCTGCGGCCGTGGCCCGTGGCGTCGATCCGGTCGAGGTCCTCGTCCTGCTCAAGGGCGACTGGCACTCCGGCTATGACCCGACGGACCGCCTGGTCGCGCCGCAGACCACCCCGCTGGCGACCCAGCTCCTGCACGCGGTGGGCGTCGCCCACGCAGCCAGGTTGAAGGGCGAGCCGACCGTGGTGATGGCGTTGTGCGGGGACGGTGCGACCAGCGAGGGCGACTTCCACGAGGCCCTGAACTTCGCGGCTGTCTTCAGGTCGCCGGTGGTGTTCTTCGTGCAGAACAACGAGTACGCGATCTCGGTACCCCTGGCGAAGCAGAGCGCCGCGCCGTCGATCGCCCACAAGGGCATCGGCTACGGCGTCGCCGGCGAGCGGGTGGAC
>NZ_JBOHDN010000314.1:0-17348 GCF_050699375.1 Nocardioides sp. | reverse complement strand
ACCATCCACAGGTTTGGGCGTGTTCGCTGACCGCTAAAACATCGGCTGACCTGCACAAATAGATAGCATCAGGGTCCATGTCGAGGTAGAATCAGAGGCACTACAAGACACCTTGAAAGGGGGACGGCAGTCATGAGCTTGGAACGCGGCACCAACCACTGGGGTGCTAACCCCGGCGACCCCATCGGCACCGAGCTTGCGGTCATCGACTCCTCCTTCGACAAGGTACTCGCCACCGACCCGCTGTACTGGACCACCGCCCAGAAGAAGGCGGCCCTGGCCTGGCTGGAGAAGAACGCAGCCCAACAGACCGCATTGAGACTCCGAGTGCTCGCCGTCTCCGGCGACATCGCGGAAGAGACCGGCGACAAGGACGCCTCCGCGTGGATGCGTGCCGAGCTCCTGGTCGACAAAGGGGCCGCCCGAGCGCAGATCAAACTCGCCACCGCCGTAACCAAGTACGAGCTCCTCGCTGCCGGCCTCGCTGAAGGTGTCGTGTCTCAGGACAAGGCCCGGGTGATCACCAAGACCCTCGCCGACATCGAGACCAACCCCATCGCCACCGCCGAGGACCTGACCCTGGCGGAGAAGTTGCTGGTCGACTACGCCACCCGCCTCACCGCCAAAGAACTCCAGATCATCGGTCGGCGGATCCTGGCCGAGATCGACCCCGCCCGATTCGAGGACGCCGAAGCGAAGGCGTTGTTGGCTGAGGAGGAACGGGCCCAGCAGAAGACCGCGCTCCGGGTCTGGAACAACGGCGACGGCACCATCGGGTTCGACGGCGTCCTCCCGGTCGCCATCGGGGCCCGGTTCAAGACCCAGGTCGAGGCGTTCGCGCAGCCCCGCAAACAGCGACTGGTGGCCAAGGGCGCCCCGTTGCCGCCGTGGGAGCGGATGATGGGACAGGGCTTCGCCAGGCTGATCGAGACCATTGACCCCGACGCCCTGCCCCACCACGGTGGGGATGCGACCGTGGTCAACGTCGTAATCAGCCTGGAGGAGCTCCGCAAAGAGCTCGGCACCGCCATGTTGGGTTTCGATGAGACCAACGGATCGACGATCTCGGCGGCGGAGGCCCGGAAGATGGCGTGCAACGCGACCATCATCCCCTGGGTCCTCGGCGGTGACGGTCAGGTTCTTGATGCCGGCCGCTTCAGCAGGTTCTTCCAGCCGATCCAACGCAAGGCGCTGCGGTTGCAGCAGAAGTGCTGCCAAGCCGATGGGTGTGACATGCCACCTGAGTGGTGCGACGTCCACCACCTGACCGCGTGGGCGCTGGGCGGGAAGACAGACCTGAAGGACGGAGTCCTGCTCTGTCCCCATCACCACCGACTCGCTCATGCTCCGGGTTACACCCATGAGCGATTACCGGACGGCACGATCAGGTTCACCCGACGGCCCTAAACCGGCCCCGGCTGAGACCCACCCCACCGCGGCTCCCGTCCATACGCGATGCCGGCGACGACCACGCCCCGTCATAAACGGACCGGCTCCAGTACCTCGGCCATGTCGGCATGCCCGCGGGGCAGTACGCGCGGACACGTCTGCTGACCGCGTCGACTGAGCTGCCGCGCAGAGTCCTTCTTGATGGAGTCCGCGTTGCCGGATCGCGACTCCGGCGTGCGGAGCTGTGTGCCCGCGACTGCGGCGCGCGGCTCCTGCTTGCGGTGGTGCGCCCCCGCGGCGTCCATGTCGCTGGTTGACTGTCGGCTCGTGCGCCTGCCTTGATGTCGACGCGCACACTGATGTTTCGCGCTTGCTCGAAGGACCGAAGAACCGAAGGACTGAGCTGTGCCCGACCGACCTGAGATCGTCTGCATCTGCGGCTCCACCCGGTTCGTGGAGGAGATGCGTACGGCGAACCGCGATCTCACGTTTGCGGGTGTCATCGTCGTCGCGCCGGGGGAGGCGGACGGGTCGGTCACCGAGGAACAGAAGGTCGCGCTGGACGCTCTCCACCTGCGCAAGATCGACCTGGCTGACCGGGTTCTGGTCGTCAACCCTGGCGGATATGTCGGTGAGTCTACGAGCAGGGAGATCGCATATGCCCGTGCCGTGGGGAAGCCGATCTCGTTCACCGATCCCGACTGAGCAGTAGACGCTTCGTGGTGCGCGCGGGAGACGAGTCTCGATCAGTGTCGGTGTGTGGTGCTCGAGGATCCTCGCTCGAGGACCTCTCCACAGCCTGCAGCGCCGACGCATTCTCCGGTCAGGCTGCGGTCACGACTGCTCCCTGATCGTTCGGGGAGGGAGGTCGAGACTGAGCGATGCCAGACCTTCGACGGGCCTGAAACCCAGTCGTCGATAGAGGCCGAGCGCGGCTTGGTTGTCGGGTTCCGTAACTAGCGTCAGTCGACTTGCGCCCGCCGTGAGTGCTGCCTCTCGGACCGCGTCGACCAGGGCGGCCGCCGTTCCTTGTCGGCGGGACCGGGTGAGCACGTACAGGTCACGGAGCTGCCACGTCCGGCCCATGGCCAGGGATGCGGGGACGGCGTGGCTGGTCGCCAGGCCGATCGGAGGTGAGTCGGCCGGGTCGACCGATGCCGTGTAGACGGTGAGCAGGCCAGACCGGACCATGTCGGTGAGCCAGCCGAGGGTGCGCTCGTCCTCGTCCGGCGGCTCGCCATAGTGGTGCCGGTACTGGTTGAACAGGATGCTGGCCGCGGCGAGTTTCTCGTCGGTGTCGCACGTCGTGACCCGCGGCGTGTTTCGGGCCGGTGTGTCGCTCATGTCTGCCTCTGGTGATCCATCTCCAACAGGGGCTCACCGATCTGGGAGGGATCCAGATGTGGACGGGTGACCGCGGGAGAGCCTGGCCCGTGGGCGCCGAACGTCATTCTGCCGGGCTGGCGTGCTTGGGGTGGTTGGCGTTGAAGCGTGCCTTCTTCTCGCGATTGCCGCACGTGTTCATGTCGCACCATCTTCGGGTGCGGCTTCGGCTGGTGTCGAAGAAGGCGGCCCGGCAGGTCGGAGAGGCACACAGGGCCAGCCTTCCGTCTCGTTCGCCGGCGATGATGCTGATCGCGTCAGCGGCGATCACGCCGAGCGCATCTGTCACGGCAGAGGATGCGCCGAGCTGCCAACGCCGATTTCCGTCGGGCGTCAGGGCTGCTGCTGCCCGGCCCGCGGCGCTGCGGTCGTTGATGAGCCGGACGGCGGAGGCGGGGAGAGGATCCTCGAGCGCGGCCGCGGTCGCGACCAGATGGATCGACTCTCTCAGCTCCCGTGCGAGCTCCAGCTGACTGGCGGTGCAGGAGTCCACGGCCAGATCGTTCACAGCCAGCCAGTCGACGAGCCGCTGCGGGGTGGGGATGCGCTCCACGGGGTCGCCCTGACGCTCCGAGAGGGTCCCCGTGAAGCTCGTCGCCAGCACGGTGCCGAGGCGGAAGTCGGGGAGTCCATCAGGCATGGAACCAGCATAGCCGGTTGCTGCGTCTCTCGATGCATGCTAGAACCGTCTATGATGGTTCAGCGACAACATCAGGAGGTCCGATGCCCAGTCCGAACAGCGACGTACGAGTTTTTGATGCACGCGCAGCCGACGCCGAGCTCGACGACCTTCGCGCTCGTCTGGCCGCGGCGCGGCTGCCGGAGGCCGAGACGGTGCGCGGCGTCGCCGGCGCCCATCGTTGGGAGCAGGGCGTTCCGCTCGCCGACCTGACCGACCTGGTCGACTACTGGCGTACCGACTACGACTGGCGCTCGTTCGAGGAGCGGCTCAGCGGGATCGGCCAGTTCCGTACGACCATCGACGGCCTGGGGATCCACTTCCTGCATCGCCGATCCGCGCGTGCGGACGCCACCCCGCTGATCCTGACGCACGGCTGGCCCGGCAGCGTCGCCGAGTTCGTCGATGTGGTCGACCAGCTGGCGGATCCGTCGGAGGCGGCCGCGCCGGCCTTCCATGTCGTGGCTCCGTCGTTGCCGGGCTTCGGTTACAGCGACCGACCGGCGACCACCGGGTGGGGCACGGAGAAGATCGCCTCCGCGTGGGTGGAGCTGATGGGGAGGCTCGGCTACGAAAGGTTCCTCGCCCACGGCGGTGACTGGGGAGGCAACATCACCACCGTCCTCGCCGGCAGGTTCCCCGAGCACGTGCTCGGCATCCACTCCACGTTCGCGGACGCACCACCCGGGTTGTCCACGGACGGGCTGACCGCCCTCGAGCGCAGGTGGACCGAGGAGACCCGCGACTTCTACGCGGGCCCGCGTGGGGCGTACGCGAAGCAGCAGGCGACCCGGCCGCAGACCATCGGCTACTCGCTCGTGGACTCACCGGTGGGTCTGCTTGCCTGGATCCTCGACAAGTTCGCCGAGTGGTCCGACACCGAGGAGAGCCCGTTCGAGACGATCTCGCGCGACCGCATCCTCGATGACGTCACCCTCTACTGGCTGACTCGGACGGGCGCGTCGGCGGGCCGGATCTACTACGAGAGCCACAGCTCGCTCGACCCCGAGCTCCGGGTCGACGTCCCGTCCGCGATCACCATGTATCCCCGCGACATCGAGAAGTGTCCGCGCCCCTGGGCTCAGGAGCGCTACCGGCAGATCGTGAGGTGGAACGAGCCCGAACGCGGCGGACACTTCCCCTCGCTGGAGGTCCCGGAGTATTTCGTCGAGGACCTACGAGCCGGCCTCGCGAGGGTCCTGGCCGCACATCGGTGAATGGCTCCCGGCCCGAGTTGGCCGCCCGGGGACACTGGTCGCATGCGACGGATCGGCGTGCTGGGCGGGATGAGCTGGGAGTCGACGGCGGAGTACTACCGCCTCCTCAACGAGATCGCCGCGAAACGGCTCGGCGGGCTGCACTCGGCTGACCTGCTCGTACGCTCGGTCGACTTCGCCGACATCGAGGAGATGCAGGCCTCCGGCGAATGGGAGCGGGCCGGGGCCCGCCTCGCGGCCGAGGCGGCCACGCTCAGTGACGCCGGGGCCGAGGTGATCGTGCTGGCCACCAACACGATGCACAAGGTGGCCGGGGCGATGGAGGAGGCGTACGGAGATCGATTCCTGCATCTGGGCGACACGACGGCGGCAGCGGTCGGTGCGGCCGGGGTCGGACGCGTGGGGCTCCTCGGCACCGGGTTCACGATGTCGCAGCCGTTCTACGCCGACCGGCTCCGTGGCCACGGTCTCGACGTCGTCGTCCCCGGCGAACGGGATCAGGCGACGGTGCACCGGATCATCTACGAGGAGCTGTGCCTGGGTACGTTCCTGGACAGCTCCCGTCAGGACTACCTCGAGGTCATCGACCGGCTCGTCGCCGACGGTTGCGAGGGAGTCATCCTCGGATGTACCGAGATCGAGCTGCTCCTGCCGATGGAGACGTACGCGGCGGTGCCGCTGTTCCCGACGACCCGGCTGCACTGCGAGGCCGCGATCGAGGCCGCACTCGGCGCATCTGGGCTCAGCGCCTAGCGGCCCACTCGTCGGCGAGGATCGCGTAGGAGAGACCGTCGAGCCACCCGCGCGTGCGGTGCAGGGACTCCTTGACGGTATGCGCCTCCCGCCGCATCCCGAGGCGCTCCATGAGCCGCCAGGAGGCGACGTTGTCGGCGAAGCACTCGGCGATGACACGGCGCAGGCCGAGCGGGCCGAAGCAGACGTCCATCACGGCACGTACGGCTTCGGTGGCGTAGCCCTTGCCCTGGTGAACGGGGTCGATCGTCCAGCCGAGCTCGGCCTGGGTGCCGATCGCCTGGTCGCGGACCTCGGTCTGCGACCACGGGTCGGTGACCCGCAGCATCAGGTCGCCCACGACGGTGCCGTCGCGCTCGATGACCAGGCCGCTCTCCGCGACATCAGGGAGCTCGAAGACTCGGCGATAGGCGTCGATGTCAGGAAACTCGGTCGTCACCCACTCGGTCACCTCGGGAAGACTCCGGAAGGCCCAGGTCGGCTCGACGTGGACGGGCTCGAAGCGGCGGATGACGAGACGCTCGGTGTGCAGCGGCCACTCGGCCTTCTCGAGCGGGTCCGGTCGGGTCTCGATCATGCGCTCACTTTCGCACCAACACGTCCGGGATCGCCACTGAGTTCCTCGGAGCGGGGTCATCGGGGCTGAGGTCATCGGGGCTGAGCTCTTCGGGGAGGGCGGCACCGTGGCGTACGACCAGGGAGGAGACCGCGCGGGTGAGGCAGACGTAGAGCCGGCGCAGCCCGGTCTCGCGGTCGGGCTCGGCGGCCACGATCCCCGCCGGCTCGGAGACGACCACGTGGTCGAACTCCAGTCCCTTGGCCAGTGACGCCGGGACCAGGTCGAGATGGGCGTCGAACTCCGTCTCCTCGTCCTCGGCGACCCCGACCTCGGCGAACGCCAGCCCGGCCTCGGTGAGCTCGGTGCGAGCCGCCTCCAGCGCCGCGTCGGGCACGATCAGCCCGACCGAGCCCAGCCGGTCCAGGGCCGGCGCGAGCGCCTCCACGACCGGCGCCGAGGTGAAGGTGAGGTCGCCGCGAGCCCGGCGAACCGCGACCGGCGGCTCCAGATCGGGGGCGATGTGGGGGAGGAGGCGGGCGGCGTACGCGATCACGTCGGCCGGCACCCGGAACCCGCGGGTCAGCTGCTCCACATGACCATCGGGTTTGCCCAGATGACCCAAGGCGTCCGACCATGACCTCGACGCCCACGGCGTGGTCGCCTGTGCCAGGTCGCCCAGGATCGTCAGCGACCCCGTGGTCGAACGGCGGCCGAGGGCGCGCAGCATCATCGCGGAGAGGTCCTGGGCCTCGTCGGCGACGATGTGGGCCACCGACGGCGTCCGGTCGAGGATGTCCGCGATCTCGTCGAGGAGCACCAGATCGGCCAGCGACCAGTGCGCCGCGCCCGCCGAGCGCGCCGGCTTCTCCCAGGCCAGCAGGTCCTGCTCGGCGGCCGAAAGGATCCCGTCAGCTACCTCCGCCAGCCACTCCCGGTCGGTGAGGAGCCGGAAGAGCACCTTCGCCGGCTTGAGGTCGGGCCACAGCGCGGCGGCGTAGTCCTTGACCGGCTTGACCCGCGCGACCGCGTCGTGCACCCGGTCATCGGGCGAGTCACCGGAGCGTTCCATCTGCACCAGCACCCGGTGCGCGAGGGCTCGCGGCAGCAGCGAGCGGCCAGCGGAATAGCGCAGGTCGTTGGCCCGCAGCCCCTCCACCGCTTCCCGCGCCTCGTAGGAGGGCACCCGCCACCGGCGCGACCCGCGCGGGACGACCAGGGCCTCGCTGGGCTCACCGACGTGGGACCAGACCGCTCGACGGAGCAGCTCGGCCATGCGTACGTCGCCCTTCAGGGCCGCCATCTGAGCGGGCTCCTCCGCCCGGAGTGCGCCATGCATGGCGACCAGCTCCGCGATCGTCGCCTGCTTGGCCTCGATCTCGCCGAGCGCGGGCAGCACGTCGCGGATGTAGCGCAGGAAGGAGGAGTTGGGGCCGACGATCAGCACGCCGCGCCGGGTGAGCTGGTCGCGATGGGCGTAGAGAAGGTACGCCGCCCGGTGCAGCCCCACGGCCGTCTTCCCGGTCCCCGGCGCACCCTGCACGACGATCGTCTGGGCCAGGTCGGCGCGGACCAGGACGTCCTGCTCGGGCTGGATGGTCGCCACGATGTCGCGCATCGGCCCCACGCGCGGCCGCTCGATCTCGGCCTCGAGGATCGCCGAGTGCTCCTCCGCGGGGCCGGCCTCGGCGAGCGACTCGTCCTCGAACGCCGTCAGGTTCCCGTGGGAGAACCCGTAGCGCCGCCGCCGCGTCAAACCCATCGGCTCGGTCCGTGAGGCCCGATAGAACGGGACGCTGACCGGGGCGCGCCAGTCGACGACCATCGGGTCTCCGGCGCTGTCGGAGATATGGCGCCGGCCGATGTGGAACGACTCGGCGCCGCGCTCGGTCCCGGTGGCCCTCCGGTCGATTCGGCCGAAGAAGAGCGGGATGTCCGGGTCGTCGGCGAGCTGCTCGAGCCGGTGCGCGAGGGTGGCGTCGAGGATCTCGGCGCTGACCCAGTTGCCGGCGGTCGAGGAGTCCAGCGACTCCACCTTGCGGCGCATCCGGGCCAGATCCTGTCGGCAGGCGGCCAGATGCTCGCGCTCTGCGCCGAGGTCGTCTATGGGCATGGCAGGTTCATCGCTTCTCCGTCGGCGGCAGGTTTCGATGGGCGCGGGGTCAAAGGGTCCAACATAAGCGACCACGGAGCGGCCGCCCAACAGGTTTATCGGGGCCGACGATCCAGGGAGAACTCCACCCGTGTTGGGCACAGGGATGCAAACTTGAGGCGTGAGCCTGTTCGATCGCTTCCGACGCCGCAAGACGCGCATGAGCCGTCCGACGGGCGAGAGCTACACCGGATCCACAAGGGTGCGCGCCGCGGACTCCACCGACCAGAAGCATCTCGAGCAGTTCGTCCAGACCCGGCGGGGCGTCGAGGGGTTCGTCGAGCCGCGCACCGTCGTCAGCGAGGTGACCCTGCTGCTGGTCGCCCATGACGGCGAGTGGACCCGGCGGCGGGTGCCGTCGGCGGAGTGGGCGCACAAGTTCGCAAACAAGCACCAGGTCCCCTCCTACGACGCCGCGGTGGTCGGCGTGCCGCAGCGGATGCGCGACTACAACCGGCGCCAGAGGCAGCAGGGCCAGTAAGCTTGCTGAGCACTGATCCGAACTCGGTCGAAACTGTCGGTGCACCCATCTAGTCTTTGCCGACGTGGGTGAAGACCTGATGATCTCGGCGCGTGGGCTGCGCAAGTCGTTCGACGACTTCGAGGCGGTGCGTGGCATCGACGTGTCCGTCCGGCCCGGCGTGGCCTTCGGATTCCTGGGGCCCAACGGCGCCGGCAAGTCCTCGACGATGCGGATGATCTGCTGCGTCTCGCCACCGAGCGGAGGTGAGCTGCGGGTCTTCGGGATGGATCCGGCCAAGGACGGGCCGAGGATCAAGGCGCGGCTCGGCGTGTGTCCGCAGGAGGACACCCTCGACGTCGAGCTCAACGTCTACGACAACCTCTTCGTCTACGGCCGCTACTTCGGCCTGCCGAGAGCCGAGGTGAAGGGTCGGATCGAGGAGCTGCTCGACTTCGTCCAGCTCACCGAGAAGGCCAAGGCGAAGGTCGAGGATCTCTCCGGTGGCATGAAGCGACGGCTGACCATCGCCCGAAGCCTGATCAACCGACCCGAGATCCTGGTGCTCGACGAGCCGACCACGGGCCTGGACCCACAGGCTCGCCACGTCATCTGGGACCGGCTGTTCCGGCTCAAGCAGGCGGGCGTGACCCTGCTGCTGACCACCCACTACATGGACGAGGCCGAGCAGCTGTGCGATGAGCTGGTGGTGATGGACCAGGGGCGGATCGTGGCCCACGGGACGCCGTTGGGGCTCATCCAGCAGCACTCGACCCGCGAGGTCGCCGAGCTCCGCTTCGGCGTCGGCGAGCACGAGGTGCTGGCGGCCAAGGTCGAGGATCTCGCCGAGCGGATCGAGGTGCTGCCCGACCGGCTGCTGCTCTACAGCGACGACGGCGAGGCGGTCATCGAAGCCGTCCACAGCCGCGACCTGGCGCCGGTCGCCACACTGGTCCGGCGCTCCTCGCTCGAGGACGTCTTCCTGCACCTCACCGGTCGGACCCTGGTGGACTGATGACCGACTACGCCGACTCGGGACCGGCCACCCGGCCGACGGCGCCCTCGGGACTGGTCGCCGGCGCGCTGCGGATGGGCGACTACTGGCTCACGGTGCTCGCGCGCACCTGGAAGGGCGGGGTGATCACGACCTTCGTGACGCCGTTCTTCTACGTGCTGGCGCTGGGCGTGCTGCTCGGGGGCTTCGTGAAGTCCGATCCGGCCGCCTTGGAGGGTGCCGACTCCTATCTGGCGTTCGTCGCGCCGGGAATGGTCGCGGCCCACGCGATGACGATCGCCTTCTCCGAGATGACCTATCCCGTCTACGGGATGGTCAAGTGGCAGCGGATCTACTTCTCGATGATCGCCTCGCCGCTGACCCCCGCCCACATCGTGCTGGCCCAGCTGGGCTTCCTGATGCTGCGTACGTTGTTCGCCTGCGGCATCTTCCTGCTGGTCCTGGCCCCATTCGGGGTCTTCGAGACGTGGTGGGGCGTGCTGACGGCGTGGCTGGTGCAGGGGCTGGTCGTGCTGGCCTTCGGGACGCCGGTGCTGCTGTTCTCGCTCTCGATCAAGGGCGAGGAGTCCTTCGCGCTGATCTTCCGGCTGGGGATGATCCCGCTGACGCTGTTCTCCGGCACGTTCTTCCCCGTCGCCAACCTCGGACCGGTGCTCGAGAAGGTCGCGATGGCCTCGCCGCTGTGGCAGGGCGTGAACCTGACCCGGATGCTCGCACTGGGTGAGATCGACTGGGCGCTGGCGGCCGTCCACGTCGGTTACCTCGGGCTGCTCGCGGGCCTCTGCTGGTGGCTCGCGGTGCGCAAGCTGGGCGAGAGGCTGGTCTCCTGAGATGGCGCTCTTCACCGCTGCCGTGGGCGCCACCGTCGCCCGGCCGCTGCGGGGCGGCGAGGCCGCCCGGCTGCTGCTGTGGCGCAACATCCTGGTCTATCGGCGCGCCTGGCTGGTGTTCTTCACCGGTTTCCTGGAGCCGGTCTTCTACCTGTTCTCGATCGGCATCGGCGTGGGCGCGATGGTGGTCGGCTTCGAGTACGCCGGCAAGCCGGTGGACTACCGCGAGTTCGTCGCTCCCGGGATGATCGCGGCCTCGGCGATGAACGGGTCGCTGCTGGACGCGACGTTCAACTTCTTCTTCAAGCTGAAGTACAACAAGCTCTACGACCAGATGCTGGCCACCCCGCTGCGCACCGTCGACATCGCGATCGGTGAGATCCTCTGGAACCAGCTGCGCAGCGCGATCTACGTCACCGCGTTCCTGCTGATCATGGTGGCGATGGACCTGGTCCACTCGTGGTGGGCGCTCCTGGTGGTGCCGGCGGCGCTGCTCATCGGGTCGGCGTTCGGGGCCGTGGGCATGGCGCTGACGACGTACATGACCTCCTGGCAGGACTTCGAGAAGGTCACCCTGGCGATGATGCCGATGTTCCTGTTCAGCGCCACCTTCTTCCCGGTCACGGCCTACCCGGAGTGGCTGCGATGGGTCGTGGAGGTCACGCCCCTCTACCGCGGTGTCGTGCTCTGCCGCGAGCTGACCCTCGGGGTGCCGTCGTGGGGGTCGTTGGTCTCGGTGGTCTATCTGCTGGCGTTCGGTGCGATCGGGCTCGTGATCGTGCGGCGGCGGCTGGACTCGCTCCTGCTCACCTGACCGCAAGTCGCGTCTCATAGGCAGGATCTCGCTCGTCGCGGAGTCCTTCGACCGTCAAGATGGACGCATGACGTACGACGCGATCGAACCTGACACCAAGGACTGGACCTGGGTTCTCGACAGGCCGTGCCCGGAGTGTGGTTTCGTGGCCGGCGAGGTGACCGCGGACCGGCTCCCGGAGATGATCCGGGACAACGCGACCTACTGGGAGATCTACCTCGGCGCAGACAACGCCGCCGAGCGTCCGCGGCCGGTGGTGTGGTCGGTGCTGGAGTACGCAGCGCATGTGCGTGACGTGCACCGGCTCTTCGCCGAGCGGGTGGCGCTGATGCTGGCCGAGGACGAGCCGCGGTTCGCCAACTGGGACCAGGACGCCACCGCTCGCGAGTCCGACTACGCGGGCCTGGACCCCGACGTCGTCGCCGATGAGCTGATGGATGCCGCCGATCTGGCGGCCGCGACCTACGAGAAGGTGCCGCCGGACGCCTGGGGTCGCCGCGGGATCCGGTCCAACGGCGACGTGTTCAGCGTCGAGACGCTGGGTCGCTACCACCTCCATGACGTCGTCCACCACCTCTGGGACGTACGCTCGGCCGCCAAGCAGGCGACGGTCGCGGCCTACGACGCCAACGTCGCCACGTACGTCCAGGGCACCTCGGTATCGGAGGAGACCCGTTCGCTCCTGGACCGGTTCCTGGCCGACCTCGAGCCCGGTGACCACGTCCTCGAGATCGGCAGCGGTCCTGGTCACGACGCGAAGGCCCTCGAAGCCGGGGGAGTGCGAGTGCGGCGCACCGACATCACCGAGGGATTCGTGGCGCACCTGAGAAAGCAGGGGTACGCCGCGGCCTGCCTGGACCCGCTGACCGACGACCTCCGCGACCCGGTCCACCCCGACGTCCCCTACGCCGCGGTCTGGGCCTCGGCGACGCTGCTGCACGTTGCCCGCGATGACTTCGGGACCGTGCTCGGCCGGCTTGCCGAGGTGACCCGCCCAGGCGGCTCCCTCCACGTGTCGCTGAAGGAGGGCGACGGGGAGGAATGGACCAACCGGGGCAACGTCGAGGCGCCGCGGCTGTTCGTCTACTGGCGCGAGGCCGCACTGCGGACCGCACTGGAGGAGGCCGGCTGGGAGATCATCGAGGTCGGCCACGCGGACGGGCGACTCGGCGACGTATGGCTCGACGTCCTTGCGCGTCGACGGCCCTGAGATCGCCCGATAGCATTCGGCGCGATGAGGCACACGGAGTTCTGGACCCGGATGGACGAGGCGCTCGGCGCGGGCTACGCGCGAGCCTGGGCGCGTCAGTTCGTGATGGGCGACCTGGGTGGGCGTACGGCCCAGGAAGCGCTCGAGGACGGTATCGCCCCCAAGGAGGTCTGGGCCGCGGTCTGGAAGGCCCTGGAGCTGCCGGCGCGTGAGCGGTGACACTGGTCGCTCCGGCCTCAGTGGCCGCCGTCCAGAAGCGCACCATCCTCACTCTGGTCGCCACCCAGGCGGTCGGCGCGATGGGCATCACCATCGGCATCGCGACGGCCTCGCTGCTGGCCCGTGACCTGTCCGGCTCGGAGTCGATGGCCGGTCTCTCGCAGACGACCCAGGTGCTGGGTGCCGCGGTGGCCGCGTACGTCCTGGGGCGGGTGATGGATGCGCGCGGACGCCGCTTCGGTTTGATGTCGGGCTACCTGCTCGGCGCTGCCGGGGGACTGCTGGCGGTGCTGGCCGGAGTGGTCGGCTCGATGACACTGCTGCTGGTCGGTGCGGTCCTGCTCGGTGCGACCACCGCGGCGAACAACGGCGCGCGCTATGCGGCCACCGATCTCGCTCCCGCGAGAAGCCGCGCCCGGGCGCTGTCGATCGTGGTCTGGGCGACGACGTTCGGCGCGGTCCTCGGACCGAACCTGACCGGGGTCGCCGAGCTCTTCACCGATGCGGTCGGGATCCCGGTGCTCACCGGGCCGTTCGCGCTCGGGGCGGTCGCGATGCTGGCCGCGGCGCTGGTGGTCGGGGTGTTCCTGAGGCCGGATCCGCTGCTGGTCGCCCGAGAGGGCGCTCCGCCCGCGGAGAAGGCGAAGGGCACGAGCTGGCGGCGCGCGCTCGCCGTCATCCGGGAACGGCCCGCGCTGGCGGCGGCGGTGGCCGGGCAGGCCGCGGCGCACGCCACGATGGTGGCGGTGATGGTGATGACCCCGCTGCACATGGAGCATGGGGGCGCCGGCCTGGAGGTCATCGGGCTGGTGATCAGCGCCCACGTGCTCGGTATGTTCGCCTTCGCCCCGCTCGGCGGCTGGCTCGCCGACCGGGTCGGGCGGCCCGACGTGATGGCGGCCGGAGGAGGCGTACTCCTGATCGCCCTGATCCTGTGCGCCGCGGCGCCGGACGGCAGCTCCGCGCGGATCTTCATCGGCCTCTTCCTGCTCGGGCTCGGCTGGTCGTTGGCCACCATCGCCGCGGCCACCTCGGTCGCCGACCACACCCCGATCGAGGTACGCGCCGACGTGCAGGGCACCGCCGATCTGATCATGGGCGTGGCCGCTGCCGCGGCGGGAGCCGTCTCGGGGGTCGTCGTCGACCTGGCCGGATATCCGGCGCTCGCTCTGGGCACGATCCTGCTGGTCGTGGTGCTGTTCGGGGCTGCGTACGTGGCTCGGCGCTCGGCCTGAGCCGGCTGGGCGGGCAGGACCGCGAGGCGGCCCTGCCCGGCTCCTCAGCCGAGGAGCTTCTCCATGGTGTCGATCTCGGTCGCCTGCGTCTCGATGATCGTCCCGGCCAGGTCGACGGCCGGCTTGAAGCGACCCTTGTCCTGCTCGGTCTCGGACATCTCGACCGCGCCCTCGTGGTGCTCGACCATCATCTCCAGCCACATGTCCTGGAACTCGGCGTCGGAGGCCTTCTCCAGGGACTCCATGTCCTCGCCCGACATCATGCCGGGCATGTCGTCGTCCATCCCCTCCATCGAGTCCGACATGCTGCCCTCCTCGCCGCCGTGGCCCTCGTGGCCGCCGTTGACGTGGTCCCGCATCGTGGAGGGGACCTCCTCGCCCCACTCCTGGAGCCAGCCGGACATGGTCTCGATCTCCGGGCTCTGGGCCGCGCGGATCGCGTCGGCCAGCTCCTGGACCTCGGGTTCCAGGTCGCGTTCCATGGTCAGGTCGACCATCGACATCGCCTGGGCGTGGTGCTGGATCATGTCGGTCGCGAAGGCGACGTCTGCCTTGTTGTGCTCGGTCTCCGAGAGCTCCTGGGAGCGCTCGGCCTCGTCGTCGCCGCCGCAGCCGGACAGTGTCAGCAGCACGGCCAGGCCGGTGGCTGCCCATGCCGCGCGGATCAGGGGACGTTGCGTACGCATCTGTTGTTTCTCCTTGTCAAGTGCTGTTTTCGGGCATCTCTGACCCACTCGCGGCCGGCGATTGTCGCCGCGGGCCGTGAGTGGTCAGGGCCGCTCAGCACCTGATGACGGAGTACGCCCACACCGGTGGCGGGCCGGTCGCGGGATGCGTGACAAGAGGGAGGAACCCGGTCGCCCGGGACCGGGCTCGGGCTGCTGCGCGCCACCAGTGCGGGATGCTCCTCGACCTGCCTGTCAGGAGCAGCGTGCCGGCGGCGAGCAGGAATGCCGCGCACAGCATCATCGTCGTGTGCCCGTCGCCGCCGGTGTGGCCGGTGGGTTCGCCCGCTCCGAGATCGGCGTCGAGGCCGTGCATGTGCTCCACGTGGGCGGCGGGCAGGCTCAGCGTCCCGCGCTCGCCGTCCGTGCCGGTGCCGTGCAGGCTCAGCGCATGCATCGCCAGCAGGCCGGCAACCGTGACCACGACGGCCATCGGTATCCCGGCGCGCGGAACGACGCCAGCTGTCCGCCGTCGTCGTCGCGCTGCCGTCCACACACCGCTCACCCTATGGAGTCGCTCGCCTCCGGACAAAGTCCGCTCCTCATCGGATCTCGCTTGTGCTTCATACCCCTATGGGGTATGAATTGGGTCGGGCCGGAAAGAGAACCAAAGATCGAGCAAGGGAGCGACATGGAGTCGCATAACGAGCACATGCATGCTGGGCACGACCACGCTGGGCACGAGCATTCGACGCACGAGGGCCACGGTGACCATGCTGGGCACGGCGGGGTGAACGCGATGGCCGCCAGCGCCACGCTGCACTGCCTCACCGGATGTGCGATCGGCGAGATCGCCGGCCTGATGATCGGCACGGCGATCGGGCTCAGCAACGGATGGACGATCGCCCTGGCCGTCGCGCTCGCGTTCGCCTTCGGCTACACCCTCTCCACCCTGCCGCTGCTCAGGTCCGGGTTGGCCGTCGGTGCGGCGTTCAGTGTCGTGCTCGCGGCCGACACGCTCTCGATCGCGACCATGGAGCTGGTCGACAACCTGGTCATGGCGCTCATCCCGGGCGCGATGGACGCCGGCCTGGTCAACGTCGTGTTCTGGGTGGGGATGATGATCGCCCTCACGGTGGCCTTTATAGCTGCCTTCCCGGTCAACCGATACCTGCTCCAGCGGGGCAAGGGACATGCGCTCACGCACGCCTATCACGGTGCCGAGCCGGTCGCGGAAGGCGTACGTCGCCTGATTCCGGCCTTCTCCACCGGTGCCCTCGCCGCGGTGATCATCGCCTTCATGCTCGGTGGGCTCTCGGTCGCCGTCGCCGACGAGATGAGGGCCGACCCCGCCTCGGTCGAGCAGGTCGAGACCCCGTCGCACTGAGGCGTCGGCCACTCCCGACACGCCCGAACAGGTGTTCACATCGAACGCTTGTTCGGGCTAGTGTGTGGTGGTAGGTGGAGCGTGGTTCGTGTCTGCGATCGACCCAGAGAATCAGTCGTGAGACACCGTGCCAGAGGGTCCCGTTCAAAACTGTCGGTGGTCCCGTCTAGCGTCTGCCTTGATGACGACGAAGACACGTGGACAAGCGGCAGGCAGGGGCAAGAAGTCTGCCCCTCAGGAAGGAAAGAACATGGCGACAGGTGATCGCGAGAAGGCGTTGGACGCCGCTCTTGCCAACATCGAGAGGCAGTTCGGCAAGGGATCGGTCATGAGGCTGGGCGATGAGACCCGGGCTCCGCTGGAGGTGATCCCGACCGGTTCGATCGCGCTCGACGTGGCCCTCGGTCTCGGCGGTCTGCCTCGAGGTCGGGTCGTGGAGGTCTACGGCCCGGAGTCGTCGGGTAAGACGACGGTTGCGCTGCACTCGGTCGCCAGTGCGCAGAGGGCCGGCGGCATCGTCGCCTTCATCGACGCCGAGCACGCGCTCGACCCGGAGTACGCGAAGGCGCTCGGCGTCGACACCGACGCGCTGCTGGTCTCTCAGCCCGACTCCGGTGAGCAGGCGCTCGAGATCGCGGACATGCTGATCCGCTCCGGTGCGCTCGCGCTGATCGTCATCGACTCCGTGGCGGCGCTCGTGCCCCGCGCCGAGATCGAGGGCGAGATGGGCGACAGCCACGTCGGTCTCCAGGCCCGCCTGATGAGCCAGGCGCTGCGGAAGATGACCGGAGCGCTCAACAACTCGCAGACGACCGCGATCTTCATCAACCAGCTGCGCGAGAAGATCGGCGTGATGTTCGGCTCGCCCGAGACCACGACCGGTGGTCGTGCGCTGAAGTTCTACTCCTCGGTGCGACTCGACGTGCGCCGAATCGAGACGCTCAAGGACGGCACCGACATGGTCGGCAACCGCACCCGCGTCAAGGTCGTGAAGAACAAGGTGGCCCCGCCGTTCAAGCAGGCGGAGTTCGACATCATGTACGGAAAGGGCATCTCCCGCGAGGGCGGCCTGATCGACGTCGGTGTCGAGGCGGGCCTGGTCCGCAAGGCCGGCGCTTGGTACACCTACGAGGGCGACCAGCTCGGTCAGGGCAAGGAGAACTCGCGCAACTTCCTCAAGGACAACCCCGATCTGGCCAACGAGCTGGAGAAGCGGATCCTGGAGAAGCTCGGGGTCGTGCCGACGGTCGATGCCCCGGCCGAGGGCGAGGCCGCCGCCCCTGTGGCCGAGCCCGCGGGTGTCGAGGACTTCTAGGTCGATAGGCACCGGCTGACCCGTGGCTTCGTCAACGCCTGACCGTTCGTCCACCCAGGATCCCTGGGT
>NZ_JBOHDN010000313.1:0-1878 GCF_050699375.1 Nocardioides sp. | reverse complement strand
TTGGGGCCCTTGGTGTGTGTTCTGAAGTTGGTCTCCGGGGGCCGCGGCTGCTCGACTGCGGTTCGTCACGCCCCCGGAGGTCTCAGGTGCCGAGCCAGCGCCAGACGCGGGCGGGCTTGCCGGTGTTGCGGCCGTGCTTGTCGTTCGAGATCGTGTGGTCGAGCGAGGCACGGATGAGGCCCGCCTTCGCCGCCCGGTTGTAGAAGGCACCGATGCGCTGGGGCTTGATCTCGCCGCGGAGCCAGGGGCGCACCACGTTCTGGTCGATGTGACCCGTGGTCCTGGCGACCTCGCGGAGGACGCCGATGAAGTGGTCCCACTCGTGGGCTTCCTGCGGGGTCGCGGGGTGCTCTTCGGCGGCCAGCGTCAGGAGATCGGCGGTGCTGTCATCGACCGGTGCCCAGCGAGGTACCGAGACGGCGGCTTGGCTTCCCGTCCGCACCGCCGTCTCGGAGATTCCGCCGGCCGCCGGGGAAGGAGCGGCCGGAAGCTTGGTCTGTGCGGCGGCGTACTCGGCCTGCTCGTCTGCGACGGGGCGGAGGACGAAGTCGAGGGAGTCGGGGATCATGACGCGGCCTCTTCATCGGCGAGCCAGGCCGCGTTCGGCTTGTCGTGTACGTGGCACCAGGCGTCGGTCTCGATCTCGCAGCGACAGAGCGTCTCCGTGGCCAGCTCGAGGTGTCCGCGGTCGACGAGGTAGCGGGCGACATGGACCTGCGAGAACATCGCCCCGCCGCCACGCTCGTGCGTGTTGAACAGCGGGTCCTCGACGCGGATCGCGTCGTGCTCTGCTGCCCTGGCCGCCTTGAGGTTGGGGTACGGGTCGGAGACTGTGTGGCGAGCCATGCAGGCGGTCAGCCAGCGGCTGCACTTCCGGGGGCTCGAGTGGTGGTTGTGCATCCGCTTCTTGATGTCCGCCGTGCACCCGATGTAGATCAGGAAGTCGTCGGCGTCGAAGCAGCGGTAGAGGTAGTGGGGGCGCTGGATACTCATGACGCACGCGCCGATCGGGAGGTGAGCCCGTTCTTGGGTGCTTCCTTCTTGGGCTGACGCTGGGCCTTGGTCCGGGACGCGATGATCTGCTCGGCCTGCTGCTCGGTGAAGCGCACGTCGTAGCGGCTGAGCTGCACATGCGGCCAGCCGTGACGACGGCGCAGGACGTGGAGCTTGGCCACATCCGGGTCGCCCTGCTCATCCAGCAGTGCCAGACGCTCGGCGAGGACGGCGTCGGTCAGGAGCACGGTGCTCATGACGCCTCCGCAGCGGGTACCTTGGTTGTGATGCGCTCGGCGTACTCGAGGACCGAGGTCCGTCGGATCCGCCACAGGTTGCCGACCTTGCCTGCCTTCAACTCGCCGGAGACGCAGAGAGCGCGGATGGTCCACGGCCTCAAGCCGCCGAGCATCTGGCCCGCTTCCTCGACAGAGATGAGGAGCGGCTGGGCCGACTCGCTATCTCGCGCTACTTCGCTGTACCTCATGGCACATAGTTCTATACCGTGCGGCCCACCAAGGGCAAGTAGATACGCCGCATGGCACGTAGAAATGGCCCACTTGGGCTATAGAGAGATACCAATGGCACGCGTTTCGCTGGTCCACGCGGCTCATCTCGCCGTCCCAACAATCAGCCACAAGGAGGTGTCATTCGATGGATACCCGGCTGGGTGCTGAAAGACTGCGCCCCATGAACAACGAGGCTCCCCCCTCCCGCGCCGACCGTGGCGCCAGGATCGATCGCCGCATGCGCGTGCTCGGGGTCAGCCAGCGCCAGCTCGCCGAGCACCTGGGCATGAGCAGGACCACCGTGGGCAAGGCAGTCGACGGAGACGAGGGCGTGCTCGAGCGCAACCTGAAGAAGATCGAGAGCGGACTGGCCGAG
>NZ_JBOHDN010000312.1:0-4750 GCF_050699375.1 Nocardioides sp. | reverse complement strand
CGAGCGAACACCGTGTTACCCCAGCCACTCACCAGCCGGTCGGCATCTTCGACGGGTCGGTGCCCGTCGGCGCGACGCCGTAGCGGCGCAGGGCGAAGGACATGATCTGCGAGAAGACCGGGCCGGTGACGGTGCCACCGCCACCGCCGTTGCCGGGGTTGTGGATGGCGACGTAGACCGTGAACCGCGGGTCGTCGGTCGGGGCGAAGCCGCCGAAGGAGACGGTGGTGGTGCCGTCATAGCACTTGCACTCGGAGTTGACCCGCTGCGCGGTGCCGGTCTTGCCGGAGACCCGGTAGCCCTCGACACCGGCCTGCGGAGCGGTGCCGTTGACCGGATCGTTGATGACCCGCTCCATCATCTCCGCGGTCTGGGACGCCGCCTTCTCGGAGACCACGCGGGTGCGTTCGGCGGTGTCGGTGCCGACCTCGGCACCGGAGTTGTTGGTGGCGCTCCCGGCGATCAGGCTGGGGTCGATGCGTACGCCGCCGTTGGCGATCGTGTTGACCGCCGCGGTCATCTGCACGGCGTTGACCGAGATGGACTGGCCGAAGTCGATGCGGTCCTCGTCGGCCGCGTTCCACGTCTCGGGCGAAGCCAGCAGACCGCTTGACTCGGTGTCGAGACCGAGGCCGGTGCGCTGCCCCTGACCGAAGGCGGACAGGTAGTCGCGCAGCTGCCCGTCGGCGTACTTGTCGGCGGCCATCACCGTGCCGATGTTGGAGGACTTCGCGATCACCCCGGCGAGGGTGAGCTTCTCGACTCCGTGGGGATAGTAGTCGTGGATGTCGGCGTCCCCGGAGCGGTAGGACCCCGGCACCTTGAGCCGCGTCGAGGGCGAGACGAGCCCCTGGTCGAGCAGACCGGCCACGGTGAGCACCTTCTGCACCGAGCCCGGCTCATAGACGTTGGAGAGCGCGTTGCTGCCCCGCAGCGCATTCGGCGAGGCCCCCGGGTCGCGCGCGTCGAAGGTCGGGTAGTCGACCAGGCTCAGGATCTCGCCGGTCTTGGTGTCCATGACCACGGCCATCCCCGACTCGGCGCGCGACTTCTGCACGGCGCCCATCAGGGTCTGCTGCACGTAGTACTGCAGGTCGCGGTCGAGAGTGAGAGCCAGGTCGTTGCCGTCGACCGGGTCGACGCGGTTGTTGGTGCCCAGCGGCATCCGGGTGCCGTTGGCCGGGCTGGTCGCGTCGTACTCGGCGTGTCCGTCCTTGCCGGCCAGGTGCTTGTCGAAGGCCGCCTCGAGACCGGCCAGCGGCTCGTCGTTGCCGAGGAAGCCGACCAGGTTGGCCGCGACGTCGCCGTTGGGATAGTTGCGCAGCGGGTCCCGGCTGGTCCACAGCCCCTGATAGCCCTCCTTGGACGCCTTCTCCACCGCGGCGGTCGCCTGGGTCGCGGGCACCTGACGCTTGATGTACTGGAACCGGCTACCGTCCTTGCGCAGCTTGGTGAGCGCCGAGGCGTAGTCGACCCCGAGCTCCTTGGACAGGAACGCGGCGATCGCCGGGGCGTCCTTCTTCGTCTGCTTCGGGTCGGCCAGCACCATCAGGCCGTCGGCCGAGTCGGCCAGCGCCTCACCGTCACGGTCGAGGATCTCGCCACGCTCGGCCGGGAGCACGACGTCGACGACGTTCTCGGCGGCCGCCATCGCGGCGTACGAATGGGGGTCGATGCCCTGCAGCTGCACCAGCCGGCCACCGAAGACCGAGAGCACCATCGCGACCAGGATGAACCCGACCCGGAGCCGGATGTGCACCGGCCCGCGACGCCGGCCGTCCTTCTGGTCCGACTTGCGGGCCAGCTTCTGGGCCACCTTCGGTACAGGCTTCCGGGTCTTCCTCTGGGCCATCTCAGTCCTCCTCAGCGCGCCTCGTCCGACGACGTACGCTCCCGGTCCTCGGCGGCCCTCTTCTCCTCCGCCTTCTTCGCGGCGAGCGCCTTCTCCTCGGCCTTCTTCTTGGCCGCCTCTTCCTTGCGCGCCTTCTCCTCGGCGACCTGCACGCTGTAGGGCTTGGCCTGCTTCGGGTGCAGCGGCGGGGTCGCGGAACGGTCGGCCGCGGCAGCCTCGCCCTCGACCTTCGCCTCGGGGACCCTCAGCATGGCCGCGTTCTGCGGGACGACCATGCCGAGCCCCTTCGCCTTGGCGGCGATCTTGTGCGGGTCCTCCATCTTCTTGAGCTCGCCGTCGAGCGCCTGCTCACGGGCGGCGAGGGTCGTCGCCTGCTCCTGGAGACGCTGCTCCTGGAAGGCCGACTGCTGCATGGAGGTGTTGAAGACGAGCAGCCCGACGACGCCACCGATCAGCAGCATCGAGACGAGCACGACGAACGGCAGCCGCGGAGCCAGCGCGCCCGGCATCGGGGCCGGGACGGCGGAGAGCCGGGTCTGGGTCGTCTCGGCAGCCTGTTCGGGGCTGCGCCCTGGCGCCTGTGGCGCGGCGGCGATGCTCATCTGGTTGCTCCTGGTGACGGCTTGGCAGTTGTTCGTGGCTTGGTGCGTTCCACCGCACGCAGTCGCACCGAGGCGGCGCGCGGGTTCTCCTCGATCTCTCGCTCGTTGGCCTGCTCGGAACCACGGGTGAGCAGGCGGAAGGACGGCTCGGCCTCCGGCGGGACGAACGGCATGTCGGGAGGTACGTCCAACCTGGTCGCATCGGCGAAGGCCCGCTTGGTGAGCCGGTCCTCGAGCGAGTGGTAGGACTCGACCACCACCCGGCCCCCGACCCCGACGGCCTCCAGCGAGTCCGGCAGCGCCGTACGCAGCGCCCCGAGCTCGTCGTTGACCTCCATCCGCAGCGCCTGGAAGGTGCGTTTGGCCGGATGTCCGCCGGTGCGTCGCGCCGGAGCCGGGATCTCCGCGTAGAGAAGCTCCACCAGGGGCCCGCTCGTCGTGAACGGCACCTTCTCGCGGCGGTTGACGACGGCGTACGCGATCTTCTTGGCGAACTTCTCCTCGCCGTAGTCGCGCAGGATCCGGGTCAGGTCCGGCGCCGAGTAGGTGTTGAGCACATCGGCGGCGGTCTGTCCTTGGGTCGCATCCATGCGCATGTCGAGGGGCGCGTCCTCGGCGTAGGCGAAGCCCCGCTCGCGCTGGTCGAGCTGCATCGAGGAGACACCGAGGTCGAAGAGCACTGCCTGGACATCGTCGAGCCCCTGGCGGGCGACGACGTCGAGGATCTCGTCGTAGACCGCGTGGACACCGGTCCACCGGTCGCCGAAGCGCGCCAGCCGCTCCCCCGCGATCGAGAGGGCATAGGTGTCGCGGTCGATGCCGATCACCGTCGCGCCGGGAATCCGCTCGAGGACCGCCTCGGTGTGACCACCGTGGCCGGTCGTGCAGTCGACGAGGACGCCGCCGTCAGCGAGAGCCGGCTCGAGCAGGTCGACGATGCGGTCGAGCATGACCGGCACGTGCTTCTGGTTCGTCACCGCCTCGACCCCCATCGCACGGTTTCATCTGGTGTGTGTTCTCCCGCGGTCCACGGGCTGACAACGCCACGGATCCGCAGAGCCAGGTCTCATGCCCGCTCCGTCTCACGCGTTGGTGCCGTCCGGTGCCGGGGAAGGTGCCCCGGATGGCCGATGAGTGGAGCGGGACTGAGACCTCGTCCTGCGGATCCGCTGTTGACTTGTCCTGGTGTTGATATGTCGCTGTATCGCTTTGTGGATCTATCAGTCCGTCGCCTCGTCGAGGTCTGCGAACTTGGCCTGTGCACCCGCGGAGTACTCCGCCCACTTGGCCGGGTCCCAGATCTCGATCCGGTCCATCACACCGATCACGACCACGTCCTTGACGATCCCGGCGTAGTCACGCAGGAGCGGCGAGATGCCGATCCGGCCCTGCTTGTCCGGCGTCGTCTGCTCCGCCCCCGCGAAGAGGACACGGGCGTAGTCACGTGCGTCCCGAGAGGTGAGCGGCGTCTGCTGGGCCCGCTGCGCCTCCTGCATGAAGACGTCCTCGGGCCACACCACGAGGCAGTTCTCCTGACCTTGCGTCACGACAACCCCCTCAGCCAGTCGATCTCGGAACTTTGCGGGAAGGAAGACCCTGCCTTTGTCATCGAGCTTCGGCGTGTACGTGCCCATGAAGAACATGTGCTCGCCCCCGCGGTCCGCTCAACGTGGATCTTCCTCCACTTTGCTCCACCGTACCCCACAATCCCCCACTTTCAAACCACTTCACTCCCCCAACGGGTCACCTCACGCCACATCCGGGTCTCGGCGGCTCCGATGAGCGAGGTCGCGGACCTGGTCGGAACAGGTCGCGGATCCCGTCCGGATAGGTCACAGACAGGTCAATGCCGCAGACGCCGTAGGCGCTACCCCGTACGGTGTCCCCATAAACAGGTTGAGTCGGAAGGACGCGACGTGACGACGCCGGCGGAAGCCCCAGGATCAAGCCCAGTTCATGGGGCAGACATAGAGACATTGGTGCGGGTCGCGGGCCGCATACGCGACAGCATCGAGAAGGTGATCGAAGGGAAGACCGACGTCGTCGACTCCACCCTCACCGTGCTGCTCGCCGAGGGCCACCTCCTGATCGAGGACGTGCCCGGGGTCGGCAAGACCCAGCTCGCGAAGGCGCTGGCGCGCTCGATCGACTGCTCGGTGCGGCGCATCCAGTTCACCCCCGACCTGCTCCCGAGCGACGTCACCGGGGTCTCGGTGTTCAACCAGAACACCCGCGAGTTCGAGTTCCGCCCGGGCGGCATCTTCGCCAACATCGTGGTCGGCGACGAGATCAACCG
>NZ_JBOHDN010000311.1:0-23048 GCF_050699375.1 Nocardioides sp. | reverse complement strand
CAGGTCTGCAGGCCGAAGCGTCAGCTCTGCAGGTCGAGAGGTCACTTACGCAGATCTCGACCTGCAGAAGTGACGCCTCGGCCTGCAGAAGTGACGCCTCGGCGGGAGGGGGTCAGAGGGGGTTGGGGAGGGCGCCGCCGTAGCGGCGGTCCCGGGACGCGTACGTCTCGACGGCGTGCCAGAGGTGGCGGCGGTCGACGTCGGGCCAGAGGACGTCGGTGAAGACGAACTCGGAGTAGGCGGCCTGCCAGAGCATGTAGTTGGACAGTCGCTGCTCGCCGGAGGTGCGCCAGATGAGGTCGGCGTCGGGAAGGTCGGGGACGTAGAGATAGCGCTCGAAGGTCTTCTCGGTGATCTTCTCCGGGCGCAGCTTCCCGGAACGTACGTCCTCCCCCATCCGACGAACTGCGTCGGTGAGCTCGGCACGACCGCCGTAGTTGACGCACATCGTCAGCGTGCAGACGGTGTTGTCCTTCGTCATCTCCTCGGCGATCTTGAGCTCGTTGATGACGGACTTCCACAGCTTCGGCGCGCGACCGGCCCAGCGCACCCGGACCCCGAGCTCGTTCATCTCGTCGCGGCGACGGCGGATGACGTCGCGGTTGAAGCCCATCAGGAACTTCACCTCGTCGGGCGAGCGCGACCAGTTCTCGGTCGAGAACGCGTAGGCCGAGATGGCCTTCACGCCGATCTCGATGGCTCCCTCGACGACGTCGAAGAGCGAGGACTCACCTGCCTCGTGGCCCTTGGTCCGGGGGAGGCCACGTTCCTTGGCCCATCGGCCGTTGCCGTCCATGATGATCGCCACGTGCTCCGGGACGAGGTCCTTGGGGACCCGGGGTGGGGTAGCCCCGGACGGGTGGGGTGTTGGGATACGGACCGGCTTGTTCACGAGGTCCAACCCTAGACGGCGGGTACGCACCGGGCGGCTGCGACCTGGGCGGGACCATCGGCCGCCTGGGTGCGTCGTACTCCATCTCCTCGGGCGGCCGAGCGGGACCGGGCAGGGTCAGCGCGCCGATGACCGTGGTGATCGGCATCGCCAGCACGACCCCGATGCCTGCCGCCATCGTGGCGACGATCTCGCCGGCCATCTGCTCGGTCGTCACCAGCGAGAGGAAGTCGCGGTCGTAGAGCTGGATCACCAGCAGCAGCGTCAGCGCGGCACCGACGTAGGCGAACACGATGGTGTAGATCGTCGAGGCGACGTGGTCGCGGCCGATCCTCATCGCGCCGCGGAAGATGTCCCATCGCGAGGTCGAGGGTCCGGCGGCGCGCAGCTCCCACACCGCGGACGCCTGGGTGATGGTGACGTCGTTGAGCGCGCCGAGACCGGCGATGATCACCGCGGCGACGAGCAGGCTCTGCAGGTCGAGCTCGGCGTCCAGGGAGGACAGCGTCTGACCGCTCTCCGAGCCCAGGCCGCTCAGCCGGCTCGCGCCGATCGCGAAGGTGCCGATCAGCGCGGTCACCGCGACCCCGGCCAGGGTGCCGGCGAGCGCGACCGACGTACGCACCGAGAACCCGTGGGTCGTATAGAGCACCACATAGAGGATCAGCACCGAGGAGACCAGCGCGACCCACGCCGCGGGCTCACCGGAGAGCAGCGCGGGCAGCAGGAACAGCCACACCACCGCGCCCGCGAACCCCAGTCCGAGCACGGCCATCAGCCCACGCATCCGCGCGACCGCGACGACACAGACCACGAAGAGGCCGACCAGGAGAGCCAACGGTGGGCCGCGCTCGACGTCGAAGAAGGCGTACGCCGCCTCGCCCTCCTTCTCGGTGCGGGAGAGCTCGACCTCGTCACCGGTCTCCAGCCCCGAACGAGCCATCGGGGTCGAGATCTCGACCGCCACCTCGGTGCCGGTGTCCGGTCCGCTGGTGAGCTTGGCCCCGGCTGTGTTGCAGCCCTCAGCCCGCCCGTCAGTCTGTCCGTCCGCGGCGCAGGGCTCGGAGACGGAGGTCACCTCGGCCGTCTCGAAGACGACCCCGTCGGCGACGAACTCCTGCGACCCCTGCAGCCTCTCGACCGCGGAGCGGTCGGGCCACCACGCCACCACACCGGCAAGCGTGATGACCGCGACGAGCACCAGCGAGACGGTCAGGACCATCCGCGGCATGGCCTCGACCTCGACCTCGGCGTCGTGCCCGCCGTGGGAGTGGGAGTGGGCCATGCGCTCCTCAGCTCTCGACGTACTCGAGCGACCGCAGACTGCGGTCCAGATGCCAGGAGAGGTACGCAGCGACGAGCCCGCTCGCCTGCCTGCTGGTCCGCTCCTCGGCGCGGCCGACGCTATCCCAGTCACCTGCGAGCAGCGCACCGAGGTGGGCCAGCGTCTCGGGCGACGGAGTCGCAGATCCCGGCACCCGGCAGGTCGTGCACAGCGCACCACCCATGGAGACGTTGAACCACCGGTGCGGCCCCTCCAGCCCGCACCGCGCGCACGCCTCGAAGCTCGGCGCGTAGCCGGCGACCGCGAGCGAGCGGAGCAGATAGGAGTCGAGCACGTGCCGGGGCAGCCGGTCGCCCTGCGCGAGCACCCGCAGCCCGCCGACGAGCAGCAGATACTGCTGCGGCGCCGGCTCACGCTCCTCGTGGACCAGCCGGTCGGCGGTCTCGAGCATCGCGGTTCCGGCGGTGTAGCGGTCGTAGTCGAGCCCGATCCCGCTGTGGAAGAGGGTCAGCGTCTCGGCCTGGGTGATCGTGTCGAGGCTGCGCCCCTCGGCGAACTGCAGGTCGACGTGGGTGAACGGCTCCAGCCGCGACCCCCACCGCGAGGTCGTACGCCGCACGCCCTTCGCCACCGCACGCACCCGTCCGTGCTCGCGGGTGAGCATGGTGATGATGCGGTCGGCCTCACCGAGCTTGTGGGTGCGGAGCACGATGGCTTCGTCGCGGTAGAGGGGCACGGACCCATTCTGCCGCGCCGCACCGACATCCTGGGCAGCGACAGACCCACATGACGGCAACGACGCGTGTGGGTGATCGCCTTCGCCCACCCGGTCTCCTAACGTGTCCGGCATGAGCACAGCCGGAACAGACCGCGGCATCGACGGCCGACACGACGACCGCAAGCCGGGCGCCGCGCCGACACCGCCGGTCACGGTCGTCGACTGGCTGATGCTGGCGCTCGCGATCGTCTCGGTCGCGCTGCTGGTCTGGATCACCTTCTGGGACGTGCCCAAGGCCTGGGAAGACCGGGTGATCATCGCCGACTACGTGATCTGCGGGATCTTCTTCGTCGAGTTCTGCCTCCGTTGGCGCAGGTCCGGTCTGGGCTGGAAGTTCCTGGCGCTCTACTGGTACGAGATCCTCGGCATGATCCCGCTCTCGGACCCGGCCTTCCGCGCCTTCCGGCTGCTGCGGGTGGTGGTCATCATCCTGCGGCTGATGCGTGCCGCCGACCGTGCCTTCGGCGACCGCATCTCGGCGTACGTCGTGGGCAGGTTCTCCGGCGCCATCGTCAACGCCATCCGCAAGCCGATCACCGTCGCCGTGCTCGACGAGGTGATCGCGGTGATCCAGACCGGCAACTACACCCGGCACATCTCCTCGGCGATCGAGGAGAACCGCGCCGAGATCGACACGCTCATCATCGATCTCATCCGCCAGGACCAGGCCGCGGGGAAGCTGAGATACCTGCCGTTCCACGACGACATCGTCCGTCTGGTCGCCGACACGGTGCTGCGCCTCGTCGACGAGGGCCTGGCCGACCCGCGGGTCCACGAGATCATCTCCGACGCCATCCGCGAGTCGGCCAAGGAGCTGCGGGGCAACATCGGGACCGAGGCGTACGCCGCGGTCAAGAGGGATCAGGAGCGGTTCGGGAAATAGGTCTCGATTTCTTTGCGAAACCCGCTCAACCAGGTGTCATCGAGGCACTGCGGACCGGTTTCAGGGCATGATTCGGGCATGACTCACCGGCAAGGCTCTCGGGGAATGGAGCGATGAGCCCGACGCTTCCGATCAACCTCGGTCGCCTGCAGCAGGTCCGCCACATCGGCGCCGGTGCGTTCGCGTCCGTCTGGCTCTACTACGACCCCGACCTCGACTCCCATGTCGCGGTCAAGGCGCTCTCCCCCGGCTGGGTCTCCAACCCGGAGATCCACAAGCGGTTCCTCCAGGAGGCGCGGCTGCTTCGCTCGGTCGACTCACCCCATGTCGTACGTGTCTACGACATCGGCCAGACGAGCGGCGGCATCCCCTTCTTCGTGATGGCGTACGCCGACGGCGGCTCGGTCGCCGACCTGCTCGGCGGCTCTCCGGGCGGCCTCGACGTCGGTGAGGTCGCCGACGTCATCGCCCAGGCCGCCGACGGGCTGATGGCGCTGAAGGCCCGCGGGGTGATCCATCGCGACATCAAGCCCGCCAACCTGCTGCTCACCTCCGAGACCTCCGGCGGCACCGCCGGCGCTCGCCGGGTGATGATCGCCGACCTCGGTGTGGCCCGCTCGCTCGACTCGCTCAACGAGGTCACCCGCGACATCGGCACCCCGTCCTACATGGCGCCCGAGCAGCTCGACCCGGAGCTGCCGATCGACCATCGCGCCGACGTACGTGCCCTCGGCGCCGTCGCCTGGGCCCTGCTCGCCGGCCGCTCCCCCGCGCCCGCTCTCGGCCTCACCTCGCGAGTGCCCGAGGCAGGCTCCGTACGTCCCGTGCCGGCCTCGGTCAGCCGGGCCATCGCCCACGCGCTGGAGCCCCGGGCCGATGACCGCTGGCCCGATGCCCGCTCCTTCGCCGAAGGGCTCCGTGGTGCGGTCCGGGGCGGCGCCACGTCCACCGCGACGGCGCAGCCTCCACCACCAGCCCCGTCGGGCTCCCCCTGGCAGAAGTCGGCCGCCCGCACTCCTGGACCGCCCAGCGGACGGCCCAGCGGACCGCCCAGCGGACCGCCCAGCGGACCGCCCAGTGGGCCACCCAGCCGGCCACCGACAAGCTCGCCAGGATCTCCGTTCGACCAGCCCACGACGGTGCCGACCGGCATCGGGCAGCACCAACCGGCGAAGAAGAAGCGCACCGGGCTCCTGGTCGGTGGCGCGATCGCCGCGGTCCTGGTCATCGGACTCGTCGGCGGACTGGTCTTCTTCCTGGGCAACGGCGGGGCTCACGTCCCCGAAGCCGGCGAGTGCCGCAATCTCGACTACGCCGCGGCCAACGAGTACGTCGACGAGTCCGCGCCGGTCGAGTGCAGCGCAGACCACACCCTCTACACCTTCCACGTCGCCTCCGACGTCAAGACCTACAACGACAACGTGGCCGCCGGGAAGGCCTGCTACGGACGGCTCGAGACCGGTCTCGGGGTGACGGCGGAGCAGCTGGCCAAGACCGCCTACATCGTCGGCTGGTACTGGCCGGCCGAGGCGACCTGGAACGACGGCGACCGCTACCTGCGCTGCGACATCGCGGTCGCGGTCCAGCGGGCACCGATGGTCGAGATGCCCGAGGACCCCTTCCCCTCGGAGTTCCCCCTCGCCCTGCGCGGGTGCATCGACAGCACCATCGACCGGTTCGTACGCTGCGGGACGACGCACGACTACGTGGTCGTCGACACCTTCGAGATGACCGGCGACGCCTACCCGAACACGAGCGAGACCAACCTCCAGGGCGTCTCGGGGTGTCCGACGGAGGCGACGAGGTACAAGGCTCCCTCGAACGCGGCTTGGGTGGCCGGAAACCGGCTCGGTCTCTGCGCGAAGTACGACTCCTAAGGGGTCCGTGGCACCAGCGGACCCAGCCGTCTGACCGCCTCACGGAGCCGGTCGGGCGTCGTGGCCGCATAGCCGATCACCAGGCCCGGCGGACCATCTCCCTGGCGGTGGCGGCTCAACGGGTGGACGGCGATGCCCGCCTCCAGCGCTGTCGTCGCGACGGCGGCGTCGTCGACCCCTTCGGGGAGCGTCGCCAGGACGTGCAACCCGGCCGCGACGCCTTCGACCCGGGCGCCCGGCAGATGCTCGGCGAGCGCCTCGAGCAGAGCGTCGCGCCTGGCTCGGTGGCGTCCCCGGACGAGCCTCAGGTGCCGCTCGAAGGCACCCGAGGTCAGCATCCGCGCCAACGTGATCTGGGGCAGCGCCGGGCCGGCCAGGTCGAGCCAGTAGCGAGCCTCGACCAGCTCCTCCTGCATGCCGGCCGGGGCGACCAGCCAGCCGATCCGCATCGCCGGCGCGAGCGTCTTGGACACGCTGCCGAGATGGACGACCTGGTCGGGAGCGAGCACCTTCACCGCGGCGACTGGCGGTCGGTCGTAGCGGTGCTCGGCGTCGTAGTCGTCCTCGACCACCAGCCGGTGCGGCGCTGCCCGGACCCACTCGACCAACGCCCGCCGCCGCTGCGGGGAGAGCACCACGCCGGTCGGGAACTGGTGCGCCGGGGTGGCCACGACGGTGTCGACCCCGCTGGCGTCGAGCTCGGCCACGTCCAGGCCCTCGCCGTCGACCGGCACCGGGACCGTGGTCATGCCCCACCGCTGCAGGTGCACCCGGGCGCCGTAGGAACCCGGCTCCTCGAAGCCGATCGTGGTCCTGCCCCGCTCCTCCAGCCAGCGGGTCAGGAGCACGAGCCCCTGGGCTACGCCGTTGATCACCAGGATCTCGTCGGGTTCGACGGTGATGCCGCGAGTGCGCCCCAGCCAGACCGCGAGCGCCTCCCGGAGCGCCGGCACCCCGCGCGGGTCGCCGTAGCCGAGGTCCGCGCTGCCGATCTCGGCGAGCACCTCGCGCGATGCCTTGGCCCACGCGGCCCGAGGGAAGGCCGACAGGTCCGGTACGCCCGGGGAGAGGTCCAGCTCGGGCGTCGGCAGCCTGGTGGCAGCGCCCAGGCGGCGTACGGCTCCGGGGACCGCGCTCACCCGGGTCCCGCCGCCGCTGCGGGCCGAGAGCAGCCCCTCGTCGGTGAGCCGCTGGTACGCCTCGACGACCACCCCGCGTGAGACCCCGAGCTGGGTGGCGAGGGTGCGAGACGCCGGCACCCGGGACCTGACGGCGAGACGACCGTCAGCGACGGCGTCGCGCAGGGCGTTGGTGAGCCAGGTAGCCAGCCCGCCGGCGGGCACGTCTGCGGGGTCGAGCTGGAGGAAGTCCGCGCCGGTCACTTGGTCCACTCTGCCATGCCTTGTTTGGATCTGTCCTGAGGACCAAGTTCGCGACAGGCTCGTGCCCATGACCAGTGAGCTCCTCGCCCGCCCCGAGACCGCCGACCCCCCAGTCGGAGCCTCGCGCCACGGCGGCACCCTGCTCGGTATCGTGTTCGCCGCGACCGGGATGGCCTGCGTGGGCAGCAGCGTGGCGGTCTCGGCCGCGATCACCGACGCCCCGCTCTTCACCCTTCAGGCGGTCCGGTACGCCCTCGCCGCCCTGCTCCTGCTCGCGGTCGCGCGCGTCACCGGCTGGCGGGTCCCGCTGCCGCACGGCCGCGAGTGGCTCTGGCTGGCCGGGGTGGCGACCTCGGGCCTGGTGCTCTTCAACATCGGCGTCGTCCGCGGTGTCGCCCATGCGGAGCCGGCGGTGATCGGCGTAGCGGTGGCAGCGGTCCCGATGCTGCTCGCCGTGGTCCCGGCGATCGCGACCCGCACCCTCCCGGCCCGCAGCATCATCATCGGCGCGATGGTGGTGACCACGGGAGCGGTCCTGGTCGAAGGCTTCGGAAGGACCGATGCCGCCGGTGTCGGCTACGCGCTCCTGGTGCTGGTCTGCGAGGCGGGCTTCACGCTCCTGGCCATCCCCGTCCTCCCCCGCCTGGGCGCCTTCGGGGTCTCGTTCCACTCGGTCTGGATGGCGACCGTCGGGATGGCCGTTATCGGCATCCTCTGCGAGGGACCGGCCGCCGTGACCACGCTCGACACCGTCGACCTGCTGGCCGCCCTCCACCTGGCCGTGGTCGTCACCACGCTCGCGTTCCTGCTCTGGTTCACCGCGGTCAAGCGCCTTGGTTCCGGACGCGCCGGGCTGCTGACCGGCGTCGTCCCAGTGACCGCGGCCGCCCTCGGCGTACCTCTCCACGGGTCCGTGCCGGGCCCGATGGTCTGGCTGGGCACAGCGGTGGTCGCGGTCGGCCTGGTGATCGGGCTGAGCGAACGCCGCCGTCGGAGGGGCAACACCCCTCCGGCGGCGGAGCGATTCAGCCGCGCGGGATCGTCACTGCCTGGGCGCGGTTGGCCGCGCAGACCACGGCACGCAGCGACGCGGTGACGATGTTCTCGTGGATGCCGATGCCCCACACGATCTCACCGGCGACCTCACACTCGACGTACGCGGCCGCGGAGGCGTCGCCACCGGCCGAGAGAGCGTGCTCGGCGTAGTCGAGGACGCGGATCTCGGCGCCGGCGTCCTTGAGCGCGTCGACGAACGCGGCCACCGGGCCGTTGCCGACACCCTTGTAGGTGCGCTCCTCGCCGCGTACGCGGAGGGTGACCTGCTGCTCGTCGCCACCCTCGGTGTCGGTGACCGAGGAGTAGCTCTCCAGAGCGTACGGCTCCTCGCGCTCGAGGTACTCCGTCGAGAAGATCGACCAGATCTCCTCGGGGCTGACCTCGCCGCCCTCGTCGTCGGTGCGGGCCTGCACGGCCCGGCTGAACTCGATCTGCGCACGACGCGGCAGGTCCAGCGAGTGCTCGGTCTTGAGCAGGTAGGAGACCCCGCCCTTGCCGGACTGGCTGTTGACCCGGATGACGGCCTCGTAGGTGCGGCCGACGTCCTTGGGGTCGATGGGCAGGTAGGGCGCCTCCCACGGGATCTCGCTGGTCGCCTTCCCGGCGTCGGCGGCGACCCGGTCGAGGTCCTCCAGACCCTTCTTGATGGCGTCCTGGTGAGAGCCGGAGAAGGCGGTGTAGACCAGGTCGCCGGCGTAGGGGTGGCGCGGGTGGACGTTGATGTTGGTGACGTACTCGACCGTGCGGCGGATCTCGTCGATGCCGCCGCCCACCGTGAAGTCGATCTGCGGGTCGATGCCCTGGGAGAAGAGGTTCATGCCCAGGGTGACCAGGTCGACGTTGCCGGTGCGCTCGCCGTGGCCGAAGAGGCAGCCCTCGACGCGGTCGGCGCCGGCCATCAGGGCGAGCTCGGTGGCCGCGACCGCGGTGCCGCGGTCGTTGTGCGGGTGGAGCGAGATGGCGGAGTGCTCACGACGGGTCAGACCGCGGCCGAAGTACTCGATCTGGTCGGCGTAGGTGTTCGGGGTGGACATCTCGACCGTGGCGGGCAGGTTGAGGATGATCTCGCGACCGGCCTCCGGCTGCCACACGTCCGAGACCCGCTCACAGATCTCGAGCGCGTAGTCGGTGTCGGTCTGGGTGAAGATCTCCGGGCTGTACTGGTAGCCGAAGTGCTCGGTGCCGATCAGCTCCGGGACGTACTCCTCGGCGTACTTCATCACCATCTCGGTGCCGCGCACGGCGATCCCGATGCACTCGGCCGGGGTCACGTTGAACACGACCCGGCGGAACAGCTCGGCGGTGGCGTTGTAGAGGTGGATCGAGGCGCGCGGGGCACCCGCGATCGACTCGGCGGTGCGGGAGATGAGGTCCTCGCGCGCCTGGGTCAGGACCGAGATCTGTACGTCATCGGGGATCCGGTCCTCCTCGATCAGCTTGCGCACGAACTCGAAGTCGGTCTGGGAGGCCGACGGGAAGCCGACCTCGATCTCCTTGTAGCCCATCGAGACCAGCAGCTCGAACATCCGCAGCTTGCGGGCCGGCGTCATCGGGTCGATCAGGGCCTGGTTGCCGTCACGCAGGTCGGTGGAGAGCCACCGCGGAGCCTTGGTGATCTTCTTGGCGGGCCAGGTTCGGTCGGGTACGTCGACGGGCACAAACGCGCGATAGCGCTCGTACGGCATCCCCGACGGCTTCTGCTGGTTGCTGGAGTTGCTCAGGTTGGTCATGCGGAATCCTCATCAGATGGGAGCGAGTGCCGGCGCACGTCAAACCTCCGCAGCGAGGGAGTCCGGCTCGCTCAGACCCCGCTGCGGCAGCTAAGGAGGAGGCTGCGCATCATGACTAGGTAACAATAACAGAACAGAACTGGCAGACTGACGCCGATGCCCCAACTGCTCGTCGTCCACCACTCCCCGACCCGGTCCCTGCGGCGGCTGACCGACGCGGTCGTCTCCGGCGCCAAGGATCCCGAGATCGAGGGCGTCGAGGTCGTCGTACGTCCCGCGCTGGAGGCCACGGCCGAGGACGTCCTCGCCGCCGACGGCTACGTGCTCGGCACCAGCGCCAACTTCGGCTACATGTCGGGCGCCCTCAAGCACTTCTTCGACTCGACGTTCCTGGCGGTGGGCGGCGCGCTCGACCCCTCCGGTGGAGCCGGCGAGTCTGCCGGCGCCACCACCAAACGTCCCTACGGCCTCTACGTCCACGGCCGCTACGACACCACCGGCGCGATCCGCTCGGTGCAGTCGATCGTCGGCGCGCTCGGCTGGTCCCAGGCGTACGACATCCTCGACGTCCTGGGGGACGTGGAGGATTCCCATGTGGACGCGGCCTACGAGCTGGGCGCCACCGTCGCGGCGCTGATTTCGGCGGGTTGATACCCCCACAAGTAGAGTCGACCACCGTGATCGGCCATTCCCCCCGGCGTACGACGTCCGTAGCTCTCCTGATCGCGCTGCTCGCTGCCCTCGCGCTGAGCGGGTGCGGCGGTGACCGGGCGGCTGCCAAGGGTGAGGACCCGAGCCAGGTCGACGCGACCGGGCTGCCCGAGGTCGGCAAGTGCCGCAACCTCAGCCACGACGACGTCGCCGAGGCCTACAACTTCGACAAGTACGTCCCGTGCGACGAGCCGCACAACGCCGAGACCTTCGGCGCCGGGCCGCTGCCTGACGAGTTCAAGGACGCGGAGTACGGCGACGAGAAGGTCAACGAGTGGGCCTTCAGCCAGTGCCGCAAGCTGCTGGAGAAGTATGTCGGCTCCGACCAGAGCCTGCTGATGCGCTCGATGCTCTCGCACGTCTACTTCGGGCCCTCCGAGAAGGCCTGGGACGAGGGCGCGCGCTGGATCCGCTGCGACGTGGTCGGCGGTGGCCAGCAGGGTGCCGAGTACGTCGACCTGCCGACCACCACCCGCAACCTCCTCAAGGTCAAGAAGGTCGAGGACGTCGAGGACCGCTGGATGGTGTGCGCACAGGGCAAGACGGTGACCTCGCCGAAGGTGCCCTGCTCCGACCCGCACCAGATGCGCGCGGTGACGACCATCAAGCTGGGCGAGCCCAAGGACAAGTATCTGGGTGCCTCGGGGTCCAAGAAGAAGGCCTCTCAGTACTGCCGCGGCTCGGTGAACGCCTGGATGGGTTACCCGGAAAGCTTCGAATACGGGTACACATGGTTTGGAGAGAAGGAGTGGAACGCCGGCAACCGCTGGGCGGTCTGCTGGGCGGTGACCGAGGAGTGAGCATGCGACACAAGCTGTGGGGAGCTGGGGCCCTTGCCATCGTGGGGGCCATGGCCCTCTCCGGCTGCGGGGGTGAGGAGCCGAAAGCGGCGCCATCCTCCTCCGCGCCTCCCTCCGCCTCCGCCTCGCCGGCGCCCACCCCCAAGGAAGGCGCCTGCTACAACGTCAGCTACGACGAGGCCCTGGCCCCGACCGCCGGCGGCACCGCGGTGAGCTGCAAGGGCAAGCACACCACCCAGACGTACGCCGTGGGGCGGCTGAAGAACGTCGTCGACGGCCACCTCGTCGCGGTCGACTCCGAGCAGGTCGCGGCCCAGGTCGCGGCCTCGTGCCCCAACAAGGTGACGAAGTATCTCGGCGGGAACGCCGACGACCTGCGGCTCTCGATGCTGCGCCCGGTCTGGTTCACCCCGACGATCAAGGAGTCCGAGGCGGGCGCGAACTGGTTCCGCTGCGACGTCATCGGCATCGCCGGCCCCAAGGCGCTGATGACGCTGAAGGGCAACATGAAGGGTGTCCTGGGCGACTCCGAGACCGCCGAGCCGTTCCGGATGTGTGGCACCGCGTCGCCGAAGTCCGACTCGTTCAAGCGGGTGCCGTGCTCGCTGAAGCACTCCTGGCGGGCGCTGTCGGTCATCGACCTCGGCTCGGGGAAGTATCCCGGCGAGTCGAAGGTGAACAGCGCCGGCGCCGAGGACTGCAAGGCCGCTGCCGCCGAGGTCGCCGACGACCCGCTCAAGTACGAGTGGTCCTGGGAGTTCCCCAGTGCCCAGCAGTGGCAGGGCGGGCAGTCGTACGGGATCTGCTGGGCCCCGGCCTGATAACGAGCCGACTCGGCAGTACTTCAGAAGCCCAGCTTGCGCAGCTGCCGCGGGTCGCGCTGCCAGTCCTTGGCGATCTTGACGCGCAGGTCCAGGTAGACCGGCATGCCCAACAGCTCGGCGATCTGTAGCCGGGCCCGGCGCCCGACGTCCTTCAGGCGCGAGCCCTTGTGACCGATCACGATCCCCTTCTGGGAGTCGCGCTCGACGTACAAGAAGGCGTTGACCTCCATGAGCGGCCTGTCCTCCGGCCGATCCTCACGCAGACGCATCTCCTCGACGACGACGGCGATGGAGTGCGGGAGCTCGTCGCGTACGCCCTCGAGGGCTGCCTCGCGGATCAGCTCGGCGACGATGATCTCCTCGGGAGAGTCGGTGAGCTCACCGTCCGGGTAGAGCGGCGGGCCCTCCGGGAGGAGCTTGATCAGCAGGTCGCCGAGGAGGTCGACCTGGTCGCCGCCGACGCTGGAGACCGGCACGATCTCGGCCCACTCGATGCCCAGCTCGACCCCGAGCTCCTGGATCGACATCAGGTGCTCGCCGATCTGCTCGGGGGTGGCGAGGTCGGTCTTGGTGGCGACCGCGACCCGCTTGATGCCCTTCTTGAGCTTGTTCGCGTTCTCCGCGATCCGGCGGTCACCGGGGCCGATCTTCTCGTTGCACGGGAAGCAGATCGCGACCACGTCGACCTCGGTCCAGGTGGCCTCGACCAGGTCGTTGAGCCGCTCGCCGAGCAGCGTACGCGGCCGGTGGATGCCCGGGGTGTCGACCAGGATCAGCTGGCCGTCGGCGCGGTGGACGATGCCCCGGACCACGGTGCGGGTCGTCTGCGGCTTGTCGGAGGTGATCGCCACCTTGGTGCCGACCAGCGCGTTGGTCAGGGTCGACTTGCCCGCGTTGGGGCGTCCGACGAACGACACGAAGCCGCTCCGAAATTCTGGTGCTGGCGGCGCCGGGCTTGGCTCGGTCACTGTTGCTCCTGTGCTTGTTCGTGGACTTGCTCGTCGTACCGCTGCCAGATCTGCTCGTCGGTGAGCCCCTGGGCCTTGCCCTCTCGCCACACCGGTCCTGGGTCGACCGCCCGCGGCTGCCGCTTCTGGCCGCCTCCGCGCCAGTAGCCCATGACGTGGTACGCAGGCGAGTCGAGCTTCCGCTCGCGCATCAGGTGCTTGCGGATCGCCCGCATCTGGCTCGACTCCCCCGCCATCCAGAAGTAGCCGTCGCCCGCGGGCCACTCGATCGTCTCCACGGCCGCCGCCAGGTCGGAGGAGGTCTCCGAGGGCGGCGCGGACCAGGTGACGTCGGCGGTGTCGGGAAGATAGCCGGGTACGTCCTCGGGCACCTCTGCCCAGATCCGCGTCGGCAGCGAAGTGGTCTCGGTGATCCGCGCCATCGCCGGCATCGCGGTCAGGTCGCCGACCAGCAGCAGCCACTGCGCGTCGTCGGGGGCGGCGTAGGAGCCCTTGGGCTCGGTGATCGTGACCGTCTGCCCCACCGGGTCGGTCCGCGTGGCCCACTCGGTGACCAGGCCGACGTCGTGGACGACGACGTCGAGGGTCAGCTCGCCTGCCCCGGAATCGGACGGAACCCACGACCGCACGGTGTAGTAGCGCGACTGGAACTGCCCCGGCACGATCAGCCCGACCCACTCGTCCGGGATCCCGGTCGACTCGAACCCGGCCAGCCCGGGACCGCCGAGCACCAGACGGACGAGGTGGGGCGTGATCTGCTCGCGCCGCAGCACCTCCGCGGCGTACTGCTGGGCCTTGACACTCATCGCCTCAAGGTTATCCGCGCAGACGCGGCCCGCCTGCATCAGCGGCGCTTTCACTCCCGGGCGATGGCGAGCAGGACCTCCCGGGTCGCTTCGTCGGCCGGGAACATCGCCTCCACGGCGATCTCGTCGATCGTCACGTCACGAGCGGCGCCGATCACGGAGAGGACGTAGAGGAAGGACAGGTCGCCGAGGCTCGTACGCAGCAACAGCGGCAGCACCGGCAACGTACCGTCGTTCGCCGTGACCACCGGAGCCTCCACGTCGGCGCTGGCCGGAACCGGATAGCCCTCCACCTCGTCGAGAAGATCGGCCAGCCCCGCGGCCGCGGTGCGGTCGAGCTGGCGACGGACGCGGCGTACGACGTGAGCTCGCCACTGGGCATAGTTGCGCACCTGCGCCGCCAGACCGTCGGGATGCAGCGTCGCTCTGAGCATGTTGAGCCGCGGCTGACACAACGCGTCGGGCAGCGGAGCCAGGAAGAGCTCCATGGGCCGGTTGGTCGCGACCACGTCCCAGCGGACGTCGACCGCACAGGCCGGATAGGGCTCGTGGCCGGTGAGCACCGCCTCGACGGCAGACCTGGCGACCCCGAGGTCGTCGAGCGGTCGCTCCTGATAGACGGGCGCGAACCCCGCCGCGAGATAGAGCCGGTTGCGCTCGCGCAGCGGAACCTCGAGCTCCTCGCAGAGCCGCTCGATCATCGTCCGGCTCGGACCCGATCGGCCCGTCTCGATGAAGCTGAGATGACGAGCCGAGACCTCGGCCGCGATCGCCACCTCGAGCTGCGAGCGACGGCGCCGCTCGCGCCAGTCACGAAGCAGCTCTCCGACGCTCAGCTGGGCCGTTGTCATGCACCCAGGCTGCCGGGCTCAGCGCGGCCCGGCAACTACCCGAGAGGTAATCGACAGGGCCCGCCCGGAAGCGGATCGTCGTGGCCATGACCACTGAAACGACACCCATCTCACCTGCCGCGACCGCCGAGGCGTACGTCTCGTTCTGGAACCTCTCCGCCGACGGGCAGCGCACCCTCGGCGCCACCCTGTTCACCCCGGACGTCGCTCGTTCCACCCCGATCGGCGAGTCCACCGGCCTGGAGCCGCTGATCGACTTCACCCACCCGTTCGCCGAGGGCGTCGGTGACTTCACGTTCGTGGCCCGCGCCGAGCCCGAGTCGCACCACGGGCACGTCCGGGTGCGCTGGGAGATCCGCACGGAGGCGGGCTCGTTCGCCGAGGGTACGGATGTCCTCGATCTGGACGGGTCCGGGCGGATCGCCGCGATCACCGCGTTCATCGATCGCGCCCCCGACGGCTTCGATCCCGATGCCCACCACGAGGAGGCCTGACGTGTTCCTGATCGAGATCGCCGCTCCCGCCGACGCTCTGACCGACGGCGACCGCGCGACGCTGACGAAGGCCGTGACCGGGCTCCTCAACGAGAGCGCCGGCGCGCCCGAGGAGACGATGGCTCGAGGCCGGGCGACGACCCACATCGCCTTCCGGGAGCTCGCCGGGTGGACGACCGGGGACGGGGCGTGGAGTCCGCCGGCCCCGCCGCCGCTGGTCGTCACCGCCACCGTTCCCGAGGCATGGCGCGAGGAGATGTCTCGACCCTTGTCCGGCGCGATCCGTGCCGGCGTACGCAGGCTCGACCGCGACCACGGCTGGAGCAGGCCGGGCGGGCACCTCTGGATCAATCTGGTCGGGATCGCGGACGGCAGCATCGGGCTCAACGGCCGACCGGCGACGGCAGACGAGCTCACGAGCTGGATGACCGAGGAGTTCCGTGCGAGACACCGCGCGGGCGAGGTCGTCCTCCCTGACGGCGTCGTCATCGACCCGATGTGCGGCATGCAGGTCACCCTCGGGCGCGACGCCATCACGCTCGAGCACGATGGGGAGACCGTGGGTTTCTGCGCGGCGTCCTGTCGACGCGCGTACGCCAAAGAGCACGGTCTCGCGGTCCCGGCCTGATCAGGCGGGAGCAGCGTCAGCCTCGCTGCTCCCGCCCGGACCACCGCCCAGCCCGACCTCGTTGCCGTCCGGGTCACGGAAGTGGACCTTGCGGACCCCGTTCTCGTACGTCTCCTCCGACTCCGGCCGCAGACCGCGCTCGGCGATCGCGGCGAGGCGGGCGTCCAGGTCGTCGACGAAGAGGGTGACGAAGCCGCGACCGGCGAGCTCCGGTCTCACCTCGACGTAGACGTAACCGTGCTCGGCGACCTCGAAGACGGCCTCGGCGTCGTTGGGGTAGAAGGCCGGCGGGCCCGCGAGCAGCGCCTCGTACCAGCGGGCCGCTCGCGCCAGGTCCGTGACCGGAAGTCCTGCGAACAGGTCGGTCATCTCAGAACCTCCAGCGGGTCGCGCCGTAGGGCTCCACCGTCGCGACCGCATGGGCAGAGGTGAGCTCGATGCGATGTACGTGCCACGGTGCCGGGCCCGCGCTCTGCGCGTTGAACGGCGCCGTCACGGCCTCACCCGACCCGTCGACCTCGGCAGGCCAGCCCTCGTTGTCGTGGTAGTGCCCGGCCACTCGCCCGAGCTCGTCGCCGAGCACCCGGGTCACGCGGCCCTCCACGACCAGGTCGAACTCACGCACCGAGAGCGAGAGCGCGCAGCGGGGGTCGCGGGCCAGGTTCCGGCCACGCCGCGTCCCCGGGCCGGTGACCAGGTAGAAGCTGCCGTCGAACCAGACCGCGCCGACGGCGTTCATGTGCGGACCACCGTCGGCGTTGATCGTGCTCACCCACGTCGTGTAGCGCCCGGGCTCACCCTCCTGCGACCCCGGGCCCTGGTTGAACCCGCGATCGAGCCGCGCGGTCACCTCCTCCCAGGCCATCGGCGGCGCGTCGTACATCTCGGCAAGGTTGTAGGTCTCCATGACTGTCTCCTTCGCTGGACAGGAACTTCACCCACTCCACGAACAGCGAACCCCGATATCGACCGCATGTCACCAGATTCTGAATGTACGTCCCCCGCGAGTGGGCGAAAGTGGCAGCCAGACCGCAGTCCGAGGCGCCACTTTCGCCCACTCAACGCCTCAGAAGGTGTGTCGCAGCGGGTAACCCGAGAGACCGTCGACCGTCTTGGTGCCGAGCACGTGGTGGAGCTGGATGTTGTTGCGCTCGAAGCCGAGCCGGGAGCCGGCCATGTACATGCCCCAGACCTTCGCGGTGCCCAGGCCGACCTCGTCGACGCACGCGTCCCAGTTGTCGACCAGGTTCTTGTTCCACCCGGTGAGCGTCTTGGCGTAGTGCACCCGGATGTTCTCGTGGTGCTGCACCTCGAGGCCGGCATTTTCCACCGCGGAGACGATGGTGCCCGAGCCGATCAGCTCACCGTCAGGGAAGACGTAGCGGTCGATGAACGCCCCCGCGCTCGCCCGCGAGACGTTGTCGGCACGGGTGATGCAGTGGTTGAGAAGCCGGCCGCCGTCGCGCAGCTTGGACTTGATGAAACCGAAGTACGCCGGATAGTTGGCCACCCCGATGTGCTCGGTGAGCCCGATGGAGCTGACCGCGTCGAAGTCCCCCTCGACCACGTCGCGGTAGTCGGAGAATCGCACCTCGGCAACGTCGTCGAGTTCGTCTGCCTTGATCGCCCGCTGCGCCCAGTTGGCCTGCTCGCGAGACAGGGTCACCCCCAGCGCCTTCACCCCGTAGTGCTTGGCCGCGTGCCGCACCATCCCGCCCCAGCCGCAGCCGACGTCGAGCAGCCGCATCCCCGGCTCCAGCCCGAGCTTGCGGCAGATCAGGTCGTACTTGGCCTCCTGCGCTTCCTCGAGCGTGGCGTCATCGCTCGGGTAGAGCGCACAGGTGTAGGTCATCGAGGACCCGAGGACGTACTCGTAGAAGGTGTTGGAGACGTCGTAGTGGTGGTGGATGGCGTCGGCGTCGCGCTCGGGTGAGTGCCGCGTCCACGGCAGCGCGCCGAGCGCCCGGCCGGAGATGTGGCGTACGTTCTCGGCTCGCTGCCGCCACGCGGGCAGGTGCTCCTGGGGCGGTAGCTTGGGCGGGACGAAGTTCTTCACCCCCATCGCCCGGATGAGGTCGAGTGCCTCGCGAGGGCTCGGGCGGGCGAAGTCGGTCTTGTCCAGCATCACCGCCAGATAGGGATAAGGGTCGCCCGGGTGGACGCCGTGGAGGGCCAGGTCACCGCTGACGTAGGCCCGAGCCAGACCGAGGTCACCCGGCGCGGTCAGCAGGAACGCCAGCCCGCGCGGGTTGAGAATCTCCATCCCGATGGAGGAGTCCGTGTCGCCGGCAACACTGCCGTCGTATGCGGTGAGCCTGATTGGCAGCCCACCGTCGAAGAGGTTGTTGATGTTCCCTGCAATGTCGTTCACAGGCTCTTCACCGCCTTGCTGTACAGATCCGTCAACCGATTACCGGGGTCATACCTCGCCTTCACGGCAGCGAGGTTGTCCCCGTCATAGAGAGCGTTGAAGACATCCTTGTCGTAGAACGCCTCTGAGTAGAGCGATTTATGGCCGCCGAGGTCGTGGACCCGGGCCTCGATCGCGCGGTTCTTCGGGGCGTCGACCGCGTCCGGGCCGACGTGGACCGTGCCCCAGAAGCCGACATTGACGTACGTCCGGCCCGGCTCGAGCGGGTAGGTCGGCCACTTCGCCCTCCCGGTGGTCGAGCCTGTCGAGGCGATCCCCTGGGAGACCAGCGGACACAGCCACACCGGCCGCATCCCGATCTCGGCGTCGAACCACTCCAGGAAGGCCGGGAGGTTCTCGACGGGGACCTCGATGTCCTGGATGACCCGCTCCCGCAACGGGCGTCCGGCGCGCGCGTCGAGCTTGTCGGCGATGCCGAGCCTGCGGTCCAGCCCGATCAGCTTCATGTAGACGTCGGAGCGCCGCAGCCGACGCGGCCACAGGCGGCGTACGTACTTGTTCTGCGCGCCGAAGGCGCCCGAGCACCAGAACCAGTCGGTGTCCCAGCGCCACAGGTAGTCACGGATCGTCAGCAGGTCGGTCCCGGACCCGGACGCGGCGCGCTCCTGGATCGAGCGGTAGTAGATCTGCTGGCCGCCGTAGTCCGAAGGCGTGGCGCCGGCAGCGGTGTCGGTCCAGGTCGCCAGCGTCAGGTAGTACTCCCCCGGCTCGAAGGCGACACCGTCGATCCCGTCGACCTGGACGCCGTCGTACGTCCTCGCCTCGGTGATCTGCGCGATCGTCTTCGCGAGCAGACCGGGGTCGTCGAAGCGGATGTGGCGCAGCGCGACGTAGCCCGGCACCTTCTCCAGCTTGATCTTGAGCCGGGTCGCATAGCCGAGGGAGCCATAGGAGTTGGGGAAGGTCTCGAACAGCTCGCGGTGCTCGTTGTCGGGGCTCGGTGCCGCCGTGACGATCTCCCCCGAGCCGGTGAGGATGTCCATCTCCAGCACCGACTCGTGGGGCAGGCCGCTGCGGAAGCTGGTCGCCTCGATGCCCATCCCGGTCACCGCGCCGCCGAGCGTGATCGTGCGCAGCTGCGGGACGACGTACGGGATCATCCCGTGGGCGAGGGTGGCGTCGACGAGGTCCTCGTAGGTGCACATGCCCTGTACGTCGGCGGTGGCCGCCTCGGGGTCGACCTCGATCACGCCGCCGAGACCGGAGACGTCAAGACCCGGGACGGTGGTCGCGGCGCGGGCCCGGAAGAGGTTGGTGGTGCGTTTGGCGAGGCGGACGGGAGCGCCGTCGGGGATTGCGGCGTAGGAGGTCGTCAGCCGTTCGACGGCCTCGTTGTGTAGTTCCCAACCAGTCTCACCCGTCACTCGACGCACTTTACTCGCACGATGGACTTCCGGTTTCGATTTTTTGGCTAGTTCGCTTACAGTCGCAAGCCCGACTCGTCCCCGTCGGGCTCCCCCATCTCGTGCACCCTGGAGGGTCTTCATGTCCAGTGCTGCCCATCGCGACGCTGTGTCAACGCTTGCCGAGAAGGCGACGCCCTACTTCACCGAGAACCAGGTCAAGTGGCGCAACAAGTCCGTCTCGCAGGCCCGGCTCGCGCTGGCGATCGACCAGATCGTCGTCCACATGCGTGAGAAGGGCGTCGACATGGCCACGATGAACGGTCTGACCGCCTATCGCGACGAGGACGGGATCCACGTCACCATCGAGCTCGGCACGCTGCCGCTCGTCGCCGATTCGGCCGGGGCCGGCGGGACCGGCGGGACCAGCGGGACCGGTGGCCATCGGGCCGCTCGCTGAGCTTTGGCCGGCTTTCGCAGGGTCAGCGGAGGTTGCCGCGCGGGTCGCCGACGATGACCGGGACGCCTTCGCCCGCGAACTCCTTGACCGCTGCCAGGTCCGCGGCGTCGGCCTCGGCGGCGTCGGTCAGCACCACGACCGCTTCGAGACCCTTCGACCCCGATGCGACCGCCATCGCCACGCAGACACCGATCGCGGAGACCTGGAGCGAGGGCAGATCCACGGTGGCACCGGCGTAGGTGCGGCCGTCGAGGTCGCGTACGGCTGCTCCGTCGGCCGCTCCGGTGCGGGCCCGCGTCGCGCGGGCCAGGGTCACCAGCTTGCGGTCCTCGGTCGACAGCTCACTCTGCTCGGGCATGGGCCTCTCTCATTCTGTCCAGCATCCTGTCGGCCTTCTCGGTCTTGTCGGCCTTCTCGCTCTGCTCGTCCACGTCGTCGGCCTCGGTATCGGCCCCGGCCCGGGCCGCGGCTCTGACGCGTACGGTACCGATCTTGTTCCGCCGCCCGGCGGACTCCTCGGCCACGAACCAGAGCCCGTGGGCCTCGACCTCGGAGCCGGGGATCGGCACCAGGCCGAGGTGCTTGGCCATCAGGCCGCGTACGGAGTCGACGTCGTCCTCCTCGACGGGGAACCCGACGAGCTCCTCGAGGTCGCTGACCAGGAAGCGGGAGGGGACGCGCCAGGAGTCGTCGCCGAGGTGGAGTGGCTCGCGGTCCTCGACGTCGTACTCATCGGTGATCTCACCGACGATCTCCTCGAGGATGTCCTCGATGGTGATCAGGCCGGCGGTGCCGCCGTACTCGTCGACGACGACGGCGATGTGCTGACGGTGCTGCTGCATCTCGGCGAGCAGCTCGTCGACCGGCTTCGAGTCGGGCACCCAGGTGGGCCTGCGCATCAGCGACTCGACCCGCTGGGTGGTCTCGACCTCGGGTGCCTCGAAGTCACGCGCGACGACGTCCTTGAGGTAGACCATGCCGATGATGTCGTCGAGGCTGTCGTCGATCACCGGCATCCGGGAGTAGCCGGAGCGCAGGAACAGCGAGAGGGCCTGGCGCAGCGTCTTGCGACGCTCCAGGAAGACGATGTCGCCGCGGGGCACCATCACCTCGCGGGCGCGGGTGTCGCCGAGCTCGAAGACCGAGTGGATCATCCGGCGTTCCTCGGCCTCGATCAGGTCGGAGGCCTCGGCGATGTCGACCAGCTCGCGCAGCTCGGTCTCCGTCGAGAACGGCCCCTTGCGGAAGCCCTTACCCGGGGTGAGCGCGTTGCCGAGCATGATCAGCAGGCTCGGGATCGGGCCCAGGACCGCGGTGATCATGCCGATCGGGCCGGCGACCGCCAGGGCGATGCGTTCGTGGTGCTGGCGGCCCAGTGTGCGGGGAGCGACACCGATGACGACGAAGGAGACCACCGTCATCGTCGCGGTCGTGGTGAGCACGGTCGGCCACCAGCTCCCCTGATAGGTGTCGTACGCCCACAGCGCGGCCAGCACGGTCGCGCCGATCTCGCACAGCAGCCTGAGCAGCAGCACCGTGTTGACGTAGCGGGTGGGGTCGCCGACCACCGCGACCAGGCGCTTGGCGCCGGCGCGGCCCTCGGAGACCAGCTCGGCCGCGCGGGCGCGGGAGAAGGCGCTGAGTGCTGCGTCGGCGGCTGAGAAGAGGCCGGCGATGAGGACCAGAACAGCGGCTGCGATCAGCAGCCTGGCGTCGTCCATGGTGGGTGGGAATGCTCCTAGTCGGGTGCTTTGGCCGAGGAGCCCCAGTCCCGCAGGAGCTTGGCCTGCAGGGCGAACATCTCGGCGTGCTCTTCGGGATCCACATGGTCATAGCCGAGCAGGTGGAGGACGCCGTGGGTGGTCAGCAGGTCGATCTCCGCGACCGTGCCGTGACCGGCCTCCTCGCCCTGCTTGGCGGCGATCGTCGGGGCGATGATGATGTCGCCCAGGTCGCCCTCCTCCGGCTCCTCGTCGAGGCGTCCGGGGAGGAGCTCGTCGCCGGGGAAGGAGAGCACGTCGGTCGGGCCCTCGGTATCGAAGTAGCGCTCGTTGAGCTCGGTGATCGTGCCCTCGTCGCCGAACTTGATCCGCAGGTCGGCCTGCGGATGCACCCGCAGCTGCTCGAGCAGGAACCGAGCCAGCCTGACGACGTGCTCGACATCGACCTCCTGCTCCGACTCGTTGATGATCTCGGTGCTCATGCCGCCGTCTCCGTCGAAGAAAGCCAAGAATACGGAAACGGCGGCCTGAGGCCTACGGTCACTCGCTGGCGCCCGCTCACTACCGACTCTCTCCGGACGCACGACCCTGGCCCTGGGCCTCGTGGTCGTCGTAGGCGGCCACGATCTTGCCGACCAGCCGGTGGCGTACGACGTCGTGGCTGGTCAGGTTGTTGAAGCTGATGTCCTTGACGTCCTCGAGGATGCCCTCGACGACCCTGAGGCCGGACTTCTGGCCGTTGGGGAGGTCGGTCTGGGTCACGTCGCCGGTGACGACGATCTTGGAGCCGAAGCCGAGGCGGGTCAGGAACATCTTCATCTGCTCGGGCGTGGTGTTCTGCGCCTCGTCGAGGATGATGAAGGAGTCGTTGAGCGATCGGCCTCGCAGGAAGGCGAGCGGGGCGACCTCGATGGTGCCGCTCGTCATCAGCTTGGGGATCAGCTCGGGGTCCATCATGTCGTGGAGCGCGTCGTAGAGCGGGCGCAGATAGGGGTCGATCTTCTCGGTCAGCGTGCCGGGCAGGAAGCCCAGCTTCTCACCGGCCTCGACCGCGGGGCGGCTCAGGATGATCCGGTTGACCTGCTTGGACTGCAGCGCCTGGACGGCCTTGGCGACCGCGAGATAGGT
>NZ_JBOHDN010000310.1:0-5220 GCF_050699375.1 Nocardioides sp. | reverse complement strand
TGCACGGCCCAGGACCCGGCAGCGATGACCACCGTGTTGACCAGGTAGGACGACAGACCCAGCTCGGTCCACGCCTGCGAGACGATCGAGAAGTCGGGACCGTTCGGCCACAGCGAGATCGGCGATCGCAGCGTGTCCTGGGTGGGCGTGACCGCCGACTTCGCCAGCCACAGCAAGGGTCCGAGACAGATCACCGCGAGCCCGAGGAGCATCGCCAGCTGTACGCCGCGAAGCCCCCAGCGCACCGACGTACGCCGCTGGTCGAGGGAGGACACGAAGCTCATCAGTCGCTCCATCCGCGGGTCAGCCGGAAGTAGATCCACGACAGCAGCGCCAGTCCGAGCGCCATCATCAGGCTCAGCGCGGTCGCCGGGCCGTAGTCGCCGCCCCCGGTGGTGCTGCCGAAGGCGTACTCATAGATCAGGAGCAGCAGCGTCAGCGAGGCGTGCGAGGGCCCGCCGCCGGTGAACAGGTAGGGCTCGAGGAAGACCTGGGCGGTGCCGATGATCTGCAGGATCAAGGTGATCAGCAGCACCGGGCGCAGGTGCGGCAGGGTCACGTGCCAGACCTTGCCGAGCACCCCGGCACCGTCGGCTGAGGCGGCGTCGTAGAGCTCCTGCGGCACCGAGGTCAGCGCCGCGAGGTAGATGATCACGGTGCCTCCGGCGGCGGCCCAGGTCGCCTCCATCACCAGGGAGGGCAGCACCCAGTCGGCCGACTCCAGCCACGGCACCGGCCCGAGCCCGACCCAGCCCAGCATCGTGTTGAACACTCCCCCGGACCCGGCGTCGTAGAAGGTCTTCCACAGCAGCACGGCCACCGCGGGCGGCACCACGACGGGCAGATAGGCCAGGCCGGCGTAGAGCCCACGGAGTCTGCGCAGCGAGCTGAAGACCACCGCCATGACCAGCGGGATCGGGTAGCCGAAGACGAACGCGATCGCCGCGAAGACGGCCGTGTTGCGCAGCGCCACGGGCAGCAGCGGGTCGGCGAGCACCGTACGGAAGTTCTCCAGCCCCACCCACTCGGCGGCCCCGACGAGGTTGGTCTCCTGCAGGCTCATCACCACGGTCCGGGCGATCGGCCACCACGAGAACAGCCCGAAGACGAGGAGCATCGGCAGCAGGAAGACCAGGGTCGCCGCGTGGCCACGCCACCATCTTCCGAACACCGAGACGAGCGACGTACGCCGGCGAGCCGGCCCTCTCACGAGAGCCGGCTCCCCCACCCGGGACATGTCAACGGTCACGCTCAGCCCTTGTCCAGGATCTGCTGGACCGAGGCGTCGGCGTCCTTGAGCAGCGACCCGACGTCGGCGTTCTCGTCGCTGAGCACCTTCTGTACGACCGGGTCGAGCGCGCCGTACACCGCCTGCGTCTGCGACGGCGGCTCGGCGACCAGCGAGAGGTCGAACATCTTCGAGGTGTAGCCGGTCATCTGCTCGAGCGGCACGTTGACATAGTCCTTCACCCACTCCTGGTAGGTGGTGTAGGACGCCTCGTCGAAGATCGGGAACGTCGGAGTCCCCACGGGCTGCTCGGCGGCGGTCTGGGTCTTGGCGTCGGCGACGGCCGCGCTCTCGTCGGTGTACTTGCGGATCCGGAAGTAGTCCGCCCACGCCACAGCAGCCTTGGCCTCGGCCTTGGTCGCCTTCGCGCTGACGACGTTCACCGAGCCACCACCGAGCGCCCCGGCGTCCGGCGAGTCCCCGAGCGGGACCGCGGTGAGGCCGTACGACTTCGGGTCGATCGCCGAGGTGGTGACGAGGCCGTTGTAGACGTCGGAGCCGCTGATGTACATCGCGACCTTCCCCGCCGCGAACGCCTGGTTGATGCTGTTCCAGTCATAGGAGGTGTTCCCGGAGAACGACTTCTCGCTCCAGCGCATGTCCTTCAGCATCTGCAGCGCCTCCTCGGTCTGCGGGTTGTCGACGGTGGCGGTGAACTTGTCGCCGTCCTGCGTCTGCATCCGGCCGCCGAGGGCGTACGTCAGGGTCGTCAGGATCCAGCCACCGGTGTTGGAGGCGGTCATCTCGGCGTAGCCGGTGGCGCCGGTGCGGTCGTGGATCTGCTTGGCCGCGGCGCGCAGGTCCTCCCACGTGGTCGGCGGCTTGTCGGGGTCGAGCCCCGCCTTCGTGAACAGGTCGCGGTTGTAGTGGAGCGCGTTGGCGTAGACGTCCGAGGGCAGCCCGTAGACCTTGCCGTCGGTGCCCTGCGCCGCGGCCAGCACGTTGGGGTTGAGCTTGTCGAAGTAGGGCAGCGCGCGGATCTCGGCGTCGACGTCGGCGACCTGGTTGCGCTCGACCAGACCCTTGGTGTCGGTGAACGGCACCCGGAACGAGCTCGGCAGCGTGCCGCCGGCGAGCTGGGCCGGGAAGGTCTGAGCGTTCCACTGCCACTCCACCGGCTTGACGGTGATGTCTGGGTTCTCCTTGTTGAAGGCCTTCGCCTGCGCCTTGACGGCGTCGATGGTGGGCTTCTTGTCGCCGGGGCGCCAGCCCTCGACGGTGATGGTGACGCCGTCGCTGTCGTCCGACGACCCGCCGCAAGCGGCGAGCGAGCCGAACGCGACGGCCGCGACAACGCCGAGCGCGACGCTGCGCAATCGAGTGGTTCTCATGGGTCTGTCTCCTCCGATGTTGTGGTGGGGTCTCAGGTGGTGGGCCGCAGCCAGACCGCGGCGTCGGGGGCGAGCCGGCCCGCGTCGAGCGGCGAGCTGGCGAGCCAGACGTGGTCGCTGCGCGGCAGCTCCACAGGCGTGTCGGTCAGGTTGACGACGCACGCGAAGTGCGCGCCGCGGCGGAAGGCGATGATCCCGGGATCGGTATCGATCCAGCTGAAGTCGCCGGTGGCGAGGTCGGGGTGCGTACGCCGGATCAGCAGCGCCATCCGATGCAGCGACAGCATCGAGCGCGGGTCGGCCGACTGCGCCTGCGCGGTCAGCGCCGCCCAGCCCTCGGGCTGCGGCAGCCAGGTGGCTGTGCCCGGCGCGCTGAAGCCGTACGGCGCCTGGTCCCCGCTCCATGGCAGCGGCACCCGGCAGCCGTCCCGGCCGGGATCGATGCCGCCGCTGCGTACGTGCATCGGGTCCTGGACCAGGTCCGGGGCGATGTCGGCCTCGTCCAGGCCCAGCTCCTCGCCCTGATAGAGGTAGTAGGCCCCGGGCAGGCCCATCGCGAGCATCGCCGCCGCCCGCGCCCGCCGCTCGCCGAGTGCCCGGTCGGTCGGGGTTCCGAACCGCTTGGCCTCGAAGGCGAACGCGGTGTCTTCGCGTCCATAGCGCGTGACCAGCCGGGTCACGTCGTGGTTGGAGAGCACCCAGGTTGCCGGCGCCCCGGCCTGGCCGTGCACTCGCAGCGTCGTCTCGATGGACGTACGCAGCGCCTCGGCGTCCCACGGCGCGGTCATGAAGTCGAAGTTGAACGCCGCGTGCAGGGCGTCGGGCTGGAGGTAGCGGATGAACCTGGCGGTGTCGGGGAGCCAGACCTCACCGATCAGAGCCCGATCGGTGCCGTACTCCTGGGCGATCCGGCGCCAGCCGCGATAGATCTCCTGGAGCTCCTCGCGGTCGATGTAGGGGTGCTCGCCTGGTTGCGGGTCGGCGGGGACGTCGGGCAGGGCCGGGTCCTTCGCCAGCAGCGCCGCCGAGTCGATCCGGATCCCGGCGACGTTGCGGTCGAACCAGAATCGGAGGATCTCCTCGTGCTCGCGACGTACGTCCTCGTGCTGCCAGTTGAGGTCGGGCTGTGCGGCGGAGAAGAGGTGGAGATACCACTGCTCGGGGACGCCGTCGGGTGTCGTCAGCCGGGTCCAGGCCGTGCCGCCGAACTCCGAGACCCAGTCGTTGGGCGCCAGCTCGCCGTCGACGCCGCGGCCCTCGCGGAACCAGAACCGCTCCCGCTCCGGCGAGCCGGGCCCGGCCGCCACCGCGGCCTGGAACCATCGGTGCTGGTCGGAGACGTGGTTGGGGACGACGTCGATGATCGTGCGGATGCCGAGCTCGAGGGCGTCCTCGATCAGCGCCTCGGCCTCGGCGAGGTCGCCGAAGACCGGGTCGATCGCACGGTAGTCGGCGACGTCGTAGCCGCCGTCTGCCATCGGCGAGGGATACCAGGGCGTGAACCAGATGGCATCGATCCCGAGGTCTCGCAGGTAGGTCAGGTGCGCACGTACGCCGGCCAGGTCACCGGTGCCGTCGCCGTTGGCGTCGGCGAAGCTGCGGGGATAGATCTGGTAGATCGCCGCGGAGCGCCACCAGTCGGCCGGACGCTCCGTGGAGGCCGGGAGCACGGCTGGTGCCGGCTCACTCTGTCGAGGTTCCGTGGCGGTCACGGGCGCTCCGTTCTCAGCAGCTCACACTGGTGTGACAGCCGTCACCTTGACGGCGTGCTGCGACGTTAGAGCGAGTCGCAGAAGGTGCGCAAGAACTTGACAGTACGTAATTAATTTCAAGACTTTGCGCGGTGTCTTGCGGCTCCGGTCGACCGCCGGACCACGAGCTCGGGCTCGAAGAGGAGCTCGTCGACCGGCCCGAGGGTGCCGTCGATCTGGCTGACCAGGAAGTCGACAGCTGCGCGACCCATCGCCTCGATCGGCTGCCGGATCGTGGTGAGCGGCGGGTCGGCAGAGGCCATGAAGGCAGAGTCGTCGTAGCCGATCACCGACACGTCGCCGGGCGTCGAAAGGCGGGCCCGGCGAACCGCCCGGACCGCCCCCAGAGCGAGCGGGTCGCTGGCGCAGAGGATCCCGGTCGCGCCCTGCTCGATCAGGCGAGCCGCGGAGGCCTGGCCGCTCTGGAGCGAGTAGAGGCTGCGTACGACCAGGGCGTCGTCGAACGGCACGCCGGCCCGCTCGCAGACCGCCTGGAAGGCGGCCAGCTTGCGCTCGGACGGCACGTGGTCGCGCGGACCCAGCACGAGCCCGATCCGCTCGTGCCCGAGCGCCAGCAGGTGCTCCGCTGCCTGCTCCATCGCGTCGGCGTCGTCGCAGACCACGCGCGGGAAGGGCAGATCGTCGATGGCCGCGTTGATGAGCACGACGGGAAGATTGCGGGCAGCCAGCCGGTCGTAGTGCGCGTGGTCGGCGTCGCGCTGGGCGTACGCACCGCCGGCGAAGACCACGCCGGCCACCTGCTGCTCCAGGAGCAGGTCGACGTACTCCGACTCGGTCACGCCGCCGGCGGTCTGCGTGCACAGCACCGGGGTGAGCCCCTGCTGGGCGA